>CAZURN010000342.1:0-3468 GCA_964623165.1 uncultured Syntrophobacteraceae bacterium
CATGACCCCTTTTGTCCATCTCCACGTCCATACCCAGTACAGCCTTCTGGATGGCGCCATCCGCCTCCAGGATCTCATGAATACCGCCAGGAGCCACGGCATGCCGGCCGTCACCATCACGGACCACGGCAACATGTTCGGCGCCCTCGAATTCTACATCATGGCGAAGAAGGCGGGGCTAAAACCGATTGTGGGGGCAGAGGTTTACCTCGCCCCGCGCAGCCGCTTCGAGCGTCATACCAAGATTGAAAATGGTCAGCCGCAGGAAGACGATCGGTCCTACCACCTGGTGCTCCTCGCCAAGGACATCACCGGATACAGGAATCTCATGAAGCTTATTTCAGCGGCACACATGGAAGGCTTCTACTATAAGCCGCGCATTGACAAAGAGATCCTACGAGCCCACTCGGATGGGCTCATCGCCCTCTCAAGCTGCCTCAAGGGAGAAATCAACACCCACCTGCTCAGAGGGCAGGAGGAGGCCGCCCGAAAAGTGGCGGCGGACTATGCGGAGACTTTCGGAAGGGACAATTTTTACCTGGAACTCCAGGCCAACGGCATTCCTGAACAAGCCAAAGCCAACGATGCCCTCATCGTCATGGCACAGGCCATGGGACTCCCTCTCGTGGCAACCAACGACTGCCACTACTTGAAGCGCAGCGATGCACGGGCTCATGAGATTCTCCTGTGCATCCAGACAGGCAAGACGATCCTCGACGAAAAACGCCTGAAATTTCACACGGACCAGCTCTACTTCAAACCGCCCGAGGAAATGATCCGGGAATTCCAGCACGTGCCCGATGCCGTGGAAAACACTCTGGCCATCGCAGAACGCTGCAACCTCGAAATCCAGCTTGATCAATACCACTTCCCGCTTTTTCCCCTGGAACCGGGAGAGAGCCTGGACACACGCTTCGAGAAGACCGTCCTGGATGGGTTCGAGAAACGACTGGCACAGATCCGCAAGAAGAATCCCGGTTTTGGCGCCAGAGAACTGGAAAAATATGAGCAGAGACTTCGCTATGAACTTGAGGTCATTCGGGAAATGGGTTTTCCCACCTATTTTCTCATTGTGGCGGATTTCATCAATTACGCCAAAAACCAGGGGATTCCCGTGGGGCCTGGGCGGGGCTCGGCTGCAGGCAGCTTGGTCGCCTATGTCATGAACATCACGGACCTCGACCCCATCGAGCATGGCCTCATCTTCGAGCGATTTCTCAACCGGGAACGCATCAGCATGCCCGACATCGACGTGGATTTCTGCGTTCATGGCCGCGAACAGGTCCTCCAATACGTGTCGGACAAGTACGGCAAGGACAGGGTGGCCCAGATCGCCACCTTTGGGACCATGCAGGCCCGGGCCGTCATCCGCGATGTGGGGCGTGCCCTGGCCATGCCTTATAACGAAGTGGACCGGATCGCCAAGCTCATCCCCTCCTCGGCCAAAATGACACTCAAGGAAGCCTTTCAGTTGGAACCACGGCTGGGTGAGCTTCAACGGGACAACCCCCAGCTGAGGGAACTCTTCGAAATCGCCTCGGCCCTGGAGGGTTTGACCCGGCACGTTTCGACCCATGCGGCAGGCGTGGTCATGGCCGACGAGCCCATCGTCGAATACATGCCCGTTTACAAAGGACAGGCCGATGAAACGGTGACCCAGTATTCCATGAAGTACGTGGAAAAGGCCGGACTCATCAAATTCGACTTCCTCGGCCTCAGAAACCTCACCGTGATTCACAACGCCGTCCAGTTCATCCGTAAGAATCATGGGATCGAATTGAACATGGAGGATCTCCCGCTGGACGATCAGGAAACCTACGGCCTCCTCAGTCGAGCCGACACCGCCGGGGTGTTCCAGCTTGAAAGCTCAGGCATGAGGGATATCCTGGTGCGGCTGCGCCCCGAGAACTTTTCGGACATTGTGGCCCTGGTGGCCCTTTATCGTCCCGGCCCCTTGGAGAGCGGCATGGTGGAGCATTACATCCAGGGGAAGCACGGGAAGAAGGAAATCACCTACGATGTGGATGACCTGCGTCCCATTCTGGAAGAGACCCACGGGGTCATCCTCTACCAGGAACAGGTCATGGAAATTGCCAGTCGGCTGGCCAGCTACAGCCTTGGGGAAGCGGATCTGCTTCGCCGTGCCATGGGCAAGAAACTCCCGGAAGTCATGAAGCCCCAGAGGGAGCGATTTCTTGCGGGGGCCAAGGCAAAGGGCATCGACCTCGCCAAGGCGAATCACATATTCGACCTCATGGAAAAATTCGCGGGATATGGCTTCAACAAGTCCCACAGCGCCGCATACGCCCTCATCGCATACCAGACCGCCTACCTGAAGACCCACTATCCCGTCGAGTTTATGGCCGCACTGCTCAACAGCTTCCTCAGCAGCACGGACCAGGTGGTGAAGTTCATCAACGAGTGTCGGGAAAAGAACATCGAGATCCTCCCGCCGGACGTTAACGCGAGCAACAAGGATTTCACCGTGGTCGGCGAGAGGATCCGATTCGGCCTCGGGGCGGTGAAGAACGTGGGGGAAACGGCCATCGAGGTGATCCTGAGCGCCCGTGACCAGAAGGGGCCGTTTGTATCCATCTACGACTTCTGTCAGAGGGTGGATACCCAAAAGGTGAACCGGCGGGTCCTGGAACATCTCATCAAATGCGGGGCCTTCGATTCCATCCACCCTGTGCGCGCTTCGGTGATGGCCGTCCTGGATGAAGCCCTTGAAAAGGCCCAGATCGTCCAAAAGGATCGCCAGACAGGGCAGGTGAACATGTTCGAAATCCTGCGAGCCAGGAAGAGGCTTCCCACTCCGTCGCTCCCCGATGTCCCCCCGTGGGACAGCCGGACCACCCTCCAGTTTGAAAAGGAATCGCTGGGTTTTTACATTTCAGGCCACCCCTTGGATTTCTACGCGGAACAACTGGCATCGCTGTGCACCGCCGACACCCAGTCGGTAAGAGAAAAGAAGGAGGGAACGGAGGCGGTCCTATGCGGAATGCTTGGAATCATTAAGGAATTGACCACCAAGAAAGGGGATCGCATGGGGTTCCTGACCCTTGAGGACCGGGAAGGAATCCTGGAAGTGGTTGCCTTTTCCGACACTTTCCCTCAGGCCCGCGCCCTCCTGGACCGGGACGAGCCCCTGGTGGTGTTTGGCAAGGTTCAACACGATGAAAAGGGGAGCAAACTGGTGGCGAGCAGGATCCTCACTCTCGAGGAGGCGCAGGTGCAGGCGGTGGAGTCCATCCACATCCACCTTTCGGCCGACCGTCTCGACCAAGACGGGCTGGCCAGATTGCGCCACCTTCTCATGAGCCACCCGGGGACATGCAAGACATTCCTCCACCTCAATGTCCAGGACAAGGCAGAGGCGGTGCTGGCCCTGAGCAACAAACTCCAGATCAGCCCTTCCAGGTCATTCTTTCGAGACATGGATTCCCACTTTGGAAACGGTTCCGTGGA
>CAZURN010000343.1:0-3466 GCA_964623165.1 uncultured Syntrophobacteraceae bacterium
CCCATGCACATCTGGATGGGATACTTCCCAAGGGGAGTGAATCGAAAATGGTTGTAAAAGGAAGCGACCCCGAAGACCTGCACTTCTGACATTCCAAGGTGCGCGGCCACCCGACCGATGGCTTCAGGGGGCAGATATCCGAAAGTCTCCTGAACCAGCTGCAGCGTGGGAATGACACGGCTCTGGTCCCTCTCGCAACTGCTGAGCAACATGCCCATTTTTTCCCTGACGGTCTCTTCATCCAGCTTTCCATAATGTCCCATCAGCCACTCCACTTTTCAGCCAGGAACTTGGGTATTTCACTCGCCTCCTGAGGACCCAAAACGATCTCCCATCCGGGAAGTTCCTCCTCGAGCTCGCCCTTAAGCTTCCTCGCCACCCCTGGAATGATGAGCTTCCTGTGTTTCACCTTGTTTTCGATTCCGAATTTCTTAATGAAGTCCGCAATGGCTTCTCCGTTGAACTTGCCGGAAGTCCAGGCCGCAAGCACACCCAGCCCGTCCGTGTTCTTAATGCAGAGGTACGCGGGAATCCTCGCTTCCTCGATGGCCCCGGAGACGATGAAGTAGTCCAGGGCGTAGTTGGTGGAAATGAGGATGGGGGAATTCTCGTCCGGATTGAGGATCTCATAGGCCTTCTCCTCCACCGTCATGGGCCTTCTGGGATCCGTATAGATGTTGAAGCGATGCACCAAGAGAGGAAATAGGAAGTGCTCATCCACTTGGTCCACAACGACAATGCCGGCATACTTGGCGATGCACGCGGCGGCTGCCAGGACCTCCTTGAATTTGTCTGGGTACATGAAGCAGGGAAAGGCGATGGTGGGATAGCCCAAGGGTCTGAAACCCTTTTTGAGGGCCGACCGTCGGATGAGTGTCTGGTCACGCACGGCTTCCAGCATGTTCTTGGAGCCGGGGTCCAGAACCATTTGGTCGATTCCCGCAGCCTGAAGTTCCTCAGTCACGGGAACCAGTTCCTCCACCCCCTTGGCCCAGACCCCGACCGGCGTCTTGAGTTCCTTGAGCCTGGGGAGGGCCGCACCCAAGTTGTCCTTGGTGATGGGGTAGACGAGGGGTTTGCGGTCTGCGCAAAGCGCTGCGGCGGACAGGAGCGCGTCCGTTTCGCACGAAATGAGGACGAATGGCAGATCGGTGTTACCGCATGCTCTCTTGACCAAGGCCTCGTATCTTCCCCTGTCCCCTGAATCGTGAGAGAGGGCCAGGAGGTTGACTTTAAGCTTCTGTCCTATCCGCTCAAAATGAAATCCCTTGACCCTGTTCAGTTTCTCATCGATGAGCGCATCGCTTTGCTTGTCCGAAATGAGGACCGCAATCCCTGTTTCCCGGAAGAAGGTCTTGTCGTGTCTGAACAGAACCTCCTCTTCTCCGATGACGAGCGCCTGGTCCCCCGTTCCGATGGTGACCAGCTTGATGGGGGGCGCGAGCAAGCCCTCGAGCTCGGCCTTGCTCTCGGGAGCCATGTGGGGGCATTCATCGAGCTTGGCGCCACCGGTGGCGATCTTCATGGCAAACGCAAAGCAGGTGGGATAGCCACACTCCTTGCAGTTGGTCTTGGGAAGGCTTTTCAATATGTCCGCACCCTTGAGAGCCATACGCTGTTCCTCCTTTTCGTCCGCTGTGGGGTCAACACTCCGTGATCATCTCTTTGATGAGCCTGAGAGAATCCGGGTGCCTCAAGACGAGGAGATTTGCCCCAGCCAGAAGAAACGAAATCCCGGTGACAGCCTCCCACAGAACACCCTGCTCCCTGCTTTCCTTAGCCTCCTTGGCCCTCCAGCAGTCTGCCGCCACGTCGGCGAGGATAGGCATGAGCATCATCTTGTCCTTGTCAAAGAGCCCGAATTGCTTGATGCGCTCTATGATGGAATAGGTGTATTCGAAGCCGTATCCGAGTGCCGAGGACGTCGGATCGACCACGATCCTCTCCGGGGGGAAAGTCTTGCACAGGGCAATGTTCAATTCCTTGGTGAGATTGGCATCCATGGAGGCCTGCGCAACGATTCCATGTCCATGATCCAAAGCCGCTTTGGAAACCTCCTGATAGTTGCCCTTCACCACAGGGCCCAAAAGAAGGTTCCTCCCTGCACATGACCGTGCGACCTCCACGAGGACTTCCGTGTCCTTTTCCTCCGCTTCCGTACCCCAAACAATGAGCGGCACACTGACGGCATCGGCTACCTTGCGAACGGTTGCCGCCGCATCCCCGGCAGAGTCATCCTTGCCCATGGGATCCGTGCTCACCAAGCGCAGGCAAATGATTCCAGCACCATGGACCTCAACACATTGCCTGGCCCATTTCACCGGGTCCTCCACCACGCCCTTGAAAGGCTCCAGCACGATGGGCGACCAGTTCTCCGGTTCCATATCGAGGACTTCCATGGCCAGACCTGCGAGGTTCGGCAAAGAGCCCTCGAAGTAGTGAAACGGCAGAGTGTTCTCCCCTCCTATCTTGACCGAGTTGCCCGCCGGTCCCCAAACGACTTCCCGAATGTTCACGGGGTACTTCTCCAGTGGCGCCTCGTATTTCATCGCATCCCCCTCCTCTCAGACCTCGAGCCAGGAACTCGAGAACAAGCTTCTCCCCATCAACACATTGGTGGTCTTCACGTATTCGACCTCTTTGGGTGAGAGACCCGTGAGGTCCACATCATCTTCGTCCATGGCCCGGTAAATCAGGTTGACAAGGTCAGGCAGGTCACCCCGGATGAGACGGATTAGCTCCTCGTCGAAGCCGCTCACGATGGCTGAGGGCTGACCGATCCGGTCGATCATCACGAGGAATGTGCGATTGAGGAGTCCCCTCAATTCCTTGGGCACCCCGTAAGAGAGGTTTGACAGCCCGCAGGTGCACTTGGCTCCCGGAACAATGTCCGGAAGCATGCGAACGAAATCCATGTAGGCGGCGATTTGCCGCTGGTCGATGCCCACCGGCATGAGGACGGGGTCCACCCAGATGTCTTCGTTGGCTATGCCTAGTTCGTTGGCATATGCGACCGATTCCATGATGCTTGCCGCCCTCTCGTCCGCATCCGCAGGCAACCCCGCATCATTGATCACCGAGAGCACCAGCCCGCATTTGAACTTGGCGGCGAGGGGCATCATGTTCTGCTTGCCTTCGGACGAGCCGGAAGCGGAATTGAGGATCGGTTTCTTCTTGCAGAGCTTGAGCCCCGCCTCCATGGCCACATGGTTGGTGGTGTCAAGGCATAGCGGCGTGTCCGCATATTCCTGAACCAATTGGACCAGCCACTCCATGGTTTCCACGGGATCCTTCTTCACCGGGCCAACATTGAGGTCCAAATAGTCCATGCCGTTTTGCACCTGCCCTAAGACACATCGTTTGATGGGCTCTGGGTTCCGTTCCTTGATGGCCTGAGAGAGTTCCTTGGACATGACGTTCAAATCTTCACCGATGAGAATCATACGCCCTCCTTCTCTTGAACCGG
>CAZURN010000344.1:0-3461 GCA_964623165.1 uncultured Syntrophobacteraceae bacterium
CTGCCATTGATTATGCATACTATTCAGACCTGTACAACGGATACTCCCTTTTCTATAATTCCATGGCCAGCTATGGTGGGTATTACTGAGAGCCTCTCTGGTATGGAGCGGAGTGCCGACATCATCGGAATTCCTTTGGTCCTTTGAAACACATCGCCAAGTGATCGGCGGTTTCTTAGAAGATTTCCTCGGGGTGAGCGTGGTTCTTCTGCGGACTGGGTCAGGCCGCTCAAGACCGTTCACCTCGATCCAACCCCCAATATTCAGTTATCCAAAATATAGCCTTTCCGTGGTTCGCGGCTATCGCCTGCCAACATGAAAATTGCTTTCGACATCATGCCCCGCTGTTCCCATCGCTCCACTTTGACCGATCTGGTTCCCCACCTGTCCCAGTTGTCTTCCCAAGTCACCCGTCAACATCACACGTAAGGCACTCACCCATCCTCCCAAGCCACTTCTGCATGGCAGCCCCTGAAATGTCACTGGGATAGAGTATGAGCATGGATAGCCTATCATTTTTTTCAATGGGCTCTCTCAGCCATTTTGCAGGGGAGACTGGACAAAGCTTGCACAAGCATTAAAAGAAGCCGGTTAACAGTTTACTTACGGATTTGGGAGGCCAACACGGATAGTCAACCAGACGACCAGTGGGGGTCGCAACATTGGTTGGGAGACAAAGGACATGAAGGCGCATCTGCTTGCAGCTTTGATCATTTTGGCACTGGGGTTTTCTTCAGTCACGGTGTACGCCACTGACATTCAAACAGGGACGGAAAAGGCCATGAAATTGGAGGAATCTAGTTATAAGAAAGCCGTTTTTGCAGGAGGATGCTTCTGGTGTGTGGAGGCAGACTTCGAGAAGGTTGACGGGGTTATTGAGGTGATCTCGGGGTACACTGGGGGAAAGACGGAAGACCCCACCTATGAAGCGGTCTCGTCAGGAACGACCGGTCATGTGGAGGCGATCCAGGTGGTCTATGACCCTGTCAAGATCTCCTACAAGGAGCTCTTGGAGTTCTTCTGGCGCCATGTGGACCCCACCGACTCGGGGGGGCAGTTCGTGGACAGGGGGTCTCAGTACCGGAGTGCCATATTCTTCAGCGACGACGAGGAGAGGCGACTGGCAGAGGAATCCAGGAGAGAACTTGAAGCATCCGGACGATTCGACAGACCCATTGTAACGGAGATCCTTCCGGCAACCAGGTTTTACGCTGCAGAAGACTACCACCAGGGCTATTACAAGACTCACTCCATGCGGTACAACACCTACCGCACGTATTCGGGGCGTGACCAGTTTCTGGGCAGAGCTTGGGGCAAGGGGAAAGACGAAGAAAGAATTGGGGGCGATGCCAAGGAGAAAGACTACTCCAAACCAGACGATGCAGCACTTCGTGAGAGGCTGACCCCCTTGCAGTATAAGGTGACCCAGCACGACGGGACAGAACCTGCTTTTCAGAATGAGTTTTGGAACAACAAGCGAGAGGGGATCTATGTGGATGTCGTCTCGGGCGAGCCCCTCTTCAGCTCCACGGAAAAATACGATTCAGGGACCGGGTGGCCCAGCTTCTGGAAGCCACTCGAAAAGGAGAACATCGTGGAGAAGCTGGACAGGAGTCTGTTCATGGCCCGCATGGAAGTCCGCAGCAAGCACGGCGATTCGCACCTCGGTCACGTGTTCAACGACGGGCCGGCACCTACCGGGCTCAGATACTGTATCAACTCCGCCTCACTGCGTTTCATTCCCAAAGAGGACCTTGAGAAGGAAGGATACGAGCAGTACTTGAACCTGTTCTCTGAGAACCGCTCTGAATGAAAAAGCAGAACCCGGGTGGGAGGGATGCACCGAAAAATCGATACGATCTTTGTGGCGGCTGAGCTTTCAGGGCTTCCTTTTCGTAGCCGATACTCCGGTGGCGATGTTCCAAAATGCGTCGAAAAGAGCCGATTCAGGTTCCACGTGTCAAAGGATTGAGGAGCCGCCTGGCATACATGAGCGTGATGATGGCAGCGCTCCAGGTGATGCAGAAGATCCCCCACCAGATTCCTTGCAGACCGAATCCGAGCACATGGGTCGACAGGCCGAAGAAGGCCACTGGCGCGGCAATTTGCCGATATAATCCGATCCAAATGGCAAAATTTGGCCTCTTGATCCCCTGAAGGGAAGCCACGTTCACATAGAGAATGACATAAGCGTACAGCACGAACGCGGCGATGCGCAGATACCCGGAACCGATTTCCAGGACCGACGCATCATCCGTGAAAAAACCCATCATAAACCCACCGAGGAAATAAAGGAAAATTCCCGATACCGCCATCAGGAACCCTCCGTACTTCAGGGCGAGGGTGACGGCTTTCCTTACGCGTGCATACTGTTTCGCCCCGCTGTTCTGGGCGACGATGCTGAGGGTCGCAATACTGAGCCCGATGGTGGGAAGAAGCAGGACCTGCTCCACACGCGTGGCGATGCCATATGCTGCAACGGCTTCCTTGCCGAATTGACTCACGAAATAGGTGATCACGAAGATCCCCGCCCCTACAGTCATGAGGTTCACACTTGCGGGAAATCCCTGGCGACCGATCTGCCTGAAAGCCCCCCGGCGAGGACGAATATCTCGCCAACCGGCCCCGGAGAGTATTCCCGTGCCGATGACCTTGCTTCCCAGGTACAAGGAGCCCATTCCCTGTATGACGACTGTCGCCAGGGCAACACCGAAGATCCCCATGGATGGCAGGCCGCCCCCCCCGTAGATGAACCAGGGGTCAAGCAGGATGTTCAACAGGAAACCTGCTGCAAGAAAATTTCGAAACGAACGGGTGTCACCCAATGCATACAAAATGGAATTGAGCATGTAATTGACAGTGAAAAAGACGGTGCCACCCAGCAGAGGTCTCATGTAATCCATGCACATGGCGAGGTACTCTGAGGAGGCCCCGAGGGTCCTGAAAAGAAAAGGAGCGGCGTTGATACCCACGAGTGCCAGAATCAACCCTGCAACGATACCGAAGGATATTCCCTGAACGGCCAAGAGTCTTGCGTCTTCGAGGTCTTCGGCACCGAGGGAGGTGCCCACCAACGCCGTGACACCCGTGGAGAGGCCTGTACCCATGGCGATGATGATGAAGAAGACGGGGAATGAAAGGGAGAGAGCCGCCAGAGCCTGGGTGGAGATGAGCCCGCCGAAGTACGTGTCCACGATATTGAACATGGTGTTGAAGAAATAGCCCACACTCGCCGGGATAGAGATCTGCCGGATGAGAACGGAAACGGGACGAATGGTGAGATGGTTGTCTTCCTTCATGGCGACATGCTGTCCGTGCAAACGGGTGCGCTGAGCGAGCCTCACAACTTTGGTTTGTTCGACTCCGGCGTGAAAACGAAAGGCCTGCGGTGTATCACCGCAGGCCTTCAAGTTATCCTGGTAGTCCCAACGGGGTTCGAACCCGTGTCTTCGGCGTGAGAG
>CAZURN010000345.1:0-3451 GCA_964623165.1 uncultured Syntrophobacteraceae bacterium
CCAAGCGTCTCACGGCGGTTTACGTCGAAGGCCGCCATGTGGAGGTGTTGCGGGCGCAGCGCCAGTGGCGCCAGTGGCAGATCGACGCGAGCGAGACCCAGGCTCTCTCGGAAAGCGACAACATCTTCGACTCCCTTCAGCGCCTGAACCTCAAGCCCAGGGACAGGCGTCCGACGGCGCTCCTCCTCATTCTGCCCAGGAACTATTACTCGTTTCATTGCGAGCACTACCCCATCTCCCTTAAGGACCAACTGGAAGAAGCCCTGGTCTTCGACTGGCAGGACAATGTCTTCTATGAGACCGAAACGACGCTGCACTTCGCAGGTCCGGCAGTTCCCATCAACCATCACCTGTCAGTCCCCATTTTCACCCTCCAAAGGGGGATATACGAAAAATTCCACCAGGCCCTCGGAGCACCCCTTTTCAGCTCATTCGCCATCATTCCCTCGGCCCTCGCCTACAAAGCCCTGTCCAATCCCCCCAGTCCTGAAGACGAGTGCCTGCCCATCGAGTTCTTTGGTCGATCAATTGATCCCTCCCATGCGGAGGTCAACCGATATTACCAGGGCAACCTCCTGGATTCCATTCTCTTGGGAAATGGCACAGGGCATGTGAAAATGTTTATCGAGACGCTCCAGTCACTTGGAAATGGAACATGCGGGGACAAGTACCGCGTCCAGGTACCCTGCACTCAAGGTGACAGCGCCGAGAAGCATTGGGAATCCTGGAAGGGCCAGGGGATTCCCGTGGCAATGCGAGCTCTGCCGGGCTCCGTCCTCTCGCACTGGGTTGAACATTTTCTGGAACTCGACCAGATCACTACCTTCGAAGCCCCCCTTCTCTTGAAGCCATGGCAGGCTCCCAAGGTGCTGTGGGCCCTTCTCGCGGTGATTCTTCTCTATGCCGCCTTTGCATTGTACAGCGTTCACTCCCTCGGCCAGCTTCAGGACCAGTCCAGGTCACTCAAGAGGCAAGTGGCTCAGATGGAAACCCAATGGAAACCGGTGGAGGAACTCCAAGGCCGCATCAATCAATTCCAGGAGGACAAGAAGACCCTCTCTCAGTTTCACGCGGAAGGCTATCCAATCCTGGAGATACTCACCATCCTCACGCGAATCACGCCCGATGACACCTGGATCAACTATCTGTCCCTCCGCAAGGGCCAGCTGATCCTCAGGGGCGAGAGCAAGTCGGCCATCAAGTATCTCCCCGAACTGTCCAAGGTGGAAGGCTTCACCGACGTACGTTTTGCCTCTCCCGTCACCAGAAACCCCACTACCAATGATGAGCGGTTCAATCTCCAGCTGCAAATTGACCAGGAAAAGCTCAGGAAGACCATCGCATCCCTTCCCCCCGAGCCACCCTCGGAGATCACCAAGGACGAAGCCGCCGAATTGACTCCCGAAATGGAGACCGTGGATGGTGACGCAATCCCTGAGGAGGCGCCCATCTCTAACCCGCCTGCTGCTGGAGAAGGCGCCGGCAGCCTGCCATTGCCACCGGGCCAAATGGAGGACAACCAACAATGAAGGTTCCAGAGCTTTCCCTAGCCGACCTTCGCAAGAACAGGTTTGCTCTGGTCGCAGGCGGACTCACGGTGGCAATCATCCTGGCGGCGCATTTCCTTTGGTTGGACCCGGTGCTGGCGGACAAGGAAGCCCTTCAGGCCAGGGTCAAGCAGCAGAACGAACTCGTTCAGAAATACCGGGAGAAGCTCAATCAGGCTCAGAGCATCAAGGAAAACCTGGTCAAGCAGGAGGCCGAGCTGAAGGAACTCCAGAAGCAGCTTTTCCGGGGCAATGACGCTTACCAGTTGGCCGCATCCCTGGGAGATATCCTTTCCCCCAAGGACGACCCCAAGAACAAGCTCGACATCAAGACTTACCAGGTGCTCGCCAGTAAAGAATTCGGCCTGTATCAGGAAGTGACACTCAGATACAACTTCCAAACCAGTGTCGAGGGACTCCACTATTTTTTCGAAAGGCTCAAAGCCTTTCAGATGGCCATACTTGTCCAGGAAGTCAATATTCAGAAGATCCAGAAGAAAGGAGGCCCCGATCTCGTAGTCAACATCATCCTCGCGGCACTGCTTGAGAAAGGGGAAAAGACGTAGACACGCCGCCGACCAAAGATCTGGCCACTTGGCCGACAATACTCCAGTTCTGCCTTGACCCGGCCGACGGTCAGGAACCGTGCAACTGGCCATCCGGTCGTGGGCGAAATCCTCCATCCGATTATTTGACACGCCATCCGAATGCTTGCAACCAACCCATCATTCCCTCCCCAGCCTTCTGAAATCCCCTTTCGAAATGGTCTCCGAGCAATCACCCGAAAACAATCCGCAAATCTAGAATAAAGAATTCATCGTCTCGTTGGTTCGTTCTTAATGCGGGTGACAGAGACGGAATAATCTGAACTTAAAGCGTATAATCCGGTACTTATACTATAGGACAATGGCTTCGAAAACGAGTTGGCAGGCGACTGCGCTACTGACACATGTGAGTTTCCCGCATCAAAATCCTCTCTTCAACCCTTGGTAAGCATTATAAATTTCTTGACATCCTGAAAAAAATGAAACAAGAGAATAGTGGGCGAATAGTGAACACATGAATAGGGGCTAATAGATGAAGATGCAACGGGCCATCATTGCGTTGTCCGTGGCCGTGTGTGTTTCTGCGTGCTCGGCCTTGCCTGCGAGAAGCCCTCTTCAGGGAGCGGCTCCACCAAAGCATCCCCCCCCTCTCGGCCAGGAATCTCCCCCTCCCTCATCCAAGCAGGCTGACACTGTTCCACCCGAAAGTGCCATCACCAAGACCATCGACATTTATTCCGATGGAGGCAAACCTGGCGACCTCGTAAAGGGAAAGCGAAAAACCGGCCCCCTTCCAAAGATCACGGGCAAGGTCACTACAGGGCTCATTGGGCCGACGGCTCCGGAACCGCCTGTCGGCCCTGGAATTCCAGGCAAGGACAAGCAAAAGATTGTCTTGAATTTCGACAAGGCAGACATTGCCGAGGTCACCAATCAGATTTTCGGAGACTATCTGAAGCTCAACTATGTCCTGGATCCGGCCCTACAGGGTCGGATCAGCCTTTACCTCGAGGGGGAGTACAACAAAGAGGAACTCTTCCAGCTGATCTCCAAGGTGTATGAAGCGAACAACGTCTCGGTGGTGCCCAGAAAGGGCATGTATTACATCCAGCCGGTGCAGCGCAGCGCGAGCAGCAGTCTCCCCCTGGCTGGAGCCCGGACCCTGGGGGATGAAAAGACCGGGACTAGGCCCGTGGCCGTTATCTACCGCCTCAGATACATGGACGCCAAGCAGGCCATCAACCTGGTTCAGCCATTTCTCTCCCCGGGAAGAGCGATCAAGTCGGACAACCTCACCAACAGCGTGCTGTTCGTCGAAAACGCGGAAAATGCCCAGACCATTGTGGAGGTTCTGAAGGC
>CAZURN010000346.1:0-3442 GCA_964623165.1 uncultured Syntrophobacteraceae bacterium
ACCCCGAATTCCTCGTTTCCGATGCGAAAACTCACCAACTGCATGAACTGCTCTGTTGCTTCACGTTCATTGCGTGAAAGTCGGGAGGCTAATGAAGGCATCCCCATGGTCATCCTCCTCGGTGATGTTAGGAATCACCCGTGCAGGTTCTTTCAGTTCCGGTCATTCATAGATCGGTTCTCGTACAGTCGTTCTCGTAACAAGAGAGTCTCAACGGGATGGGCTCCCCGCATACAGCCTCGGGTAACCGTCCAGCAATCGGGCCAGTTCCGCGGTGTTCGCAATCTCCCTGGCAAAGCCTTCATCAAGGATCCGTTGGGCAAGGTCGGGTTTGAGGCACGCCTTGGGGGAGAGAACCAGCGCTTGTCCACCCTTTTCCTTCACATATCTCATTCCGTTGATTCCATCGTCGCCGGTCCCCGAGATCAGAACTGCCAATGTGCGATCTCCAAAAGAATCGGCGCTGCTTCGCAAGATGGCATCGAACGGCCTGTGATTTCCATTCTGCGGTTGTGAAACCCTGAGCCTGACTCCTGCCGTGTCCCCTTGAACTTGAACGAACTCCTCGTGGGAACTGAGGTAACAGGCACTGGAACTCACGGGCACGTTGTCCGTCATACGTTCGACACGCAGGAGGGAGTCTTTCTGTAGATTGGGAATGAGCGCATCGACGACTTTTCGGGACAGAGCCATACAGACAAGAAGGGGCGGAAGGCTTGATGATCTTGGCAAAGCCAGCAACAGCCTCAGCAAGGAGGGGAATCCCCCCGCGCCGCACAATGCCACAATAGCCCCATTCAGGCACGGGCTCGCACCTGTCACTGCAGACTGTTCACCATCCGATTCGCCAAGCCCGTTTCCCTTGGCACGGCGGATGTACTGGGCAGCCTCGATTCTCACGCAGGAGGCCTGAACGATGCGATTCCTCAGTTCGGCGGCTTCTTCCTCCATCGCTTCCAAGGAGCCTGCCACCGGCTTGGCGAAGACATCCACCGCGCCGTATTTGAAGGAATCGTAAGTGAGCTGTGAAGTCTCCTTGGTGAATGCGCTCAATATCACGACGGGCTTGGGGTTGCGGATCATGATGTGCTTCAGGGCAGTCAGTCCATCCATCCTCGGCATCTGAATGTCCAAGGTCACCACGTCGGGTTGCTTCTCTTCGATCAGTCTGATGGCCTCGTGGCCATCATGTCCAACTCCGACGATGTCGAACCGCGGATCCGTCTCAAAGACTGACTGGAGGGCCTTGCACATGAGTTTGGAGTCATCCACGATGAGCAGCCGGTGCCTGGGCTTCGAGTTGGGCCGGGAGGCTGTCTTCAGGTCGCCCAGGGAGAACCACTTGGCGAGACAGCTCATAGTCCGGGGCCGCGATATGGGGGAGATTTCCAGGATGTCACGGGACGAGACATGGTCCTGGATAAAATGGTAGAGTTTCCGTATTTCGCGATAGAAAGGGATGGCCCCGTCATCGAGGGCAGCCTGGGAATCGGTGCGGGTGATAGGTTGATCGAGGTTCCCGATGAAGTGATAGAGAAGATTCGCGTCTCTTATCAGCTGAAGCCCCTGAGGGATCAGGAGTTCCAGACTTTCGCCTCTCTCTCCTCCGTTGACGGCCTCTTGGGCCGGATTCCAGTGATAACTTCCGCAAGACCACGAAAGGAATTCATGGAACGCCTCGGCGCCCTTGAAATGCCTCAGTGATCCCTCCATCAGTCGTCCTCCATGGAAATCCAGGACTCCCTCGTTTCCCTCGTCATCGAATACCGTAAGTCTTCCGGTGGCCTTTCGAAGGGACAAGGATGTGGCAAGTTCGAGCGCGCTGTGCTCCAACAGCGTGTAACTCACGCCAATGTTCATGCGGGTTTGTTGCCATTCGGACACTTCCGACAACCAGTTGCAGAGGGCCGAGGTCTCCAGGGACCCGTCGAAGCGGTCTATAGCCAGCCGGGGCCAGAGGCATCTATTCAGAAGCGGTTCTCCATGGGAGTGGACCCAGCAGGGGACAAGACAGGTGTGAGGGTTGGTGCGCCAGGAAAGGAGCAGATCCCTGATTTGCCCCTCCCTTGAGGGCTCTTCAACACCAATGATCACGTCAATTCCCTGTGGATCGGAAGGGGAGGCCCCGGACTGCTCCGGGTCCACCACTTTCAGGTCGTCGAAGGCACAGACGATTTGACCTACAGTTTCCGTAACGGTTCTGCTCGGATCCAAAAGGAGGATTTTCATGGCTTCAAACCTATCCCCAGTTCTCAAGAATCATTTCACCAGCAGGCGCACAAAAGTCGCTCAAGAGAACAAAGTGCGAAATTGACTCGCTGCAGTGAATTCAACATCTTGCATCGCTTAGCTGGCAACGCCGTTAGATCAGCGTCCACCGAAAATCCCTGCCAATGCATGAACCTCTCCGGACTCGACTCTCTGAGCGAATCGATCATCCACCATGCCCGAAATATCCGCAGTTCCTTCGATGAGCCCAGCCATTTGCATCTCGCGACCGATTTCCTCCAGTTCGTCGCGCACGGGCGTGTAAAGATCGAAGCGGACACGGCCCGGAGGATCGGTGAGGGCGAGTCGGACCACTTCCGGGTCCTGTCCCCAATATCGGACGGCCAAGTCGATCGCTTCATCGATATGAGTCTGTGCCCAGAAACCTGAACGCACTGCCGCATTCACCAATTCCTGAACCCATTGAGGGTGACTGGCGATCAGTTCCTCACGAACGATCATCAGATTGCAGATGAACTTGGGCCATATGGTTTCCACATTCAGGAACCTTCGCGCATCGCCGCTCTTGATGGACTTGCTGGCAAAGGGTTCCCCCACGAAATAGCCGTCGATGCTCCCGGTGGTCAGTGCCACGTGCATGTCCGGCGGAGGCACTTCCACAAGGCGAATGGACTGGGGGTCCATGCCGTTCCCTCGCAAATGGCGCTTCAATGCCAGGAGATGTCCCGAGTAGCGGATTGGAACTGCGATGGTTTTGCCCGCAAGTCCTTGGATGTTGGTGGCCTCTTCGTCTCGCCTCACCACGAGGGTGCTCTCATGGCGATTTCCGATGTAGACTACCTTGAGAGGGACCCCTTGTTGATGCAGG
This sequence comes from uncultured Syntrophobacteraceae bacterium, assembly GCA_964623165.1. Lineage (GTDB taxonomy): Bacteria > Desulfobacterota > Syntrophobacteria > Syntrophobacterales > Syntrophobacteraceae > JAAYUJ01. The sequence continues at coordinate 3,098 of CAZURN010000346.1, forward strand.
GCAACGGCCACTGGTGCGATGATGAACGCCACCTGGATGTGCTTGGAACGGAAAGCCTCGGCCATTTCCGCAAATGAACCAAATTTCAGCGCTTCGAATTGCACATCCCTGTCCCTGCTCATGGCATCCACGATGGGTGCAGCAAGGTTGGTGACCACCGGCATGTAACCCATGAGCACCTTGCGCGGTGCCCGCTTTTCCCCGTTCAATGTTGCATGGAGTAAGCTGATGAGGCACAGCCAGACAGTGGCCATGACAATGATCCGCAGCGCAATGGAAGGACCCTGGAATGATGGAATCATCATAAAGCCGTATGCACTCCAAGGTGGTGATAGATTTGGGATC
>CAZURN010000347.1:0-3441 GCA_964623165.1 uncultured Syntrophobacteraceae bacterium
TGCCACCATGGAGGAGGTCTCAGCATGGCAGAGACGAAGACGGTGAAAGACATCATGTCCCCCATCGAGGAATATGAGATGGTTCAGGAAGACGACAGGCTCTGTGAGGCACTCAGGATCATCCGCGACAACCACCGGAAGATCGAGGCCCGAGAAGCGGGCAATTTCCACAAGACGCTCTTCGTGAAGAGCTCCGGTGGGGATATTGCCGGAAAGCTCTCCATATACGACCTCATCCGGGGGCTCGTGCCGGAATCGGTGAGGAAGGAGGGCGCTTCAAAAGCGCGTCCGCAAGCTATTTCGGCCAGGGAAGCGGAAGCGGCGGAAGAGATCGCGGAAATCCAGGAACGGTTCCAGTGGCTCAGCACCGACTTCTCCGAGCTCGTCCAGAAGGAATCCCAGAAGAGGGTGAGAGACGTCATGTCTCCCATCCACCCTCTTCTCAAGGAGGATGACACCATCAATCGGGCCATCTACGTGATGTTCAGGGAGAACATCAGGCAGCCTCTCGTGGTTCGCGAGGGCAGAATCGTGGGCGTTGTCGCCCTCATGGACATTTTCCCCGAGCTCCTGGAGATTGCCGCAGATGAATGCTTCTGGCAGGGGATCAGCTGATGTTAGGCTTGTTCCGTTGCCTCGGGTGAGCGTCGAGATCGCTCAATCGGGGGAAGAGACAATCCAATTGCATTGAGGCTGTACCGCGGTGTATGCCTTTGTAGGGAAAGGCATACCGGGGTCGGGAGAGAAAACTCATGGAAAACGCCCAGTACTACCGGTCCCTGACCAGAAACCTGGTGCTCACGGTCATCGTGGTCTCCTTCACGCCTCTCATCCTCATCGCGGCACTGGTCGGGTACAGCTTCGAGACGTCCTACAGGGACAAGGCCGTCGCCTACCTCAAGGAGGTCATCACCCGGCATCAGCAGAACATCAACATGTTCCTGGGGGAGAAACTGGACTACATCAAGGTCCTCTCGAACACCTTCAGCCTTGAGCAGTTGGGAGACGAAAAGTTTCTCAACCACAAGCTCACGATCCTGCAGCAGGCTTACGGTGGGGTTTTCACGGACCTGGGGGTTGTGAACTCGAAAGGCATCCAGGTGGCCTATGCCGGGATGCTCAAGTTCGACCACCCGGACTATTCGGAGGCCCAGTGGTTTCAGGACGCCATCAAGCGGGACACTTACATCAGTGATGTTTTCCTGGGCCTGCGCCGTTTCCCGCACTTCATTGTCTGCGTCAAGAGGCGGTCCGGCAATGAGGACTTCATTCTCAGGGCCACGGTGGATTTCATCGCCTTCAACTCTCTCGTGGAGAGTGTGCGCATCGGGCAGACGGGCGGGGCATTCATCATGAACCGTGCGGGTGAATTCCAGACCAAGGCGCCCCCGGAGGCGGAGGCAAACAAACAATTTTACCTGAAACTCCTGGGCAGGGAGCTCTCCCAGGGGCAACCGAAGCAGGCGGAGGAAACGAGTGGGGTCCCGGATTTCACCTTTGCGCCGGGTCAGCTGCTTAAAGGAGAAGAGGCCATCGCCGGAGAGGCCACGCATGATTCCAAGAAATTCCTCTACGTGATGGCTCCCCTCAAAAGCGGCGAATGGATCCTCGTCTACCAGCAGGATGAGGACGACGCCTTCCGGGATCTGCGGAGGGCCCGTCTCATTGCGCTCGCCATATTCTGCCTGGGTGGGCTCGCCATCGTGGCCATGGCGGTGCACCTTTCACGCAAGATGGTGAGCCGCATCCAGCGGGCGGACAGCGAAAAGGAGATGATGAACGAGCAGGTGATAGAGACTGGGAAGCTCGCCTCGGTGGGGGAGCTTGCGGCGGGAATCGCCCACGAGATCAACAACCCTGTTGCCGTCATGGTGGAAGAGGCCGGGTGGATCGAGGACCTCCTGCGGGACGAGGGGAACATGGAACCTCAGAAGCTTGAGGAGGTCAAGAGGGCTCTCACCCAGATCAGTACTCAGGGGGATCGGTGCAAGGAGATCACTCACAAGCTTCTGAGCTTTGCGAGGCGCACGGACCCCCGGGTGGTCGAGGTGCACATCAACGAGGTGCTCGAAGAAATCTTGAGCATATCGCAGCAACGGTCCAAGTTCAGCAATGTCACTCTGACCGCAAACTTCGCCCCCGATCTGCCCGTCATCATGGCCTCGCCGTCCGAGCTGCAGCAGGTGTTCCTGAACCTGGTGAACAACGCCCTCGACGCCATGGGTTCCCAGGGGGGGACCATCGAGGTGACGAGCAGGCTTGCGGGCGACTACGTGGTGGTGGATGTGGCCGACACTGGTACGGGGATGCCCAGGGCGATCCTCGCAAGGATCTTCGAGCCGTTCTTCACGACCAAGCCCGTCGGCAAGGGAACGGGCCTTGGTTTGGCCATATGCTACGGCATCATCAAGAAGATGGGTGGAGAGATTTCGGTGAACAGCGCCGTGGGTGTGGGAACCACCATGCATGTCCACATGCCGGTGGCGAGGAAATCTTAGCAGGCAGAATCGCGTGCTTCGCGAATGGGAAAAGGAGGAAGCTGATGAAACCGACAGTTGTGATGCTGGTGGATGACGAGGTGCCTTTCGTGGAGACCATGACCAAGCGGCTGGGGGTCCGCGACCTCACGGTCCTCTCCGCTTTCAGCGGACCAGAGGCTCTCGAGAAGCTGGAAAAGGAAAAAAACGTCGATGTGGTCATCCTCGATGTGAAGATGCCCGGAATGGACGGCATTGAAACCCTGAGGGAGATCAAGGCGCGGTTCCCCCTCGTCGAGGTGGTGATGCTCACGGGGCATGGCACTATAGAGACGGCCATCGAAGGGATGAAGATCGGCGCGTTCGACTATCTCCTGAAGCCCACCAACATCGACCAGTTGATGGCGAAACTTAAGGAGGCCAGGAGCAAGAAGAAGGCTCATGAAGAAAAGATCATGCAGGCCCGCCTCCAGGAGATCTCGCTGCGCCGGGGTGATTGAGAAACCGCCTCACGGCCTCCTGTGCCCCCGCGGCCTGTGTCCATCGGAGGCGGATGCCGGGGCTTCTCCACCATGACCCCTTGGAGCGCGGACACCCAAAAGGACATTATGGAAACGGGACCGAATCAAGGCAACGAAGGGTTGCAACGGCGCCTCAGCCTGCTGCTCGTGGATGACGAGAAGGGCTACGCAGAGGTGCTTGCCAAGCGATTGGCCCTGAGGGACATCGTCGTCACGGTGGCTTTGAGCGGCACCGAGGCCATCCAGATTCTCCGGGGCCGGCAGTTCGACGCGGCCGTTCTGGATTTGAAACTGGAGGACATGGACGGCATCGAGGTGCTGAGGATCTTCAAAAAGATGGATCCCCTGATGCCCGTGATCATGGTCACGGGTCACGGGTCGGAGACGGCCGCCAGGCAGGGGATCGAATACGGGGCGTTTGACTACTTGATGAAACCGTGCGG
>CAZURN010000348.1:0-3412 GCA_964623165.1 uncultured Syntrophobacteraceae bacterium
AAGCTCAGGTTGTACCACCTTCACACTCAGAGGTACTCGTTATCCGGATGAACCACTTTTCTTTGCTTTGCATTGGACAAACAATCTTTCTATGAGACATGGATGGGAATGGAAATTCCATGGATGCTCCTCTCCATTGGTTGGAGAGGTGGGGTGAGGATGTACCAATTGACAACACAGCACTTTGACCCAACCTGTCCGAATTCGGTTAAACTGAGTGCCAACAAATCGGCGTGCTCTGAACCCTTGAATTCCTTGCGATTAACTGTCTTGAATGATACCCATTTCGACGTAAATCGGGCGAACTATTCTCCTCAGGAGCGGCAGGTGACGCGCGAAAAGAATGGACCCAAGAATGCAGCAAATCCCCCCAGCAAGAAGCGTGTTTTGCGCTCCGATTCTGGTCGCGAGAATACCATGAAGGAGGTTGCCGAAAGGAACAGTCCCCATGAAAGCCATCGTATACAGACTCATCACGCGGCCTCGTTTCTCCTCGTCCACGATGGTTTGCAGAATGGAATTGCTGGAGGTAAGTAGAACCATCATCCCGAACCCAGTAAAAAGGAGCAGTACCAAAGAGAGCGGGAACAGGGTCGAATGTGAAAAGGCAGCAACCCCTCCACCCAGCATCGAACAAGCGATTACGATCATTCTGCCCAACCCGAGCACGTTCTTCCTGGATGCAAGGAAAATAGCCCCCGCCAATGCACCCAAACCGGTGGTCCCCATAAGGAGCCCCAGCGTGTGCGAATCCCCATGAAAGATGTCTTTGGCAAAAATCGGCATTAACACTACGTAAGGCATGCCTACAAGGCTGGCAAATGCCAGAAGGAGAATAATCGATCGTATTGGGGGGAAACCGAAAGCGTACGCAAACCCTTCTTTCAGCGAAGGAATGAGATCCGTCTGGCGAGGTGATGCTGCCGAAGGGACTATCTTCATCAGCAGGAGGCAAATGATAACAGCGACATAACTTGCGGCGTTAATCAAAAAACAGAAACCTTCGCCCGCACTAGCAATGACTATGCCTGCGATGGGAGGCCCGATCATACGGGCAACGTGAACCATGGAGGAATTCAAGGCAATAGCATTTCCCAAGAGCTTCCTGTCTTCGACCATCTGCACAACAAAGGACTGCCGAGCCGGCATGTCGAATGAATTGACAGTTCCAAGAAGAAGGCTCAGGAACAGAATATGCCAGATCGTCACCACCCCATTCAGGACCAGAAGAGCGAGAACTGAAGCCTGCAGCATGGCAAGACTCTGGGTAGTCAAGAGCACGCGATAACGACTATATCTGTCAATCATTACTCCGGCTAAGGGTGAAACAATGAAGGACGGGATCTGACTCATGAACCCGACTAACCCCAGTAGAAATGGGGAGCCGGTGATCTTATAAACCAACCAACTCAGGGCAGTCTGTTGCATCCAGGTGCCAATCAGCGATATGCACTGACCGGTGAAAAAAAGTTGATAATTTCTTGCGCGAAAAGCCCGAAAAATATTCTTCAGGCGACTTGTATTACTTGACTCGAAATTTTCCGATTCAGCGTTCAAATTTTCCATTCATATCGGCCAAGAACGGGTCAGTACACGGCCTCACACGGGTTTATCCTTTTGGGTTGCCCCGTTATCCTTCCGCATCGGCGCTCACTTCTTGTGCCTAAATCTCAAGGCGGGATGGGGTTCTGGCCTAACCAGAGCCCTGTTCTGCTGGCCCTTGCCTGACTCTCCACCTTATTCCACTCTGTATACTCCGGCCTCGTGCAGTACTTCTGAAACACCAACGCGTAGCCAACCTCAATGATCCTTCTGTTAAAATTGCGGCCATTGAGGGCGACCATCGGCACCGTTCGCCCATAGCGATCTGTGGTGACAGGTGAAACCTCCACCATTTTGCCGAACAGTTCAGTACTGGTAAATTCCTTCGCCCGTTGACCGAAATCCTGCCGCTTTTCAGGGCAGTCCACCCCGTACAGGCGGACTTCTTCTGCCTGGCCGTCGTGCATCACGGTAATGGAGTCGCCGTCGATGACCCCGACCACCTTGCCCTGCCAGGCCCAGGCTTGAATTGGCAAGATCAGCAGGGAACAGACCAGCAGGATAACCGGAGCTTTGGGTGCAGCATGAGTTCGTTGGATTTCAGTGCCTGATCGCAATGGCCGGCTTTTCTGTCTGCTGGATATCATCGAAAGCAACTCAATATGACATTTGCCTTGAAATAGCACCTGGCACTCTACCTCTGCTTCCGCCCCCAAGGCCCCTGTTTCTCCGATCCCATAGCTCATCCTCCTTGGCTCACAGATTACTGGAAATCCGTATCCAAGAAGGTCGGGTCCGGTATACCGTCAGAGGGATCCCTCATGATCGACCGCTTCTGTTTTGAAATCATCCAAGTTGCGCCACGCCACGGGAAGCCTGAGGACGATCTCCCGGGCTACCTCGTCCTCGGCGCGTGCCAAACTAATGTCACGCAAACTGATTGCATTCAAGATAGAGCTAATCACAATGTCGATGGGATCGATCACTGGGGTCAGACTGGTCGAATAGCGGGTGTCTGTACACGAGAACAATTCGTGCCCGTCATGCGTGGATACTATCCTGACGCGCGCTGTCACGCGCCAGGCGGAGAGGAGAAAGCCGTAGTAGGCCTCGTAGTTGACCACTTCGCCATAGACTAGGGCGTCGGCATGCAGCCAGCGGCCAATCTCCATCGGGCTCTCAGCGCTAAGCTTATTGAAATCAGTGATACCCCGGAAGGCGAGCACCGCATCGATTGCCGATAGAGGTATCAGCGTGAATTCCCGCGTCGCCAACTCACCCGCGAAGGCGCGGCGTATTTGGTTGGCGTGGCTCCATCCACAGCAAGCACGCTCCTTAAGGTTGCGCGGAAGCAGCGGAAGCTTGTTGACAACGAAGTTGCCCTCGCCCAGGTCAGTGAACGGCAGCACCGCAATCCTCTTCGGCGGTGCTTGTTGATAGTCTGCGGCAACCTTGAACTTGATGTCACCAGGATCGAGTTCAAGAACTCTGTCGTACCAAGCTTTTCGACCATGATACATTACGTTTTCTTCGTTCAGAAAGAATGGGCGCGACTTGTACTGTGTCGACGCGGTCGAGGCACATCCGGCAAGCAGAAACAGTACCATTATAAGACCGGAAAAACTGTAAGATGAACACAAAAGCTGATGATTTCGAGGGGGCAGCATATCTCTTGTCTCCATCTTCTCTCGAGATGAAAATAAAATGAGACGTGGTTGCTTTTCTCAGGGAGCTTACCCTGAAACGTGGATTCATGTGAAAAACCCTTAGCTCACAGAAGGATTCAGGAAGCGAGGGTGTGGCTTGGGGTAGATTCTGGTAGTGTCAACTGTCTTGTGTAAATTCCTTATCTCTCCACTTGCTTCCAAAA
>CAZURN010000349.1:0-3389 GCA_964623165.1 uncultured Syntrophobacteraceae bacterium
AAATGGGATTCGGGAGTCCCCAGGAGCACATTTACCTCTCCCTCAACCTGGACCCTCAGTTGCGGCAGTACCGTGAGAAGAAGACCAACGGTAGCAGATCCATCTCCCGCTACAAGGTTGAAGAGGACGATTAGCGACAACAAATTGAAACACAACCAAGGAGTTGACCTTATTCTGGTTCGTCACGCCAACGAAAGCCAGCAAGTGTGAAACAAACGCCCGCTCCGGACAACTGTGAACACAGCGGATTTCAGCTACCGCCGAAATCATGAATCGAAGGCTTCCTTTCATGACTGTAAACCCAAGGCTCACGGTGCTCGACATGGTGACGTCTTGAATTGGGGTGCTTTTACACGAAGGCTTGTTCTGGGTGTCGGCAACCTATGCACCGCAACGATCGGGATCCATGAATCATGATCTCCACAACACCCTCAATTCAACCTCAACGCCTCAAACAGCTTCTGCACCGCCTGATCGATATCTACAGTCCCTCCGGAAAAGAAGAGGAGATACTGGAATTCATTCACGGATTCCTGAAACGACAGGGGTTGGTCCCGCTTCATCAAAGCGTCGACGGCAACCGCCACAACCTGATCCTCCTTCCCCCGCAACAGGATGCCCGGCTCGCCCTCATTGGCCATGTGGACACCGTAGCTGCCTACGATTTGGACGATTTCGGGTACGAGGATCAAGGGGACCTCGTGATTGGCCTCGGGGCCGCGGACATGAAGGCGGGTTGTGCCGCCATGATTGAGGCTTACGTCGCCCTGTGCTCAAGCGGCCTTGCGCATCCTCCGGTGGCCCTGGCGCTGGTCGTGGGCGAGGAAGAGGAAGGGGACGGAGCCAGGAAACTGGTCAGGGACTACCACTTTCCCTGGGCGTTGATCGGCGAACCAACAAACCTTCAGCCCTGTTTCAGCGATTACGGGTACATCGAAGTCCACGTGACGACCAGGGGAAAGCGCAGGCACGCATCCCTGGCGAACCTCGGCCAGAACCCCATAGACACCATGCTGCGATTGCTGCTGAATATGAGCCACTACTTCGAACGGGAACGTCCCGACATCACCTTCAACATCAGGGAACTCTCCACATCTCAATCGGGTTTTGCCGTTCCCGAGCGCTGCGATGCCTGGCTCGACATCCATCTCCCCCCTGCCGCACCCATGGGGGTGGTCACCCTGGAAATCGAGGAGATCTTCGAGCGAATGCGAACGGAGACCCCTGACTTCAATGGATTCATCCGTTTCGAAACCATCCACACCGGGTACGAACTCCCCGAGAAGGGGGTCGTCGCGGATGCCCTCAAGTCAATCTATACGGGGCGGTCTATTCCCTGGAGGCCTCAGGCCTTCCCAAGCCATTCGGACGCCAATATCCTCTGGGCGGCGGGCGTCAAGCCCATTCTGCTCGGGCCCGGGCAACTGGAGAAGGCCCATGCCCCTGATGAAGCGGTCAATTTCGAAGATGTTCAGACTGCCGCCCAGATCTACCTCGACCTCTTGATATCCCTCTGTGAATGAGGCCCCCTGCAAAAGACGAAGCGACCGAACCCTCTTCGATGCCCCCAAAACGACCATGGACGCATTTGACATTGGCATTCGGGGAGCACCGCGAGCATCCATCTCTTCATGAGGCCAACACGAAACATGATCGGAAGACTCCTCCCTCTTTTGCTTCTTGCCCACTTCGTTTTCATCGCTCCCGCTCACTCGGAACCTTTCAAGGACTTGAACAGATATCCTCAAGACTGCACCTTCTTCCTCAGGTCCGAGTCGGCCCGCCATGAGATTATCGGGCCAGGACGGCAGGAAGAGCTGCACAAGAGATTTCAGTCAAAGCTCTTTCTGCCATGGCAAGACAACCGGCCAACCCGGCCGAAGTCCCTGCTGCTGCTCGAGTTTGAAACCGCCAGAAGGAATCCGGGTTACGGAGAAAACAGGAGGGAGCACCCCGCCCAATGGATCGACGCCCTCCAAGACAATGCCATTCTTCAAGATTACCCCAATGCCGGTTTCAGGGGCATTACAGTCACCCCGGCAAATTTGCGCACCCTCCCTACTCATAAGCCCAGGTTTGTCAATTTGGACGACAGTGCCCAAGGCTTCCCTTTCGACACTTTTCAAACGTCGGCCGTTCCTCCCAACACCCCTGTTTTGGTTACCCACATTTCTGAGGACAAGGAGTGGGTGTTCCTGGAATGCCACGTGGCCGCAGGATGGGTACCCGCCAGAGACGTGGCCCGAGTGGACGGGAGCTTCACCGAGAAGTGGCAGACTGCGCAGCCGGTCGCAATCCTGGAGGACGGTGTCGCTGTGGTGGATGTCCATGGTGTCTTTCTCTTTAAAGCATCCATTGGGAGTCAGTTTCCTCTGCTGGGAGAGGACCATGGCAGCTTTCACATCCTCGTGGCCGACGCCGACCCCAACCGCAATGCCATTTTCAGGCAGGCGTGGATTCCGAGGAACAGGGCAGCCAGAAAACCGCTCCAACTCACTCAAGCCAATGTGGCGCGAATCTGCAACGCCCTCATGGGCACCCCTTACGGATGGGGAGGACTCTACGGGAACAGGGATTGCTCGGCCTTGCTGAAGGACCTGTTTGCCCCTTTTGGCATTTGGCTTCCGAGACACTCATCCCATCAGGCCATGGAGAGTGGAAGATTCATTGCTCTCGAGACCACTAATCCCGCCGATAAGGTCCGTTTACTCCGAAGGCATGCCATTCCCTTCCTGACGCTGCTCTGGGCCAGGGGACACATCATGCTCTACATTGGCGAACATCGGGGTGAGCCCCTCGTCTTTCATTCCATGTGGGGAGTGAAAACCCGCAGCCTCTTCGGAAGGGAAGACACCAGGGTTCTTGGTCACGCTGCCGTCACTTCCCTCCATCCGGGATCCGAACTGAACGGTTTTTCAAGGAGGAGTTCCGACCTGTTGAGCCGCGTCCAGGGGATGACGATCCTGGTCGAGCCCCATCAACCATGAAGGCAACGCATCCCTTTCAAGCACTCCATCCGGAGAAGAGTTCAAGGTGGCGCGTGCTTTGCCAGGGGATGAGGGGTGGCCTTTACACCTGGCCTTTTGTGTACTTACTTAATGGTATAGAATCAGCACGGCAGGCATCCCCGCTGAGCCCGGCCTTGCGAAGGTGTGGCGCTGGGCGACTGCCTGCCACCGGTTCTGGATTTGTGCGCCATCCTTGGGAGAGCAAGGGTTGGGAAAGGAGGTTTTGAGTATGGACTTCACGCCCTGGAAACCCATTCGAAGGGAGCTGGAACCGTTCAGAAGGGAAATGGAGCGATTGTGGGACCGTTTTGTTGGGGAATCCTGGCTCTCGAAGCCGTTCAGCGAGAGCTGGCAGCCTTCCGCCGACGTGGTCGAAACCGA
>CAZURN010000350.1:0-3386 GCA_964623165.1 uncultured Syntrophobacteraceae bacterium
TTTCCTCGACCTCCCTGATCTGCGCCTCGGAGGAAACCTCACCCAATTTGATCTTTTCAGCTTCCTCGAGGGGGACCCTGAAGTGGTCGCTGATCTTTTCGGTTATCTGCGCCCCACCGATGGAGATGCCCCGCGTAAAGACGGGCGTGCCCCGTTCCATGATGCTCATGATCGCCTTGTTCGCGCCAATGTCGATGAGCGCAACACTCTCCTCCCCCACCCCGTATGTGGTTTCAAAGGCATTGGTCAGAGCAAAATAATCCACATCGATGACCATCGGTTCAAATCCAGCCTGCCGGATGAGATTGACATGGTCCCTGATGGAATCCTTCTTGGCCGCGACCAGTAAAACCTCCATGAAGTTAGGACGGTCCTTGGCAATTCCCATCACCTGGTAGTCCACATCCACTTCTTCGATGTTGTAAGGGATGTACTGGCCCAACTCATCCTGCATTCTGTTGTCCAATTCCTCCTCTGTCATCATGGGGAGGTCGATCTTCTTGATCATGACCTCATAACCGGACATGGACGCAGCAACACCTTTCTCCTTGATTTTCAAATGGCCGGCCAATTGCTGCACACAGTTCGCCACCAAGTCCGGCTTGTTGACCCGCCCCTCGGCGAATGCACCCTTTGGGATCGGAGCCATTCCGAAAGACACTAGCCTGGTCGCCGAGTCCTTTGCGCTGAGCTGGACCATTTTGACAGCATGAGAGCCGATGTCCAAACCTACTAGATTCTCTGGTTTTCTGAACATGAAGAGCACCTGCCCGAATAGTTTTTTAAAGGTTTTGTGTTGACTTTTTGATTATTTTCCACTTTACCATCACTCGGCTAAAAGATGCAAGAAACTTATTATGATTTTATGGATTTGAGCTATATATAAAAAAAAGAATGAGGAGACGCAATTGAGTTTTCAGAACCATGGTGAATTTGAGAAGAAGCAACGGAAAAAAAGTACCCTCCGTGAATACACTGAAGCCATTCTTATCGCGGCCCTGCTGGCCCTTTTCATCCGAGCATTCGTGGTACAGGCTTTCAAGATACCGTCCGGTTCCATGAAGTCCACACTTCTGATCGGAGACCATATTCTTGTCAATAAGTTTCTCTACGGTGTCAAGCTTCCAATCTTGAACAAGGAAATCATTAAACTGTCAAACCCGAAACGGGGTGACATCGTGGTCTTTCAATATCCCGTCGATCCGTCCAAAGACTTCATCAAGAGAGTCATTGCAATTGCGGGCGACACTGTTCGCATACAGAACAAGAAAGTGTTTGTCAACGACCAGCCCCTTGATGAACCTTACGCCGTCCATACCGATCCGCGCATTCTTCCTGCGACCGTAAGCACCAGAGATAACATGAGTCCTTTGACGGTGCCCCCTGACTGCCTCTTCGTGATGGGGGATAATCGAGATGAAAGCCACGACAGCCGATTCTGGAAGTTTGTACAACTGGAAGATTTGAGGGGCAAAGCCTTCATCATCTATTGGTCCTGGAACAGGGAAGGGGAGTTGACTTGGGCACCTTCCAGCAGCTTTGTGCGATGGAATCGGATCGGACGGCTGCTCCATTGACAACGCACTGGCGACTCTTGCAAAGGGCACACTGACCTCTTTACCCGGCGGAAGACATTGTCCGTTCAATGACAACCTTCACCTGCTGCCATTTGGCCTCCCGGCACTGACCCCCGCCCGCTGATCATGCCGCGCCGCCGGGCTCTGCCTAACTCACCCATAGAGCAGGCATGCCTCCCTGCGCTCTCGATAGGCCGCAAGACCAGAGAGCCAGCCGCTTTCCAACACGTCCAGAGACGCCCCTTTCTCCAGTAGCTCTCTCGTCTGCCCATCACCAAGCAGGATGTCGATGGGCAGCTTTTCCCATTCATATTCATACGGAGGAGGCAACCATTCAAAGGCATCGCCATGAACCTCCAGCATCACCTTCAACACGGCAAGGCCCAAACGGTATGGACGGAATCTCAACGGGTCCGTGACATGGATCTGAAATCCCTTGCACGGATCCTTTTGCCATTTATCCCACACGGGTTCAAAAGTGATGGGGCGAAACGCGACTCCATCAAATCCCTGATCCATCAGGAGAGACCCCACCCTTTTCTGGTCCAGGAACGGGGCACCAAAGAGGTGAAACGGCAAAGTGGTCCCTCTGCCTTCGCTCACATTGGTTCCCTCCAGGAGCACCATGCCGGGGTAAAGCAAGGCTGTCTCCCATTGGGGCATGTTGGGGGAGGGATAGAACCAAGGCAACTGTGTGTGGGGATAAAACCGACTTCGCTTCCAGCCCCACATGGGAATCACCTGAAGGTCGCAGTCCATGCCTTTCTCATTGACCACAAACCGTGCAAACTCTCCGATCGTCAAGCCATGCCTCATGGGAACCACATACCGCCCGACAAACGAACGGTATTCCCCGTCGAGCACATTCCCTTCCACATCGGCGCCGTTGATGGGATTGGGCCTATCCAGAATCACAACCTTGACGCCGTATTGCGCTGCAGCCTCGATGCAAAGACCCACCGTCGTGGAATAGGTGTAAACCCGCGTTCCCACGTCCTGAAGATCCACCAGGAGGACATCCAGTCCCGAGAGCATCGCTTCCGTGGGTTCACGCACCGCCCCATAAAGACTGTAGATGGGGACTTCCAGGGTGGACTCCCAGCCATCCTCTGACTCGAGCATGTTGGCCTGCTTTTCGGAAAAGAAACCGTGCTGAGGAGAGAAGATGCAATGAATCCTGCCTCCAGCACCCAGTATGAGGTCACTCACGTGCTGAAACCGGGAAGTATGGGACGCCTGATTGGTCAGAAGCCCTAGCTTTGCAGTGCGAAACCATGCTGGGGGAGAGTCCACTAAGACTTCACATCCCAGAACGACTCGTTCTGAATCCATTCTCCTCAATCTCCAGGAGTTGTTCCATGCACTACAACGAGCATCGCAACGAATCCTCCAGATCCCTTGCGAGGTCACCAGCGTTCCCCTCTCACGCGGTGGCAAAGGCAAACCGGCCTTGGCAGCCTCATCAACCAACCCACCGCTGCGCTAACCGCGGCTCATGATCATCCCGTGGAAAATGACATGTGAATAGCGCTCCTCCACACCCGCCACTCTCCACTTCGATGTGTCCCCCGTAACGCTGGATCAGTTCGCGGCAGTGGTATAAGCCGATTCCCATTCCCATGCTGCCAAGCATGCCACCATCAGAGGTCTTGGTGCTGAAGAAGGGCTCAAAAATCCTCCCTATCAACTGGGGAGGTATGCCCGGTCCGCTATCCTGGATGCTCACATGGATCGCAGAATCATCATGCCACGTTCTTATCCGTATCCGCTTCGTATCCTTTCCTCTCATGGCTTCCGCAGCATTGCGAA
>CAZURN010000351.1:0-3386 GCA_964623165.1 uncultured Syntrophobacteraceae bacterium
AGGAGTTGATGACGCAGGGAACGATTCCCGCGATCCAGATGATGAACACTTTTCCGGCTATGCCGATGCCGAACCAGAAAATGGTCAAAGGGATCCAGGCAATGGGGGGGATTGGCCGGATCATTTCGAAAATTGGCCGTGTCAGACCTTCCACCACCACAAACCAGCCCATCAGCAAACCAAGCGGGAGACCGAAGATGAGGGCAAGGATGTAACCGGTGAAGGCTTCCTGGACACTTGTCCAGGCATGCTTGGCCAACACCGCGCCATCGGGGTTGGCCTCGGTGAGTTTGACCTTAAAGAGTTGATAAACCTGCGTAGGGGAGGCCAGCATGCTGTTGGGGACGATTTCCATGTCCACGATCAACTGCCAGCCCACCAGAAAGAGCGCCAAGCTCGCCACGGGCAGGATTCTTAACATCAGAGGCTTCTTGACCTTCACTTCCTCATAGGCCATGGTCCGTCTCCCAGCCGAATGGTTCAGAAATGTCGAAACGAAATCTCAAATCTGTAATGCAGACGCCACCATCTCATTCGCTCCTCACACCACACTCGACTCACACCGTGCAACGTGAGCCCCCCCTATTCCTACCTTGCGCAGCTTTGCCCGGAGGACCGGAAAGACGTCCGGCCCTCCACGTGATTCTTGCCTGGAATCTGATCTCAGGTCATGCGGCGTTCACACGACCCTCGCGTTCGACTGCATCAGGGAATGGGAGTCTTGACCATCTTCAGGAACTTGCCCGTGATGTAGTCGCTCTTCATCACCTTTTCCTTTTCTTCGGGCTTGAACCTGCCCTGGGCGGTAAAGAAGTCCAGGATGGCCTGCTGCCACTTTTGAACGTCGCTTGGACCGGCAGAGGCATCAAACATCTTGATCTGCTCCTCCAGCGTGAACACAGGGTGCATCAGCAGGTCCATCTTGGCGGACTCGGGGCTCAGGTCCATACCGGCCCAATCCTTGAAAAACCGCTTGTACTCGGGCACCAGCTTCTCGCCCTCCTTCTTGATGGCATTGATGCTGCGGAAATATACACGCAGGAACTTGGCCATGATTTCCGGGTTCTTTTCGCTGAACTCCTTTTCCGCGATGAGGACGATGGGCTGAGCGCCACCGGATGTCTTGGTGTTGGCGGCGATTTTCCAGCCCTTGCCAAGCCCAGTGTAAATGTGAGGGGCCCACAGCACCACGACGTCACCGATTCCCGCCTCGAATGCCGCCACCGCCTGTGCCTGATCCATGTTCTTGAGCACCACATCACTGTCTTTCAGACCGAAAACCTCGAGCCACTTGCTCATGGCGAAATGGCCGGAGGAAACCGTCGTGCAGAGGATGGTCTTCCCCTTGACGGTTTCGGGGCTACCATAGACCTCAGGATACTTCGGGTTGAAACCTTTCGTCTTGAGGATGGGGCTGTCTTTCCGCACCATCACGCAGTTCGTCTCGGACTCATCGTTACCGATGGCGAAGAGAACCGTGCCGTAGCGGAGTGCACCCACATTGGCAGGGACACCGCCCATGCCAGCGATCACCCACTGCTTGGCGGGCAAGGCTTCCATCTGCGCCATGCCGGAATCAAAGTAATGCAGCTGAAAATCCAGTCCTTCCTCCTTGTCCCAACCCTTTTCCTTGGCATACCAGGCGGCGAACGTCTCATGCTCCGGCTGCCAGGCCAGGTCGAGCTTAACAGTCTTTTGAGCGTGCACGACGCCAAAGCCCGCAAAAACCAGTGACAACGCAGTGATCACAACTACCGAGAAAATGGATCGCTTCATGCTGCTCCTCCTTCACGTGAGTTTTCCGAGGTCCCACTTTCGATGATCCAAACCGACAGTCTGACTTCCAGGAATCCTGTGGCTCTCCTTGCCCTTTTCACCTCCTTTCAACCATTCCAGAAACCGCGACCATGGCCCCCAAACAACCAGTCAGTGAATCTACCACCATCGGATCAGGTCCGTAACTTGTTTCCTGATTTCCACGAATTTGGGGTCAATGAGGCTCCTCGGGCGAGGAAGGTCAACTCTCACCTCGGCCTTGATGCTCGTGGGCTTGTTGCTCAGGATGAGGATTCTCTCCGCCACATATACCGCCTCTTCCACATTGTGGGTGATGAAGACGACGGTGCTCTTCAGGGCCTGCCACAGGCGAACCAGTTCATCCTCCAGGTAATATCGAAGCTTGACATCCAACTGACCGTAAGGCTCATCCATGAGCAGAAGGTCCGGGTCCACGGCAAATGCGCGGGCCACCGCCATCCTCTGCTCCATGCTGGCGGAAACCTGGTTGGGGTAAAGGTCCGCCGTGTCCGTCAAACCGACCAGATCCAGAATGTACTTCAGCCTCTCTTCGAGCTTCTCCCTGGGAAACTGTTTGACCTCCATCCCAAAGGCCACGTTCTCCCTCACCGTCCTCCAAGGCATGCAGGTGGGTTCCTGGAAAACGAACGAGATATTGTGCTTCTTGGGATCAGCCTCTTCGCCATCGATGAAAATGTTCCCTTCCGAAGTCGGTATGAGTTTGGACAGACAGTTGAGGAAGGTCGTCTTGCCGCATCCCGTGGGACCCACGATGCTGAGGAATTCCCCTTTTTGAACGTTGAAGGATATGCCGTTCAGGACCAGGAGTTCACCGAAGCGCTTGGTGAGGTTCTTCACCTCGATCTTGTTGGCTGTCTGTTCCGCATTTCCCCCCATCTGTCCCTCCCTCTCTCTGCCTGTGACTTGACAAGGCCTCATCCCTGGCGGACCAATAGGACCGAACACGGACAGCCGTGAACCACCTGGCTCGCGATGCTCCCCGCTAGACGTTCCACGAAGTATCCTCGTCCCGTTTTTCCAATGACCACCAAGTCCGCTTTCCAACGGGTCGCCAAATCGCAAATGCGGGTACCGGGTTCACCCTCCTCGGCAACGGCTTGCGCCGCGATGCCTTGGTCCGCAGCTTCTTTCACGAAACCATCCAGCCAAGCCTGGGCCTGCTTGATCTCACTCCCCTGCCTTTCCCCCAGAATCCGCTGGGAGCCGGATAGTTCAAGTTCCGACACCGTGCCGATGCTCTCCTCCATCTCCGCCACCGTGCCCGGGACAACACAATGGAAGAGAAGCATCTGGGCCCCCTGTTCCCGAGCCAGAGTCAAAGCTTTCTGGAAGACCACCGGCTCAGCCCACGCTCTGCTCATGGCCACGAGAATCTTCTTGTATCCCATCGTCCTGTTCTCCTTAAGACGCGGTGGATCACTCCGTCGAAGTGGGCTGGGCAGGTAAGTGCTTCGTCATCTGCACCGCAAGCGGTTTAAACTCCCCTCCCCCTGGCCGTCCCCGCCAACGGGAGGGGGAACTGAACGCGAGACCATCTCACCAGCGACTGGTCACTCTTCCACGTATTT
>CAZURN010000352.1:0-3384 GCA_964623165.1 uncultured Syntrophobacteraceae bacterium
GATGGCGGCGGCCCTGGTCCGAGGGTAGAGTCCCTGGAGTTCCCCTTTGAGTTGTTCGGCCTTCTTCGGGTCCCGCGTCTTGGCGAGCTGGTCGCTCAGTTCAAGGTACTTCTTATCGGCCTCTGCCGTGTATTCAGGGTTTTCCAGCGTCTTCCTGATCTTGCTCTGGGCATACTTGACGTTGGCGTGCCCCAGGCCCGCGAAGATGAGTGAAGCCACCATGCTGGGGCCGAATGCATCCGTCGCGGCACTCCAGAACCTTTCGTTTCCGATCCCGAGGGCATGTTCCTCTTCGGCCTCGGCCCCGGAGGTGAGCATCTCCGAACCGGTTTCAATGGCCGCGGTCTTGCCGGTGCGCTTGGCAAGATCCTTGAAAGAGGTTTTCATCATGTCCTTGATGGTCGCCTTGGCAGCCTGCTTCCCTGGAGCAGTGAGGAGTTTACCGGCACCCATGGTCATGCCTTCGAGAAGATCACTCGCGAACTCAAAACCCCCTTCATAGAGGCCTTCGCGGATCGCGTGGGGTTCGACCTCTTCTCGCGTCTTCCCGGCTTTGAGTCCTCGCTCCATCACATCGTCGTACTGGGCGAGGCCGAATTGGGTTGCTCCACCCAGGGCGTAACCGGCAACGGCACCAATGGCGGTCCCAAGAGGACCTGCTGCGGATCCCATCGCGGCCCCCGCGAGTGCGGAAGGAAGGCCGGCGGCAATCGACTGGGCCGCGGACCTCACCCCACCGTGTATGGCCCTGGAGAAGAAGCCGGTATCGGGTGATTCTTCAGGAGAAGCGAGGAACGGCGATTCCTCCTTCACCTTCTTGATGCCCTCGATCCCTTCCGTGGCCTTCCGCTCAAGCCATGAACCCTCTGGGGAAACGGCGCGAACGGCCCGCATCCCAAGTTCCCCGTAGTCCACGAGGCCTCCGGCAACGTCAGAGGCAAGGCCGCCGATGATCTCGCGATTGGCGATGGACTCCTGTTTCTGCCTCTGGATCTCGGCTCTCTGCCTCTCCTCGGCGTCTTTCGCGAGTTGGTCCGCAATGCCGGTCTCCTTTGACCAGTCCTCGAAAGGCCTTCCACCGTGGTATTCCTCGCCGCCACGCTCATAGATGTCTTTCGCGACGTCCTCAAGTGGCGCGTCACCGTACCAGTGGACATTCTCATCGCGGTACTTCTTGAGATCGAAGGCCATGTTCCCTCCATTGCGACATGAAATTTCGCAATGCGACACGAAAAGTCGCGGAATGCATTTGATGAAAAAGAAAAGGGAACCGGTTTCCCTGGTTCCCTTGACTAATATTAACGTACTTGTTAATATCAAATCCCATGAAATGGCAGATTGCCTATTACAATGAGGCGTTGCAGCGGGAGATCATGTCACTTCCGGCCGGGATTCAGGCCCGTTACATTCATCTCGCCCAACGCATGCTGATTCATGGGCCAAATCTGGGCATGCCCCATTCTCGCGCCATGGGCGATGGCCTCTTCGAACTCAGGATGAAATCGGCTGAAGGGATTGGCCGCGTCTTCTACTGTACTCTTGTTGGACACCGCATCATGATGCTGCATTCGTTCGTCAAGAAGGCGGGCAAAACTCCGCCGAAAGAACTTGCCCTGGCGCGGGCGCGCATGAAGAAGGTGAAATCTGATGCTGACGCATGATGAAATGATTCAGGAAATGTTGAAAGACCCTGCGGTCAAGGCGGAATATGATGCCCTTGAACCGGAATTCGCCCTTTTCGATGAGCTCCTCAAGGCGCGGAAGCGGGCGAAACTCAGCCAGGCTGATGTTGCAAGACGCATGGGCACGAAGACTCCATCCGTTGCCAGGCTCGAAAGCGGCGGTGGCAGCAGGCATCACTCGCCAACCGTTGCCACACTTCAAAAATACGCAGAAGCCGTTGGATGTAAACTCACTGTGAAACTGGTTCCGCTCTCTTCGTCGCGAAAAAACCGGCCAAAAGCATGACCCACGCTGGAGTGACCTCGTGAAAGGCGTCAAGGACGATATCCAGCCCTTTGAGTCGCTGGAGGATAGAATTGGCCTACTAGACGCTCTGAGGTCTCTCGCGGAGGTCGAGTAGAAGGGAAGTATCTCTCTTGAGGACCTTAAACGCGATCTGGAGATCTAAATACACGGCACCGTCTCTACCGTCCTCTACGTCCCTTCAGTCCCTTTCCCTCAGTACGTGAATCCACATGGTGTTGCTCTTCTCTTGGCTGCGATCCTGGCCTCTTCCTGGCCCATCTGTACGTCAGGCATGGCCGGTTGGCTGGAAATTCTTCCGACTCCTTCTCCCATCATCGTTGGATCGGAAGCGGTCGTGTACTGTGTCCCTCTGAGCTTCTGGGTAGGAGTCGGGACAGATGCCGGGATGTTCTGTCTCGGCGGGAGGAACCCTGCCTGCTGGGGCTGTACGTTCCCGGCAGCCTCATCGAAACTCTTGATGATCCCTCCGGGCATCTTCACAGCCCCCCTTGAAACGCCAGGAGTTTCCCCGACAATTTCTGAACCTTCAGGAATTGGATTGGTCTGCTTTCCAACTGGGGGTGCCTTTGCTTCAGATCCGGCAACCGGCGCGAACTCAGGGAAAAGCCCTCTCACCCTGCTCATTTCCTTGTCGATGTATGCCCTGGCCTTTTCCGCGTCATCCGGGAAGAGCTTGACGGCATTGTTGTGGATATTGCTCATGGCATCGATCCACTCTTTCTTCTTCTGGGTTCCGTAATAGTCCCCCAAGAGATCCATCTTTCTTCCTTCCAGGCCAAGTTTTTGTTCCTCCAGCCCCTGACCGGCCATGAACTTGCGCTCCTCAAGGCTCCCAGGCCCGTACTGGTATTGGAGCTTTGCCATGTCCCCGGCTTGCCTGTCCGCGAGGGTTCCCTGGATTTCGCGCTCCTGGGCAGCCCGCTGCGGGTATGTCCCGTGGACGAGCTGTCCTGGGCGGCACGCTGGCCCCACGTGCCCTGGAGTTCCCGTTGTAATCCTGCCTTCTGCCTGAAGTCCCCCTCCATCATCCTCCTGGCCGCCAACTGCCGGGCAAAATCCCCGTGCATCTGCTTCTCGAAGTTCTGGGTCTCCCTGCGGACCATGTCCCTCCGGGCGATGGCCTCAGCCCTTCTGTCGTCATACTCACTCTTGGTGTAATCCGGCATCGTATCTCCTTTCATGGCAACCGGATGTCGGTCTCCGATTTCCGACTTCCGACTTCTGATTTCCGACTTCCGACGTCCATTATCCCGTGCAGGATGGGGCACAGAATTCCTGGTAATTGTGGACTTCGCTCTTGTGGGTGTTCCCCTGCCAGTCTTCGGTGAGATGGAATCCACCGCTGTATCCAAGCTGCATGGATGCGTTGATCGCGCTCAGAGCACTCGCCACGAG
>CAZURN010000353.1:0-3359 GCA_964623165.1 uncultured Syntrophobacteraceae bacterium
AGGAACGCAGCCAGGCGCTGCAGCAGATCGTGAACGAAATGAGCACCGTCGCACTGACCAATGCCGCCGGCGCCAAGAATTCACAGCAGCAGAGCGACAAGCTCGCCGTCGTCATGAATGAATTCAGTGCCCTGATCGCTCAGTTCAAGATCGACGCGGAAACACACATCAAGGACACAGCGGCCAAGAGCCCCCAACCGACTCAACAGGTCGGCAACATGGGACAGGGTGACATGGTGAAACCTGCCAGCACGGGGAACGGTGGAGCTGTGGTTGGTCAGGCAGGAGACGGAGCCCGGCCTGCAAGCACAGAAGTGCGAGAACAGGCAGAACTTTAGCATCGGCTTTTGGCATCACCGGGTCGACGGGAATGCATCGTTGGCCCGGGGGACCCAAACCGGCCCATTCTTCCGATGAGGAACTCGCGCCACTGGCCCTCGGTCTGAAGGGAGAAGGAACGGAATGTTCCCTCAACGGTCCAGTCTCCATTCCTCCCTTGAGCATCACGCGCTCCGGGCGGAGGAAAGGATCGGGAAGTGGCTTGAAGGGCCATTTACTGAAGGTTAGTGCACATGTCCAAACGTATTCTTGTGGTGGATGACTCGAATTTCATGCGGCATCGCATGGTTCAGTGCCTTACCGAGGCCGGTCATCAGGTGGTGGGAAAGGCCAAAGACGGGGAAGAGGCTGTTGAGCTCTACCGGCAGACAAGGCCAGATGTCGTCACCATGGATATCACCATGCGAGGAAAGGACGGAATCGCCGCAGCGAAAGACATCTTCGACTGGGATCCGGATGCCACCATCATCTTCTACACCCTTCTGGATGTCCCCAACATGGTGGAGCGGATTCAAAGACTTCCTGTTAAGGACGTGATCAAGAAGGGTGACGAGGCGTCCCTGTTGCGCACTCTCTCGGCAATGGGATGACCATCAGTCGGATCCCATCCAGTCCGGAAAGCCCGGCGATGCTTTCAGGGCGAATGAATGCGGACTCTCGGACCGAGCCATCAAGCCGGGAACCTGTCAACCTCATAGGTCGCAGATCGAGGACATTATGGCTTCTCAGGATTTCTTGTTCGAATACATCGAAGAGGTGAAAGAGCACCTTCAGGAACTCGAAGAGTGTCTGCTCATCCTGGAGCGGGAAGGCTCCAATAAGAGAGAATTGAGCCGCATTTTCAGGGCAGCCCACAGCATCAAGGGGGCTTCCGCCTATATGGGGTTCGAACAGCTTGCCAGTCTGACCCATGAACTGGAAAGCTTCATGAGCACCCTTCAGAATAACCCAAGGCCCCTCACGCCCAAGGCAGTGAGCACGTTGCTCGCTTGTGTCGATTTCATCTCTTCGGCTATTGCCCATCTTCACGACCATGGTGTGGATCCCCCCATCCCTCCCGAGCTAATGCAAAGTCTCAGTGAGCTCCATTCAGCCGCCGCTCCGGATGAGCCTGCTCCGGAAGGAACGCAGCAAATGGGCGCGGATCAAGACCACGCATTCGTTGAAGATCCCCTGCTGAAGCTTTCCATTGGTAAACCCCTGGATCAAGCTGCTTCCCCTGTTCCTGTGGCAGAATCCTATCAACCCCAAGCGGCGCAGGAGGCACCAAGGCCTCTTTCCAGCCCCGAAGACATCATCGAAGAGGAAGACGAGGAGCTCTTCACCATCTTCTTGAACTCATTTCAGGAACACTTCACAAGGCTGTACGAACTCTCCCAAGCCATGAGGGGAAGACTCACCACCGATGAAGAATATCAAGCTCTGCTGGGATTCGTGGGAAAACTCATCTCCTCATCGCAATACATGGATTATGAGCGCGTGGTGATCCAACTCCGGAATCTTGAAGTGGCTCTCGGGGAGGAGCGCGGTAAGACTTCTGAAGATGGGACAGCCCTGGCCAGGCTCATCGAAGACTCCGGGCGAGCCGTTGAACGACTTCTCCCTGGTCTGAAGCTTTTCCACACCTCCGTGGATGTCTCTGGTCACTCTGAAGGTGAGGATGCCAGCGAAGTCTTCCAGGAGGAAGACCAAGAGCTCCTGGGCATCTTCACCGAATCGGTTTCCCAACAACTGAGGGAACTCGCATCCTTGATTTCGGGCACGGAAAACAGGCCCATCGATGCGATTCTGCTGGGCAAGTTTCGAGAGATCCTGGGAAAACTTGTGTCATCATCCCGCTACATGGGATACGAATCCATGATCGACACCCTGCGGGAATGGGACGACACTCTTGTGGGAAGGCACGAGGAGGGGTTGCTGAATTCCTCGGGCTGTGTCGAGCTTTTCGAACGTCACACCGAATCACTGCGCAGACTTCTCCCCGGCTTGGAAGTAGCGGCTCTTCAGATGAGCCGCGCAGAACAAGAGCAGTCACCGGGTCCAGCTGTTGTGATGGATATTTCCTTTGACGATCTCGAGGATCCACTTCTGGCCTCGACAAATGAGCCGGACCCGCCGTCTCATCCCATGAAATCAGTCGCCAAAGGTATTCCCAAAGCACAACCGGTGGATATGTCATCGACTGGAATCGAGGCAGAGCACTCCACTTCCAGGAGAGGAAGGCAGGCAGGAACTGGTGATGAAACCGTCAGCGCATCGACCCTCAGGGTTGATGCTCAGAAGGTCGATCAACTCCTCAACCAGGTGGGAGAATTGGTTGTGACCCGTTCCGAGTTCATCCAGGCATCTCTTTCCTTTCGCGAGATCCTTCGTGAACTGACCACTCAAGGCAAACTCTCCAAGCAGGAACTTCGGAAATTCAGAGCGCTAGGGTTCAAACTCAATGAATCCACTCAGTCACTGGGCCGGGTAGCCAATGACCTCCAGAATTCCATCATGCGCGTGCGGATGCTCCCCATCTCCCACCTCTTTCAACGATTCCCTCGCGTGGTGCGAGACCAAGCCTTGAAGCTTGGGAAGCAGGTTGACCTCGTCGTGGAGGGCGCCGACACCGAGATAGACAAGAGAGTTCTCGAACAGATGCACGATCCCTTGGTGCAGTTGCTGCGCAACGCCCTTGCCCATGCCATGGAGGGACCGGCGGAACGTTTGATGGCCTCCAAACCGGAGATCGGCACAATCCGGCTGGCTGCCTATCACGAAGGGGATTACGTGGTCATCGAGGTTGAGGATGACGGGCGGGGAATCGACACTGACAAGTTGAAGGCAATTCTGCTGAGCCAAGGGAGGATCTCCCCTGAACAACTGGAGCGGCTCTCCGAGAAAGAGTTGCTGTATGCCATCTTCCTGCCTGGAATATCCACACAGGAGCGGGTTGACGGAACCGCGGGCAGGGGCGTTGGCTTGGATGTGGTCAAGGAGAACCTCGAACGGATGAACGGTTCCATCGAGGTGGAATC
>CAZURN010000354.1:0-3334 GCA_964623165.1 uncultured Syntrophobacteraceae bacterium
CCGCATCCTCCTCGTTGATTTCCACCAGGCATTCCGGGTAGCGCTCGTTGAGTCCAACGGAACGACGGCTCATGGTCCCCGTGTGGTACTGGTAGAGTACGCGACCAGTGGTGAGGATGAATGGGTACTGCTCATCGGTTGGTTCGGCCGGGGGGATCCACTCGATAGCGTGGAAGAGCCCTTTCCCGCGGACAAAGCGGTCTTTGTGCAGATACTTGGTCCCGGGGTGCTCGGGGCTTGGGCAAGGCCACTGAAGCCCACCATTTGCAAGGCGTTCGTAGGTCATGCCGGCATAAGAGGGTGTTACCGAGGCGATCTCTGCGAAAATAGCCTCTGCGTTCTCATAGGTCATTGAATAGCCCATCCTCTGAGCGATGCCGCAAAGGATCTCCCAGTCGGGGCGGGCCTCGCCGGGGGGCTCAACGGCTTTCCTGATGAGCTGCACCCGCCGTTCCGTGTTGGTGAAGGTCCCTTCCTTCTCTGCGAAGCAGGCGGATGGGAGTACCACATCGGCCAGCCTTGCCGTTTCCGTCAGAAAGATGTCCTGAACCACGAGGAAGTCGAGGCCGTTGAGGCCCTCCTCTACGTGATGTAGGTCGGGGTCGCTCACCATGGGGTTTTCGCCCATGATATAGAGACCTTTGATCTTGTGTTTTCCGGCGGCATCGATCATCTCGACGATGGTCGACCCTACGTTGGCCGGAAGGCTTGACACGCCCCAGGCTGCAGCCATCTTGGCCCGGTTTTCCTCGACTGTCACCGGTTGATAGCCGGAAAAAACGTTGGGGAGCCCTCCCATGTCGCAAGCGCCCTGCACGTTGTTCTGGCCCCGCAGGGGATTGACCCCTCCACCCTCTATGCCGACGTTTCCGCAGAGCATGGCAAGGTTGGCGACGGTCTTGACCGCGTCGGTTCCGTTGATGTGCTGGGTGATGCCCATGGCATAGGCGATGGAAGCTGCAGGGGCCTTGGCGTAAAGCCTTGCAGCGGCAACGAGATCGTCCTTCGGAATCCCCGTGATCTCCTCCACCTTCTCAGGCGTATATGAGGAAACAATTTTCTTCAGTTCGTCGAAGCCTTCGGTGCGCTCATTCACGTATTCCTTGGCGTACAGATCCTCCTTGATGATCACGTGCATCATGCCGTTGAGCCACGCGATATCGGTACCTGGCTTCTGGCGAAGCCAGATTTCAGCGTGGTTCACGAGATCGATCCTCCTTGAATCCGCCACGATGAGCTTGGTCCTTCCGTTCCTCACTGCCCTCTTGATGAAGGAGGCGATGACCGGGTGCATCTCTGTTGTGTTGGAACCCGTCACCAGGACCACGTCGGACTTCTCGAACTCGGCGATGGAATTTGTCATGGCGCCGCTTCCAAAAGCCGCGGCCAGACCGGCCACGGTGGAAGCGTGTCAAAGTCGTGCACAGTGATCAATGTTGTTGGTGCCGACAACCGCCCGGGCAAACTTGTTCATGAGGTAGTTCTCTTCATTGGTGCACCGGGCCGAGGTGAAGAAGGCGAGGGCGTCGGGACCCGACTTGGCCTTGATGGTCGAGAAGCGCTGGGCCACCAGGTCAAGTGCCTCATCCCAGGAGGCTTCCCGGAAAACCCCCTGCTCCTTGATGAGGGGCATTCTCAGCCTGTCCGGATGGTTCACAAAGTCGTAGCCGAACCTCCCCTTGACGCAAAGGCTCCCATTGTTGGGGCCATCGAGGCTCTCACTCGATGAAACCTTCACAATGGCGTTGTCCTTCACGTTCAGTTCCAGCTGGCATCCCACACCGCAGTAGGTGCAGGTGGTCGGGACCTTCTTCACCTCCCAGGGGCGCCCTTTGAAGCGGGCCTGCTTGTATGTGAGGGCCCCCGTCGGGCACACGTTCACGCATTCCCCGCAGAAGACGCAGTTGGATTCCTTGAGAGGACTTCCGTTGAACGTGGAGATGAAGGAGTCCGACCCCCGGGCGGCCACGTCGATGACCCCGTTCACCTGGACTTCCAGGCAACCCCTCACGCAGCGGCCGCAAAGGACGCACTTGTTGGGGTCGCGCACGATCATGGTGTTGGAGTCGTCCTTGGGGTTGGGTTTGAAACTGGACTTGAAGCGCACTCGGTCGATTCCGTGCTCGTAGACCAGGTCCTGCAGTTCGCAGTTGCCCGTCTGTTCGCACAGGAGACAGTTGTGGTCCCCGTAGGCGAGCAACAGCTCCAGGACGGATTTGCGCACCTGGGTGACGCGTTCCGTGTGGGTGTGCACCGTCATGCCGTCCACGGCGGGGGTCGTGCACGAAGGCGGCAATCCCCGCATGTTCTCGATTTCCACGATGCACAGGCGGCAACCGCCATAAGCCGGCATCTTGGGGTGATAGCACAGGGTGGGGACATAAATGCCGTTTTCCCGGAACACCTCGAGCACCGTCTGTCCTCTTCTGCCCTGAACCTTCTTCCCCTGGAAATCTCTGCCATGTACCGTCAGGGTGATGATGTCCTTGTCCATCTTTCCTCTCTTGCCCATATCTGAATGTCAGTGAGGGAAAACCCCTAAGAAACCATGCAAATGCGCCTCAGTCGATGGCGTGGAATTTACACGCCAGGATGCAGGAGCGGCATTTGATGCACTTGTCCTTGATGATGAAGGCAGGTTCCTTCTTTTTCCAGGTGACGGCCTCGACGGGGCAGGCCTTGAAGCACTGGCCGCACTTGGTGCAGACGTCGACGTTGACCTGGAACTTGATGAGGTCCCGGCAGACCCTGGCCGGACACTCTTTTTTGAGGATGTGGGCCTCGTACTCGTCCCGGAAGTAGCGCACCGTGGAAAGGACCGGGTTGGGAGCCGTCTGTCCGAGGCCGCAGAGGGACCCCGCCTTCACATCCTGGGCGAGCTCGAGGAGCAGGTCGAGATCCTCCATGGTGGCCGTGCCCTTGGAGATGGAGGTCAGGGTCTCCAGCATGTTCTTGGTCCCGAGCCTGCACGGGACACACTTGCCGCAGGACTCCTTCTGGGTGAAGCTTAAGAAGAACTTGGCCATGTCCACCATGCAGGTGGTCTCATCGGTGACGATCAAGCCCCCCGAGCCCATGATGGAACCCACCGCGGTCAGGTTCTCGTAGTCCATGGGGATGTCGAAGTGCTCAGCCGGGATACAGCCCCCCGAGGGGCCCCCTGTCTGAGCCGCTTTGAACTTGCGCTTGTTGGGAATTCCCCCCCCGATGTCCTCCACGATCTTGCGAAGGGGTGTTCCCATGGGGATCTCCACCAGACCGCTGAAGTTGATCTTGCCAGCCAGGGCGAAGACCTTGCTCCCCTTGCTTTTTTCCGTGCCCACACTGGCAAACC
>CAZURN010000355.1:0-3318 GCA_964623165.1 uncultured Syntrophobacteraceae bacterium
GTGTAGGACTCGGTGACCTGAATACCACCTGCACCCGTCTTTGGTGTGAAACCCTTGGGCAGCCACCCCTTGGGAGGGTTCTTGTACAACTGGGCGGACGCGGTAACGGCAATGAGGAAGATCACCCCCCAGATGTAGAAGGTCTTGGCCAACCCCTGGGAGATAATCATCTTGGGGGCGATGATGCCCATGAAAAACGCCCCCGCTCCAAAACCCATGACGGCCAATCCGGTCACCAGGCCTCTCTTGTCGGGGAACCAGCGGATCAGGGTTGCAATGGGGGTGATGTACCCAAAGCCGTTACCCAACCCGGCGATGAACCCGAAACCGAGATAGAGGAGCCAGATGTTCGCCATTTGATCCGCCAAACCAGCGAGCAGCGTCCCGATGCCAAACAGGATGCCGCCGATGGTACCCACGAATCGTGGCCCTTTCTTGTCTACCAGAGTCCCGCCAAATGCGGCAGCAAGACCGATCATCCCGATGCAGATCATGAAAGTGATCTGTGTGGCTGTTTCCCCCCAATTGTGTGCGGTCATGAACGGTTTCTTGAAAACGGACCACGCATATACGGTCCCCAGGCACAACTGCATGACGATCGCCCCGAGGGCAATCCACCACCTCTTTCCTTCCAAATTTTCGTTCTCCATGACTGTTCAAGCCTCCTCTTTTCTATGGTGGAGAGATTCCCTAGCTATCACGAGACAATCAGAAGCGAATAATCTCAGATGCTGCTCCACATCCGCATGCCTTTTGCCTGACAGGCGAAAGAATCAAGACGGGATCTCCACCAGTGTGTTCCCATTGTTCGAAGGATGTCCATTGTGGGAGGCTGCATCCCACAATCAACGAACGGATCCGTAGTCCATAACCGGATGGCATCTCAAGTAATCGATCAGCAGCAGGGGAGCTGAGAAAGGCGCTACCAGAAAATAGCGACAACGTCACTTCGGACACCCACAGGATTGACCTCAAAGAATCCTCTCCAAAAACAAGAACGAGGATGGCTGAATGGACCATCCCCTTTTTGTCTTGTCCCTCCGATCGAGGGGGCTTCTGATTGCCGCTCCTCTTTTCTAAGCCCAAAAGCTAAGCTTGCTTGGCAACTACATTACCCCTTGCATCGATGACCGTGATCGGGATCCCTGCACTGCCGTCCAGGCAGTGGGTTGCGCAGGAAATTCAAGGATCGTAGGCGCGCACCGCCATTTCGATACGGTTGAGAATGCCCTCAGTGACATTCCCTCCCTTGATGAGGGTAGTGGCTGCCTGGTTGACACTCATGTTGATGGGGCCGAGGTTGTGGGTCGTACCCACGATGAGGTTGGCCCGGGTGATGAGCCCGTTATCGTCCGTCGAATAGTCGTGGATAAGGGTCCCCCGGGGAGCCTCGAGGCAGCCAACGCCCCTTCCCGCCTTGGGCTCCACCTTGGCCCGGATGTCCGTCCCACAGATTTCCGGATCCTCAAGGAGCTCCAGGGCGTGCTCATAGGCATACACATCCTCGATGAGCCTGGCCCAGTGGTACAGGAGCGTGGCCTGGGCGGGCCTTCCGAATTTTTCCCTGAATTCCTCCAACTCCGCCTGGGCTCTTGGGGTGCCGATCTTGTCGGCCACATTGATGCGAGCAAGGCAGTTGGCCCGGTAGATCCCCTTGGGACTCTCCACATCGAGAGAGAATCCCTCGCCCCAGCACCGGGCGTAAGGAAACTTGCCGTAAGAATAGGGCACGACAGCCTCACCAAGGTAATCCACGTAGTCCTGGGTGCTGAACTCGGTCATGGAACCGTCGGACTTCATGAGACGGAGCTTGCCGTCATACAGGGCAAGCTTGCCTTCATCATCCACCGTGCCGAGAAATCCCGTCTTGATGACCCCGAGAGACGCCACGGCGTCCAGATAGTTGGGGAACACCTGAGTCTTGGCAAATTCCAGGGTGAAGGAAGCGAAATCCAGGAGCTCTGTGAGCTTGGCCTTGAAATCCTCCCGCTCCTCCTGCAGCAAGGGCCTGCAGAAGCCCCCGGTGACCCCGGCATGGGGGTGGATGGCCTTTCCGCCCACCTTCTCCAGGATCATCTTCGCCATGTAGCGCATCTGGACGGCTTTGGTAGCGAGTTCCGGGTTGGCCTTGGCCACTCCGATGACGTTGCGCACCGCATAGTCCGCGTCGGGGCCCATGACAAAATCCGGTGCAGCCAGAAAGTAGAAATTGAGGAGTTTGTCCTCGGCGTGAGAAACGGTCTGGACGAACTCTCTCAACTTCCTCGCAGCGGGGGGGATGGTCACCCCGAAGCACAGGTCCACAGCCTTGTTGGACGCCAGGTGGTGGTGCCACGGGCAGATACCGCAGATGCGGTTGACAATGCGGGGAACCTCCTCGGCGGGCTTTCCCTCCACAAACTTCTCGAAACCCCTCAAGGACATGAAGTGCACCTTGGTGTCCTTCACATTCCCGTCGTCATCGAGGTGAATGGCAATGGAGCCGTGTCCCTCGATGCGCGAAATGGGCGCGATGTTGATCACCTGAGACATGGATCAGGCCTCCTTCCGTTTTTTGACAGGCCGAAGCAGACCGTGGGCCCCGGAGAATCGCAGGAGCGAAATGTGCTCCGGGAGCGAGCTGATATCGATTCCATTGGATGCCAGCGCATTGAGCATATCCAGGAGCTGATTGCCGTCCCGCTGGACCGGTCCGTAGCAGCCCCTGCAAGGGACCCTGGCAATGATGCACCTGGGCGTCACCTTGTCCCCCCCGCATCCGGCATGGGTCACCGGCCCCATGCACAGGAATCCCTGCTCCAGGAAACAGCGCATCTTGTCCAGGGGTTCATCCGGTGATTTGTAATGGGGTGCCTGGAGGAACCGCCGAAGCTGTTTCACATCGCCCTTACCCTCCCGTATGGTCGGACACGTGTCGCACACGCTCTTTTCAGGCAGGGAAAGCGGTATGATCCCCAGGAGCCCGGCCAGGGCATTGAAAACCACGTCCGGATGAGGTGCGCAGCCGGGGAGGTAAACGTCTACCTTGATTTTCTCATCCAGAGCGTAAACTGAGTCCAACAGCTCAGGTATCCCGTCACTGGGCACAAAGTCCACCTTGTCGGTGGTCTCCGTGGAGTAGTACCGTTCAATGATCTCTTGCTTTTCATAAGAATTGGCCAGGGCCGGTATGCCTCCATGGGTCGCGCAGGTGCCGAAGGCAATGATGAGCTTGCACTGCTTGCGCATCTCCTCGGCCACCTCCAGGTGCTCCTTGTTTCGGATACTCCCGCTGATGATCCCCACCTCGGCTTCCGGGATGTGGATATGCTTTCCCTC
>CAZURN010000356.1:0-1862 GCA_964623165.1 uncultured Syntrophobacteraceae bacterium
GCGGGGCCTCCTCGCTTTTGATGAAGGGAGGGACTTGCATGTCGGAAGAGGAAAAGAAAAAGGGAGGTTTTTTCAAAGCCGTCAAGGAGTTCGTTTACGGGGTTGCGGCCCATGATTCGGCCCGGTTCGCCCTGAAGACCAGATCGAGCATGGAGCACCTGTTCATTCTGATCACCATGGGAGACATGCTCGGGGTTCCAATCCTCCCACCCTACTATTCCCTGCGGCTGCTCCCGTATGTCGTTCCCCAGATTTCCACGTGGAAGCGCCGCATGCTCAGGGAAAAGGACCTCACGGACGCCCTGGCATGAACTCTGTCGATGATCCATGGAGACGCTGAGGAGAGAAGTGTGGACAATCGTTCTCCCGGACCGGCCCTGGTCCAGTTCCTGAAACCTTTCAAACCAGAGAGGGGTGATTCCTATTTCGCTTGCAGACATTTTTGATCAGTATCCGGATCGGCGCTACATCATGTTCGGCGGGAAAGGTGGTCTGGGAAAGACGACATTTTCGGCGGCCACGGCCTACTACCTTGCGAAAAAGGGGAAGAAGGTCCTGGTCTTTTCCGTAGACCCGCAGGCGTCGCTCAGTGACATATTTCAGAGGGACATCTTCGGCAAGGGACCCACCGAAATCATTCCAAACCTGTACGCCCAGGAAATCGACGCAGACCGCCGTGTCAAGGAGTACCAGCAGGAAATCCGCCAGAAGATCTTCGACATGTATGGGATGGACACGATCCCCGAGGAGATCGAGAGTTACATTCAGGCGGCGGCAGCGGAACCGGCCATGGAGGAGAGCGCCATATTCGACGAGGTGGTCGACATCGTCATCAAGGGCGGCTACGACTATTACATCTACGACCTGGTTCCCCTGGGGCACGCCCTGTATTACCTCAGCATGGCATCCGTCTATGACGCCTGGATCGACAAGATCACCCATTTGCGCGAGCAGATGAGCGAGTACGACCAGGTTGCGGCTGTCATACGCCGGGACAAGGAAGCCGAGGAGGACGCCATCCTCAAGGAACTGCTATACATCAAGGACCGTATCAACCGGTCCTCGGGCATCCTGACGGACAAGAAGAAGACCGCCTTCTTTTTTGTCCTCACTGCCGAGGAAATGGTCATCAAGGACACCGTGAAGGCGGCGGAACTCTTCGCCAAATTCGATGTTCCCCTGAGCGGTTACATCGTCAACAGGGTCCTTCCGAGCGAGCTCAAGGATCAGAACATCCCGGAATACCTCAGGAACCGGTTCACCATGCAGGAGCATTACCTGAAGGTCATCGAGAAGGATTTCGCCGGCCAGATCCACGCCTCGGTGCCGGAGATGGAGCGGGACGTGACCGGGCTGGCAATGATTGAAAAGATGAGCAGGGCCATGTACGGCGATGTCCTGTGATCCGTGACGCGGAGGGGTGTTGTGGTCAAGATCGGCACGAGCATGAGTCAGTTCATGAAGGATCGTCCCCGTCAGAAGTACATCTTTTTCGGGGGCAAGGGGGGCGTTGGGAAGACGGTCATGGCTGGGGCTGCGGCCATCTGGTCGGCCAACCAGGGGCGAAAGACCCTCCTGGCTTCGACGAATCCGGTGCACAGTTTGTCCAACCTGCTGGGGCAGGATGTTTTCGGCAAACCCACGGCCATAGACGGGGTAACCAACTGCTACGCCTTTGAAATCGACACGCGGGATACCATTGAGCGATCCAAACGGGAGATTCGGGAGAAGATCAACTGGTTTCTCAAATTCGCAGACATCACGACCAAAGCGGAGGACTTCATCGAATCCGCCACCATGAACCCGGCGTTCGAGGAATCGGCCATGTTCGAGAACATGATGGACCTCATGTTCAAGGACGA
>CAZURN010000356.1:1962-3311 GCA_964623165.1 uncultured Syntrophobacteraceae bacterium
GATTCCTTGGCCCCTTCCAGCATTGCCCTGATACGATTTCGCTCGGCCCTTGCCAGCCGCAGATGGTTCTCAATATCGCCCCTTTCCGGAGCATCCGCGGCCAGGGTCTTGAGCTTCTTCTCAAGCTCTTCGACCTGCCTTATCGTCCGATAAAGCTCAATTGCCAGCATCCTAATACTCATGGTTCCTTCATGCATCCCTCGTCAGAGGGAAAAGGCCATCCGCGGGACGGTTCCTGGTTTTGAGGTTACCTCCGGAGGTGATTTTCGTAAGCCAGGTCAAATCTGTCTCGGGCTCCGGACGGTATGTTCAAGTTGACGTTACAATCTGGGGGTAATACATCCAGTCGCAATGACGGGTTCAATTCCTGCAGGGTGTTCACTGGGACGTTGATCCATCGGGCTATTTCCTGGAGTTTCAAAGCGGATTTTACCCGAACTGGCTCAAAGTCATAGATGGGGGTAATGCGAGGATAATCAAACCCGTGAGCCTCCAAGTTCCTCATGACCTTGGCGGCTGCCAATACTTTTGGAACGTAAGCCTGCGTCTTTGCAGGCAGACTTCCACGCCTGGCGAGTTCCCAGAAGTTTGTTGCTCCGCGTTTGTTCAAAGCCTTGCTCACTTTATCGCCCCCGGCGTTATAAGCGGCCAAGGCAAGTTCCCATGAATGGAATCTGTCATAGTACAAACGCAGGTACTTGGCGGCGGCTTCCGTCGATTTCACGGGGTCGAACCTTTCATCGACCCAGCGATCGACTCTCAGCCCCATTCTTCGTGCTGTCGCCGCCATGAGTTGCCAATAACCACCCGCTCCTCTGTGCGACGCCTCCCCGTCGAAGCAGCTCTCGACGGAGACGACTGCGATCAATTCCGCAGGGACGCCGCGGGACTCCAGTATCTCGGTCATGACCGGAAGGTAGGGCCAAGAGCGCTCAAGCGCTTGCGCCATGGTGGAACGGCCCTCACCTTCTAAATGGCGGATGTATCTTTGAATTGCCGGTTCATCAGCAATGTGGATCTGGATTCTACTACTCCATGGTCCAGTAGGGGAAGTGTGAGACAATACGGATGTACGGGAAAACGACGCGCGCGCCGCGACGTTTCCTTGCAGCGTGTCCTGGCGAAATCTGTAAGATGCCAATACGCTGTATGAACCCGTGACGGGTTCCGTCTTTGCTGTTGTCTGTGAGGTGTTGAAGGTGAAAAGAAGAAGTAATGGAAGGACGGTCCGGAGCATCTTGTGCCTCCGGCCACGTTTGGAAGCTTCCCCCAGCTGGTGCCTCCAGAACCTGGAATCAGGCGCCATACTGGTTCTCCTTATGTTTTCAAAGAAACTCCACCGCCCTCGC
>CAZURN010000357.1:0-3309 GCA_964623165.1 uncultured Syntrophobacteraceae bacterium
CAGTACCCCAAGGCGAACCTGGTGGACAGAGACAGGTTCCTCAACGCGGTGCACCTGCAGAACGGAGTGCCCACGAACATCACCGGCATCTCCAAGGACGGTGGTTCCTTGAAAATGGTGGAACTCATCCCTGAATGATCCTGCAGCGCGTGACCCTCAAAGGATGTGTTTCCTTTGGTGAAGCAAAAAAAATCTTGATTTTGTGGATTTTGTGGAGTAGCGTTTGTCAAATTCATGAATCATCCTGGATTTCTAGACAGGAAATTCACACGAATCTGAACGAATCATTCATGGAGAGGGGAGGTGGTATAGAGTAGACCCTAGGAGGATTTAGCAATGAGGGATGGGTTTTCTTGTGGATTTACTGATTAGCTTTTAAGGAGGAAAGAGTCATGAAGAAAGTTATCGCAGTACTGTTCCTGGTGGCTTTTGCTTTCAACTTCGCAGGTTGTGCATGCGTACAACAAGCAAAAGAGTGCCCTGAGCCTTGCCTGGAAAGAATTCAGGCACTCGAAGCTAAGTGCGCTGCCGACATGCGCGCCATCGAAGCTGCGGTTGCGAGAGCAGAAGCTGCTGCTCGCAGGGCTGAAGCCGCTGCTGAGAAGTGCGAAGGCATTTTCATGAAGAAAATGAAGAAGTAACGTCAGAGCATTTTTAGTATTCGTTTACATGGAAGGCCGTCGGATTTTCCGGCGGCCTTTTTTCTTCTTCCCCCTATTGTGCCGCTTCCATCCCCGAAGAGTCCCCAGCCATACTTGACGTTTCCTCGTGCGAGCCCTTGGCATCCCGGAGTCGTTCGGCTCCTTACGGAATTATCAACAGCCGAAAATGTTAGAAGATGTATTTTGCGGAAGAGAGCCACAGGGGCTGAGGAGACCTTGGAGTGTCTTGCCGGCAAATGGCGGTTGAACCCCAACGTCTGTCGTGTGTCGAACCCTACAAATTGCCTTGGCAAGAGTCACTGGTCCTTGGGTTGCTCCTGAGCTTGAGTTTTGCCCTCACTCTTGTCCATGGCTCCGAACACAAACCTGCCCAGGAGATTCTCAATATCCATCGGAGGCTGTGTATCACGCAGCATACCACCCGGTTTGATGTAGTCGTCGGAACCCCCGGGACTGACTGCCACGTATTTGTCGCCGATGAGACCCATGGTTTTGATGCTCGCGATCGAGTCCTCCTCGAGCTTTACATCCTTCTTGATGCTCAGTGTGACGAAAGCCTGCCCGTCCTTGAGGCCAATGCGTCGCACCTGGCCAATCTGAACCCCGGCCATGGTGACGGTGGCTTTCTCCTTGAGGCCTGAGACACTGGAAAACTTGGCATGGACGTCATAGCTGGACCCATCCCAGAGACTGATGTCCCCGAGCTTTAGCGAAACATAGGCAAGACAAGCCAATCCGATCAGCAGGAACATTCCGACGCCCAATTCAATGTTTTTTCGTTCCATGACAGAACCCTCTCACTAGAGCATGACGGATGTGACCACATAATCAAAGATGAGAATCGAGACGGAGGAGAGAACCACCGCATTGGTCGTTGCCCTGCTGACCTCCTCGGGCCCGAAATTTCCCTCATCAATCCCCGCATAGAAGCCTTTGTATGTGCAGATCCAGATGAGGATCACCGCAAAACAGAATGACTTGACGATGCCCATGCGTACATCGGTCCAATCCACACTCCTCTCCACTCCATCCATGTATATGCCAGAACTCAGGCCAAGCAGGTCCACTCCGATGGCGTAACCACCAAGGATTCCCACGACGTCGAAAAACGCGGTCAGAAGCGGGAGCGCAATGAGGCAGGCAATGAGCTTGGGAGCCACCATGTAGGCATGGGGATCGATGGCCATGCATTCCAGGGCATCGATCTGCTCTTCTATGCGCATGATCCCGATCTCGGCGCACATGGCCGACCCGGCCCGGCCGGTCACCATGAGTGCTGAAAGAACAGGTCCCAGCTCGCGGATCAGGCTCAGTGCGACCGCCGACCCCAGGAGACCCTCGGAGCCAAATTTCGAAAGCGTGTAATATCCCTGGAGTCCAAGCACCATACCGGTAAACGCACCCGTGAATCCAATCACGAAAAATGACTTGGTCCCGATGAAGTAAATCTGTTTCACCACGAAGGCGTATTTGCCGGGTGGGCGCAGAATCCCGCGCATCATGTGAAAGAAGAACATTCCCATTCGCCCGAGCTCAGCCAGCCGATGCAAGGCGAGAGCTCCCAAGGACTGAACGCAATGAATCATCTGCTTGCTCTCCTCAATTGCTGCGTGCCGCAGTCGCCATTGCCGGGAACATCAACCATTCTGTTCTGTCCGCCCCCTTGGAGAAGTGCGGGGCATCAAAGCGGGAGTCCCAACACGCGGAGCGAAACCGCCGGACTACCGGGCTCCCAAGAGGGAGGCAAAGTAGCCATCCGTGTTTAATTCCCGCTGATCCGCCTCGCGGCTCAGAAACTGCTGCACCCTGTCATCCACGCTTGATCGTATTTCCTCCGGAGATCCCACGGCAAGCACCCTTCCCTGATCCATCACGATGATCTGATCCGCAATGTGAAAAGCACTCTCCAACTCGTGGGTGACCACCACAATGGTCATCTCGAGCGTCTCCCGCAGATCGATGATAAGCCTGTCCAGGCCGGCGGCGGTTATGGGATCCAGGCCCGACGACGGTTCATCCACAAACAGGATTTCCGGATCCATGGCAAGGGCCCTGGCCAGGCCCGCCCGTTTCCTCATGCCGCCACTCAACTGAGACGGCATGTAATCGCAAAAGTCGGACAAGCCCACCATGCTCAGCTTAATGATGGCCATGATACGGATGATCTCGTCCGGAAGCCTGGTATGGACTTTCAAGGGAACGGCGATGTTCTCTGTGAGGCTCAATGAGTTGAACAGCGCGCCCCCCTGAAACAAAACGCCCGTTCGGAGCCGGTATGCCCTGAGTCTTTCCTCACCGAGGGTGCCGAGATCCTCGCCCTCAATCGTCACCTGACCGGGATTGGTCCTCTTCAAACCAATCAGGTGCCGCAGGAGCGTCGTCTTACCGCACCCACTCACACCCATGATGACCGTCACACGCTGGGCTGGAATGCCGAATCGAACATCAAAGAGCACTTGGCGTCCACCATACTCGCTGTTCAATCCGTGAATTTCGATCAGGTTGGAAGCGTTCATGGTTTGAGTCCCACCCCTTCCGGTTCATCGAGCGGAAAGATCTGATCCAGACGTGCGAGTCGCATCATGCGTCTGACCTGGTTGTTCATGCCCGTCAAGGAGACCTTGCCTCCCTTTGAGACTGCAATCCT
>CAZURN010000358.1:0-3306 GCA_964623165.1 uncultured Syntrophobacteraceae bacterium
TTGCCTAGCTCCCGATGTCACCACCGGGACTGGTGAGCTCTTACCTCACCGTTTCACCCTTACCCCGCCGATGGCGGGGCGGTCTGCTTTCTGTTGCACTTTCCTGCTCGTCACCGAGACTGGGAGTTACCCAGCACCCTGCCCTGTGGAGCCCGGACTTTCCTCCAGCACCGCCGAGGCGGAGCCAGCGATCATTTGCCCTACTCCAGATTCCATATCATTATCACCCAAAATTGAAGCTTTCGCCATGGGCGCGTGACTATAATCCAATTGTCCACAGAACCCCATGGCACCAGGGGCATGACACGCCCTACCCTCTCCGTCCTGCAGAATCAATGGACTGTGCTGGAGTGCAATAACAGAGCATGAAACGCTTTGCAAGGACAGTTGAATTCTCTTCCCTACGGTTTGCCTTGGCAATGGGAACCTGCATGGTTACGAGAGTGTGCCATCGTTGCGCAATTTCACCTGCGGCCGTTTCTTCTCAGGATCCTCTGGGCATCCTCAGTGAGCCGGTTCATGGTTTTCTCCAGGTCTTCCCTCAAGCGTTCCATTTCGTCCGGCGATGCGTCTCTCCCGACCCAAATCGGGCGTCCGTAGGTCAGGACCACATGCGAGAATGGCTTGGGGAGCAGGGTCCTGTCCCAGCTCCGGAATCGCCAGCAGGGAGAGGCTGCAAGGCTGACGGGAAGCAGGGGCGACTGGGCGTGCCTTGCAAGGATCAGGATTCCCTTTTGCGCCACGAGGGGTGGCCCCTGAGAACCGTCAGCGATGAGACCCGCCGAGTATCCCTCCTTCATGTGGGCAATCAGCTGGCGAAGCGCCGCGCCTCCTCCCTTGCCGGGCGACCCGCGGGCACTGCGGTACCCCAGGTGCTCGAGTATCCTTGCTACCCACTCCCCGTCGCGGCTGCGGCTCACCATGACCATGCCGTTCCGGTCCCTGAAATGATAGATGACGGTGGGAAAGGCAAAATGCCAGGATGTGAATATGGGTGCTTTCCCGATGCGGAAAGCTTCCTCTTCATACTCCTTTCCCATGATGGTAAAGTGGCAGGTGGCATGGTGAAGACGGATCAGGGCCGCTGCCAGAGCTGGAGCGAAGGCAAGTCTGTCGGCTGTTAGCCGCTTGTGCCTGGCTGAAGGGATCTTCTCGGGTTTATCCATTTTAAACAGCATCTTATGCACGACACCAATACACCTGCCATGACCCAAAATAAAAGTATAGCACTCATCGGCTACCGTGCCACGGGGAAAACATTCCTTGGGAGGATTCTCGCACGAGCGCTGCGGCTCCCTTTTGTGGACATGGATCAGGAGTTGACCAGAATCCTCGGCACCAGCATTCAGGAATGGGTGTCCGCTTTCGGCTGGGAGTCTTTCAGGCAGGCTGAATCAGAGCTTCTGGGAGCGCTTGCGCGAAAGCCCCCTATGGTCGTGGCAACAGGGGGAGGCGTGGTGCTCTCGGCATCGAACCGCCTGATCTTGAGACGGCACTTCCACGTCATTTGGCTGCAGGCCTCTTTTGAGACCATCTGCAGGCGGCTTGGGGATGACCCTGCCACCGCCAGCCAGCGGCCCGCCCTCACGCGACTCACTCCCGAGGAAGAAATCAGGTCGCTCCTGGCATCCCGGCTTCCCCTCTACACGGAAGTGGCCCACTTCACTCTCAGCTCCGATGTGGATTCACCATCCCTCACTGTCCAAAGAATCCTGGCTTTCCTCGAAAGTGTCTCTTTGGATGCCGCACGGCAAACCGCCCCGGCTCATCGGGAATGATGCATTCCCGATGAAGGGTTGCTGGTTTCGCCTGTCGTGCTTGGGCGGTCCGTCGCGAACTGCGGGTGAACAGGGCGAATGCAATGGACAAGGAGACCAAGTGGGGCCATCGGGCCTCCAATGGTCTCCTCATCACGCGATGGCGAATGAACTGAGCTGTTGCCGGGTTTCAGCCGGGCGGGGCCGAGCCTTACCAGAACTTGGCGACATCGATCATGCCTTTGAAATACTTGAGTTCTTTGGTCAATTCCTCAAACATCCTGGCATTGATGATGGCCTGTGCGCCCAATTCGCCCACAGCACAGGCAAAATCCACCTCGTCCATGGTGTAGTCCCTGCGTTCGGCAGTCACGAGACGCATCACCCCTATGACCTTGCCTCCTTTGGCTTTCATGGGAATGGTCAACATGCTGGCGATTCCCTCTTCCTGAGCCTGTTTGGGATACTGCATCCGGGGATCATTGGCCGCGTCAAGGACCAGCACTGGTTTCCCGGTCATTGCCTCACCCACGCTTTTGTCCAGGTCCACAGGGCCCTTGTTGACATACTTCTGGCTCACTCCTATCGACGCCGCCCACTCCAAGGTGTTGGTCTTCGGGTTGACCAGTCGGATGGTGCCCCCCTTGAGGCCCAAGACTTTGATAATTTCACTCAGGATATGATTGAGAATTTCCGGTAATTCCATGGTGGAGCTCAAAAGTTTGCTGATCTCCTGAAAACTTCTGAGAGCGATCTTTTCATCAAAGGGTGCCATGACAATCTCTCCTTTTTGAATTGAGAACAGCTCAATGAGAAAAAACCATTCATCAAAAATGAAAGAGAATAGAGGAAGGAGTGGATGGGGAACACCGCACTCCTGGATCCAATCCCCTCCACCTGAAACGTTTCTACTCCTTGGGCTTCGGTCTCTTGAAACTCACAGCCAGAAGGAAGCCCAATGCCAGGAGTCCCGCAGCGACGTAAACCGCGATGGATTTGATCTGGGCAAAGACCAAGGGGCCTACGATGCCGGCTGCACCCCAAGCGGTGAGCATGATACCATAGACTTTTCCGATGTATGCCGGACCGAAGGAATCGGCTGCAAAAGCTGGCATGGTGGCAAACCCGCCTCCGTAGCACGCCAGAAGGTAACACGCGATGATGGTGAAGATCAGCTGATTCCCTATTTGAGGCAAAACAATGTAAAGGATGGTCTGGGTGACAAACATGGTGATGAAAACCATTCTCCGGCCGATGGCGTCCGAGGTCCAGGCCCAGAAGAGACGTCCCAAGCCGTTGAAAATTGAGGCCAAGGCCAGAATCGTGCCGCCGGCAACGGCCAGATCCTTTGCGGAGATATCGGCGCTGGCCTTCTTGATGACATCCTGAGCCATGGGGGAGAGCTGAGATATCAGGCCAAGGCCGGCCGAAACATTCAGGAAAAGCATCCCCCAGAGCATCCACCACTGCGGGGTCTTGACGGCTTCATCAAACGTGTAGGACTCGGTGACCTGAATACCACCTGCACCCGTCTTTGGTGTGAAACCCT
>CAZURN010000359.1:0-3287 GCA_964623165.1 uncultured Syntrophobacteraceae bacterium
GTCACCTTCTGTTCCATGCTTCCCATGCGCAGCATTCCATTCCGGGTCATCTGCCTCATGGGGATGAACGAAAACTCCTTCCCCCGGCAATCGAAGCCGACCGAATTCGACCTCATGGCCAAGAACCCAAAACCCGGTGACCGTTCTCTCAGGAACGAGGACCGGTACCTCTTCCTGGAAGCTTTGGTGTCGGCACGCGAAACGCTCATCATCACCTACACGGGGCAAAGCTCGCGGGACAACAGCATCATCCCTCCATCCGTCCTGGTGAGTGAACTCATGGACACGATCAACCAAAACTTCGCACTCCAGGACGGGGACCGCCTGGACTGGGTTCTCACCAGGCACCGCCTGCAGCCTTTCAATCCTGCTTACTTCCGTGGGGACTCCCGGCTCTTTTCCTACTCGGAAGACAACCTGCAGGCTTCCCGCAGCCTGGCCGCAAGGAAGACCGAGACTACCCCTTTCATCACCAGTGGGCTCACTCCCCCCGATGAGGCCTTTAGAACCCTGTCCCTGGATAACCTGTGCCGCTTTTACAGAAACCCGGCCAGGGTCCTCCTGGAGGAACGCCTTGGGATCAAGATGCGAAAGGACGAATCACTTCTCGATGACGCAGAACCCTTCAAATTGGGAGGACTCGAAAAGTACGGCATGGAACGGGACCTTCTCGAATCCGTCATGGCTGGAGGAGAGACGGAACGGCTCTTCCCCACGGTGAAGGCTTCCGGCCTCCTTCCCCACGGAAACCCCGGCCAGGCCGCATTCAAAAGATCCAGCAGAAGTGTCGAGCGTTTTGCCTCAGAGGTCCGACGCTTCGTCCCCTCCGGCAGGGCGGATTTTCTGGATGTGGAACTCGAAATAGCCGGCTTTCAGATTTCGGGGCGAATTCAGCCCATACACGGGAACCGGCTCGTCCGTTACCGGCATGCAGAGATCAAGGCCAGGGATCACCTGGACCTGTGGATTCCCCACCTCGTTCTCAATGCCCTCGCCACTCCCCACGCACCAAGGGAAAGCACCCTCATCGGCCTGGAAGACAGAAAGGCGCACGCGGTTCACTACGGCCCCGTGCCCCAAGCCCGGAAGATTCTGGCTCAACTGCTGGATCTGTACTGGCAGGGACTGACGAAGCCGCTCCGCTTCTTTCCGGAAACATCCCTGACCTTCGCACGGGGAACACTGATCAAGGGCAAGTCCACCGGGGTCGCCATGAAGCAGGCCAAGAATGCCTGGGAGGGCAGCGACTTCCAGAAGGGCGAATCCATGGACTCCCACCTGAGTCTCTGCTTCAAGGACATGGATCCCCTGGATGCGGAATTCCAGCGCCTTTCCCAACTCGTATACGGACCCCTTCTGGAGGCCAGGAAGGAGGCCCCTGGCGATGAGTGAACTGCGGGAACTCAACCTCTTCGACTGCCCCCTCAGAGGCACGACCCTCATCGAGGCCAGCGCCGGGACGGGAAAGACATACACCATTGCGACCCTGGTGCTCCGATTGATCCTCGAAGCAGGTCTCACCATGGGCCAGATTCTGGTGGTGACCTTCACAGAGGCGGCCACGAGCGAACTCAAGGATCGGATCCGCAGGAGGATCAGCGACGCGGCGGAAGCATTCGCCGGTTCCCAGACCGGCGATGCCTTCCTCGCGCAACTCAAGGGAAAGCACCCTGACACCGCAGCTGCCCGGAAAAAGCTCCACATTGCCCTCGCCAACTTTGACGAGGCATCCATTTTCACCATTCACGGGTTCTGCCTGAGAGCCCTCCAGGACCACGCCTTCGCCGGCGGAATTCTACTCGACTCCGAATTGGTGACCGATCAAAGGGAAATCCTCCGGGAAATCGTCCGGGACTTTTGGCGGGAGCACTTCACTCGGATGTCACCCCTTTTCCTCGACTACGCCGAAGCATCGAAGTTCTCCCTAGAGAGCCTCCTGGACCTCCTGAAGGAAAGGAACCTGTTCAACCCTCACGCGCGGATCATCCCTGCATTGGAGATGCCCGACTGC
The DNA here is from genome assembly GCA_964623165.1 of uncultured Syntrophobacteraceae bacterium. Lineage (GTDB taxonomy): Bacteria > Desulfobacterota > Syntrophobacteria > Syntrophobacterales > Syntrophobacteraceae > JAAYUJ01. The sequence continues at coordinate 2,012 of CAZURN010000359.1, forward strand.
GGTGGCGTTGAGGCCCGGTTCCTGGAACGGTTCGAGGAAACGTCCCGCACCTGGATTGGAGTGGCAGGGGAAATTGAAACCATACTTTCCAGTGATCCCCGACTCAACCGGAAGATATACAACCCCAAGAGCGTTCCGGGGTGGATCGCAACCATGGACACGACGCTCTCGGGTGAGTGCCTCACCTGCAATTTCGACAAGTCCTTCTCCAAGTTCACGTGGACCCATATCCAAGGGGCGGTCAAGAAGGGCCAGTCGCCCCCGGATCATCCTTTTTTCCATCATTGCGACCGTTTGGTGGAGGCCGCTGAAGAGCTTCAGGAAGCTTACGACGCTGTGATCCTGAGCCTCAAGGTGCAACTTCTCGAACGCCTGCATCAGGAACTGCGCAAGAGAAAGGAGAAACGGAACATTCTCTTTTTCGACGATCTTCTGTTGAGACTGGAAGAGGCCCTTGCTGGACCTGGAGGCGATGCCCTGGCCGAAGCGATCCGCGCCAAGTACAAGGCGGCCCTGATCGATGAGTTTCAGGACACCGACAGCATTCAGTACGCCATCTTCAACAAGATTTTCGGCTGGAACTCCTCGACCCTGTTTCTCATCGGCGACCCCAAGCAGGCCATCTACGGGTTTCGCGGAGCAGACATCTTCGCATACATGGACGCCTCACGAAGCGCCGCCACACGGTTCACTCTCGGCGAGAACTGGCGATCGGAACCGGGTCTCATCGAGGGGATCAACACCGTCTTCGCCAACCGGGACAGCCCCTTTGTATACGAGGAGATCGTCTTCCAACCGGCTAGGCCGGCGGCAGCCAAAGATCACGAGTTCATGCGCATCGACGGTTGCCGGCAGGAACCCCTGAGGCTTTGGTTTCTGAGGGCACACAGGGTGTCCGAGAATAAGGCCATCAACAAGGGTGACGCACGCAAACACATCGCCGATGCCGTCGCCGCCGAAGTATCCAGAATTCTTGCCCTGGGACGCATGAACCGTGCACTCATCGGGGAACGCTCCGTCTTGGCAGGGGACATGGCCGTCCTCACGCGGACGAACATGGAAGCACGCATCGTCCAGGAGGCTCTATCAAGGCTTGGGATACCATCGGTGCTCCACAGCATGGGGAATCTTTTCGACACCCAGGAGGCAGTGGAAATTGAACTCCTGCTCATGGCCCTCGCGGACCCCGGAAACGAGGGACTGCTGAAGGCCGCACTGGCGACGGACATGCTGGGGGTCCGGGGCGAGGAACTGGACGCACTCATGGGCGATGAGA
>CAZURN010000360.1:0-3285 GCA_964623165.1 uncultured Syntrophobacteraceae bacterium
AAAAACACCTGCCCGCCTCGAACCAGTTCCCGGTGGATGGCCTCTCGAATGGTGAACTCATCATACTGGGCGACGAAAGTCTCGATGGCTCGACGGTCCTGGGGTGGCGTTTCAATGGTGCTGAGGTCACGGATTCCAGTGAGGGACATTTGCAGCGTTCGAGGTATTGGCGTGCCCGTCAGGGTCAGGACGTCCACAGCCGCCCGCAACTGCTTGAGTCGCTCCTTGTCCTTGACCCCGAAACGGTGCTCCTCGTCCACAATCATCAGACCGAGGTCCCGGAAGACCACGTCTTTCTGCAAAAGACGGTGGGTGCCCACGACGATGTCGACGGTTCCCTTCTTCAATCCCTGAAGGACCTGATTCTGTTGCCCCTTGGTCTTGAATCGGCTGAGAGTGGCAACTTGCACCGGAAAACCCTCGAAGCGTTCAGTAAACGTCTGGGTGTGCTGTTCGGCCAGCACGGTGGTTGGGACGAGCATGGCCACTTGTTTCCCATCCATGACGGCCTTGAATGCGGCCCTGAGGGCCACCTCCGTCTTCCCGTAACCCACGTCGCCGCAGATCAGACGGTCCATCGGGCGCTTGGATGCCATGTCCTGAAGAACATCCTCAATGGCGGTGATCTGGTCGTCAGTTTCCTCGTAGCTAAAAGTGGTTTCGAATTCCCTGAAGAAGTTGTCCGGAGGTGAAAACTGAAAGCCCTCGTGGACCTGACGCGCAGCGTAGAGATTGAGCAGTTCTTCGGCGATGCGTTCAGCGGATTCCCGCGCCTTTGTCTTTGCCGTTTCCCAGGCTCTTCCCCCCAGCCTGTCCACACGGGGCCCTCTGCCTTCCACTCCGAGATACTTCTGGACCTTTTGGAGCTTGTCCACAGGAACATAGAGGCGGTCTCCATCCATGTAATCCAGAAGGAGAAAGTCGCTTTCAATGGAGCCCACCTTCAGGTGAACCAGCTCCCGATACACCCCGATTCCATGGTCAACGTGCACGACATAATCACCACCGTGCAGATCCTGGAAGGAGTTCAGAAAGAGGCCAGACACCGACTTTCTGGAATGCCTGCGGGGCCGCTTCCCAAAGAGTTCCTCATCGGAAACGACGGTCAGGCGTTCCGCCGGCCAAACGAAGCCTTTGTCCAGGGGGCCAACCAGCACCTTCACATCCTGGGAATCGTAGGACTCCTCCCCGAACGCCTGAGAACTCAGGATCACACCGAGCCCGTATCCCTGAAGGAGCTCATGCAGTCTCTTGGCCTGCTCCGTGTGGCGGCAGACCAGAAAAGGTCGAATGCCCTCATGTTGCCATTCTCTAAATTGCCTTGCCAGGGGCTCCAGAAGACGCTCTCTGCCGGGCTGCCCCTTCACAGCCTGAATGAGTTCCTCCTGCGAACGCGTCCCCAGGTCGAAGGTTCTGGGAGTGAAGGAAGGCTCCAGGTAGGCGTTGACCTTGATGCTCTGGAAGGCTTCGGCGTCGAGGGCGAGCTGCTGAGGATCCTGAAACAGGTCTGCAGGCGACGAGCGCCATTCGTTCGGATTGGCCGTTTCCTCCCAGTTTCGGCAGCTTTGATGGAAATGCTCCTCGATGACTCTTGAAATGCCTGCGGCATCGGACCAGGCCAGCACGGTGCCGGGAGCGAGGTAGTGGAAAAGGGTGGCTGTCTTTTCAAAGAATATCGGAAAGATAGCCTCGAAGGCTCCAAACTGGTGACCTTCCTGGAGCTTGTCCAGCCAAACGTTGGCGGCGGAAACGGAGAGTCTTTCCCTGTCTACGGCTTCATATACGGCTGCCTGAGCCCGTTCTCTGGCCGCGGAGTCGAGGACGATCTCGCTTGCCGGGAGCAAAAGGAAGTCCTGAACGGCACCCATGGAACGCTGGGAACTCGGATGGAACAGGCGTATGGATTCCAGTTCGTCCCCGAAGAACTCTAAACGGAGGGGCCATCGGTACAGGGGGGCATAGACGTCGAAGACGCCTCCCCTTTGGCTGAAGTCCCCATGTTCTTCCACCAGGGGCACCCGGTAATAGCCTCGTTCAACGGCTCGGCGGCTGAGGCTCTCCATGTCGAAATGGTCACCTGGGACATGATATTCCACATTGGCCATGAGGATTTCTGGCGGAGGAAGACGTTCGGAAAGGGCCAGACCGGATGTGACAATCACATTGGGGCCGGGAGCCGCCCGGAGTGCGTAAAGGGCCTCAAGCCTCTTGGCCGTGGACTCCATCTTGCCCAGCGATTGGGCATTGTGGCCCGTTCGCGATGGGAGGAGCCAGACCTTTCGGTCCAGAGGTGCATCGGGTCGTTGCTCCTCGGGTCCCAGGAAGAAGTTGAGCAAGTCGGCGTACCTTTCCGCTTCGCGGTCCGAGGGAGCGATCAACAAGTAAGGCCGCCGAAGGGTCCGCAGGGACCGTGCAATCAAGAATGCCAGAGCGCCGGGTTCCACACCTCGAAGAACCAATGATTCGGAGGAATTCTGGATCTGAGAGAGCACTTCCTTTGAGTTGTGCCTCCAGGACTCTGTGGAAATGCCGCTTGGAGAGGGAAAGAAGTCTTGCTGCTTTAAGATTTTAGAGCTCACTAGGTTTCATCATCCTTAACCGATTGGATCTGGAAAAACCGGTTTGCTGAAACTGGAAAAAGAGTATAAGCAATCCTGAGGATCAAAGGAAGTCCACAAAAGGTATAAAGAGTTCCCGTCCAAAGGAAGATGGAACGATGCTGGAAATTTCCCCGCAGGAGATGCTTCGAAAGTTGCCCGGCGTGGACAGGCTGTTGCAGGTGGACGCCGTCAGGGAGGCGTTGACCCACCACCCCCGGCGGCTGGTCATTGAAAGCGTGCGTCAGGTGCTCGAATCCAAGAGAAGGGAAATTCTCAAGGATCCGACCGATGCGTCAAGTGTCAATCTCGAGGTTTCCCACTTGGTAGACCTTGTCCTGGAACAGGTGGAAGCCTTTGGGAGATACACACTCCGCAATGTCGTCAACGCCACGGGCATCGTCATCCACACCAACCTTGGAAGGTCCCTCCTCCCCGAGGAGGCTGTCGTGCGACTGGTGGAAATCTGCAGTGGATACAACAACCTTGAATACGACCTGGAAAAAGGCCAGCGTGGGTCCCGGTATGTGCACGCGGAAGCCATTCTCTGCGAGCTGACCGGTTCCGAGGCTGCCCTTGTGGTCAATAACAATGCTGGGGCCGTCTTCCTTGTCCTGAATACACTTGCAGCAGACAGAGAGGTCATAGTCTCCCGGGGCCAGCTGGTGGAAATCGGCGGATCGTTTCG
>CAZURN010000361.1:0-3284 GCA_964623165.1 uncultured Syntrophobacteraceae bacterium
GCATGATTCTTTCCATGACGGAATAACTGTATTCCAGGCCGTACCCCAGTCCACCTGTGGTTGGGTCAATGACGATATCCTTGTTGGCAACTCCAAGGTTCCCAAGGAGGATGTTCAACTGCTTGGCGAGGTTCACGTCGATGGGCGAGGATGCGACCACCACATGCTGATACCCGAGGCAAGCCGCCCCGATTTGTTTGTAGTCACCCTCTTCAACCGGAGAAATGGCCAGGCGCTTCCCGGAGCAACTCTCCGCAACGCGGCGCATCACCTCCACGTCCTTTTCGTGGTTGGCAACACCCCAAACCACCACGGGCACGTCCACGGCGTCCACAATCTTCTTCACCGCAGCAGCAACCTCTTCAGCAGGTTTGTTGTCCGCATTGGGATCCGCGCTCTTGGTCTGGACAACTATGATCTCTGCGCCATAGGCATCCACGCATTTCTTCGCCCACGCGGCCGGATCACCAAGAACATCCTTGAAAGGTTCCTTGGCATTCGGGGACCAATCGTCACCGGGATCCTTGTCCCAAACCTCCATGGCGATGCGCGGCGGATTCGGCATGGCACCCTCAAATGAATGAAAGGCGTAGGCCGATTTTCCTCCTATCTTCACCGCCTTGTCCCCCCCTCCCAAAATCACCTCTCTGATCTGTCCTGAATACACTTGCTTTGATGGTTGAAAAGCCAAGGCTGAACCCTCCTTTCTGGTTGACGATTCCTCGTTGTTCATCCACCGACAAAGACCTGTGGAGCCAATGCTCCAAACCCGCGATCGAATACGAACAGCACCCTCCACCACAGCAGACAGTGCCGATTCTTCCCCCCTGTTGATCTGAAACCAATTGTTTGCCTCGGGACTATTCATCTCGCCGCCATCGTGGAAGAACCAAGGCGGCTACACCAAGGCGTCGGAATGCACTTGCAAGACTGGAATGTGACTCAACGGAGTGCCCTTGGATGTGAATGGGAAGAGGTCATCCCACACACGATAAGAGATAGCCGGACGTTGAGAAGGCGTAGAGAGTTGTGGAGCGCTGTTGCTTGAGCTTTGCAGATGCGTGCGGTACGGAATCTCAGCTTGTGCCTATTTGGAAGACTGCAAGCACTCTCAGGATACCTGTTGAGAGACTTTCGTTGAATATACGTTGAGAAGCCAAATGTCAACTTGAATTCGTAAGTCCTTGCATTTTAAAAGGGTTATCGTAATATGAGTTACTCGAGATCCACCAAGTGAACCAAAAGCGCTCATACACTTGGGAGACGTCGCCATCGTTCTATCGAACTGCCCGGTTATAATACCAAAAGACTAAGATTCTTCGGGCCCTCCAAGCCTCGCTACGAAACGGAACAATAGCGGAGAGGAAGCCTTACGGGAGCTTCGCAGGATCAATCCGGCGTGAAGGTCTTCATCTCAAGCGGCCACTGCAGGTAGGAGATTGTTGCTCGCTTTGCGCGGAAGGACCTTAACGGGCTTATCCATAACTCCCGCCAGTTGGCCAAACCCGGCAACGCGTTGAAGGGAATCTTCCAAATCACCCGACAAGGTCATGTCCCTGGGGAAACCGCAGGAGAGGGAGTTCCGCCATGGTCAGAAACAACTTGGAACACGCAGTCGCTGTTCGGCCTCCTCCTGAGTCCGGATCAGGCGATACAGTTTCTCGTCCCGCTGGATGCGATGGATTCGAATGCGATCTTGGATCCAGAGTATTTCAACGACCTGATGGGGATTGCAGAGAGAACTCTGCTCAAGGGGAAGCCGGCGGAGTGTGAATTGAATCATTAAGTGGCGGGACCAGCGGGCAGGATAATAGGTTAGGGGATCGAATTCGAAATAGCCATCCATGACCATCGATCGCACGATGACGTGCCTCGGTGGGGAAACGATTGTTCTGGCAAGCCGTTTTTCAATCTCGCGAGCGGTAGCCTTGCCAAGATTTTCCCCAATGACTTGAGTTGGGTACTCATCTCCGGAGGGTTGTTCCCCAAAATTCCGTCTGACAGTGGCAACATCGCCCAAAATGCGACGTGCATCCCAGAAATCCAGATCTGTGAATATATGGTAACCGTACTGAGTCTGGCTCGGGTGACAATAAAGGATTCTTGCCATAACCAATCCCCCCTCTCAACAGGCAGCGGGTATCATGAGCACCCGCAACCGCAATTACAGTTGCCGTGGTCGCCCCCCCCATCGACAAGCGCGATGATCCTCAAGCCATAATCCTTCATGAGTTTCCGAATCTCGTCCCGTGTCATGCAATGGATCATGGACTCCTCGATCTGGGGGATCCGCCCGGCGTAATCCTTGACCAGTCTGGCAAGCGGTTGATAAGAGTAGGAGACTGGGAGTGTGTCCAGACCTTCACCTTGTTTAGGGTCACTCACCAGGCAGAAGGGAAACCATGCGTCACGGCCTCTGAGCAGGCCCGTATAGAAAAGCTCTCGATCAGTATTATCAAGAAACGACGGGGCATCGAAGAATTTCATGAAAGCCTCCTGATGCTCTGCATATATAGCTGATGCTGTAAATTTTCAAGGCATCGGATTTGATGATCGCCAAGACCGGGACCCCAGGTTGCTCCCGGAGGAGGTTTCAGCATTGCATCGAATTGACCTCAATTGCGATATGGGAGAGTCGTTCGGTATCTATACCCTTGGAACGGATTCGGCTATCCTGCCCCATATCACTTCAGCCAACATCGCCTGCGGCTTCCATGCCGGTGATCCCATGGCCATGAACCGGACCATCCACAGCGCGGTGGCCCATGGCGTCGGCGTGGGAGCTCACCCTGGTTTTCCCGATCTCATGGGCTTCGGACGCCGCATCATGGACTGTTCCCCTCAAGAGATCAAAGCCTTCATGATGGTCCAGATCGGAGCCGTCGGCGCTTTCTGCCGAACCCACGGTGTTGCGCTCCAACATGTGAAACCCCATGGAAGCCTATACAACATGGCCCTGGCCAGCGAATCCATCGCGCGGAGCATCGTCGAGGCCATCGCGTGCATCGACAGGAACCTGATTCTGATGACCCTTGCCGGAAACCGAGGGAATCGCGTGGTTCGAATCGCTGAGGATGCAGGATTGAGAGTTGCTCTGGAGGCATTCCCTGACAGGGCCTACACACCCGAAGGGGCACTGGTGCACAGGAGCAATCCACAATCGGTGATCAGAAACCCACAGGAGGCTGTGGAGAGAGCGGTCAAGATGGTCCTGGAACGCCGCGTCATCGCCCTGGACGGATCCTCTGTCGACCTCGAGGCACACACGCTCTGCATCCACGGAG
>CAZURN010000362.1:0-3282 GCA_964623165.1 uncultured Syntrophobacteraceae bacterium
GCTCCTGCAATGGCCCCTCCGATAGCGGCGGTGATGTGATCGTACCCTGCGGCGATGTCCGTAGGAAGCGGTCCAAGAATGTAAAAGGGCGCTCCATCACAGAGCCTCTTTTGGAGCTGTATGTTCGCCTGGATCTGAGGCAGAGGGACATGGCCGGGTCCCTCAATCATGACCTGCACCCCCTTGGCCCGGGCCCTCCGTGCCAGCTCGCCGAGTATCATGAGTTCCTCGATCTGGGCTCCGTCCGTCGCATCCACGATGGTCCCCGGGCGAAATCCGTCGCCAAGGCTCAAAGTCACGTCGTATTCGTGGGCAATTGCCAGGAGGTCGTCGAAGTGTTCGTACAGAGGATTCTCCCTCTGATTCTTTCGCATCCAATGCATGTGGATGGAGCCCCCCCTGCTCACACAGGGCATGACGCGCTCATAGGATTCGAGTTTCTTGACGGATGCGAGGGTCACGCCACAGTGGACCGTGATATAGTCGAGCCCTTCGGCACATTGCTTTTCAATGCTCCGCAAGAGCATCTCCGGGTCCATTTCATCCAGTGACTGGTGCCTGGAAACCATTTCGGTGGCCAGCGTATAGATGGGCACAGCTCCGACCATAACCGTCGATTTTTCCAGAAAAAAGTGGCGCAGTTCGGCCAGATCTCCCCCAGTGGACAGATCCATGATGGAATCGGTGGCAGCATCCAAGGCGGCTTTCAGTTTCGCCTCCTCCAACTCGGGGCTGCAACATTCAGCGCTGGTTCCGAGGTTCGCGTTGACCTTCGTCTTCAACCCCTGCCCCATGGCCTTCAGCAACGGAAACTCGTGATTGCGGTTCTTAGGTAGTACGGCCCTGCCTGCAGCGATGAGATCCCTCAGTTCCTCGGCGCTCAGAGGCTCCCCTTCGACCGCCCGCTTCATTTCCTCGGTGACGATTCCAGCCTTCGCGAAATCCAGTTGAGTCTTCATGACGTCCTCCTGCCCTGGCAAGGAGAGGTTTTGTCGCGGTGCGAGATCAAGGGACCCTTTTCTCCAAAAAAGGAAAAGGCCGTCTGAAAACGGCCTTCCCGAGATTAACGTCTCGCTCGCCGATTCCTACGCCAGTGTTATCTGGATCAGGTTCCAAGGGTATGATCTCAGCTCCCGTGAGAAGAGCACCCCTTCGGCAAATGAACCCATTGTGTGATTTGTCACATACAGATATTATCCCATCTCAATTCAAAAATCAAAGACGACGTGTGACCTCCTTGCTCTTTCTGAAAGGATGGATGTCTAAAGGTGGCCGAGGAGCCGCATTCGCTCATCCGCAGCGGCGATGCGCTCCCTCTCCAGGTCAGCGCGAAGCCGTTTCAACTCGTCCAGCTCGGAAAGCGCTCGAAGCCTTGCGCCCGGATCCCCTGCTTGGTCTTCCTCGGCCATGCGCAATTCCTCCCTGATGGCCCTGGCCCTAAGGCTTGCCTCCCTTATGCGCCTGAGCACCTCTTGCTCTCTTCGAGTGAAAACCGCCTTACGCTCTTCACATCCATACCGGCTATCCGATTCCTCGGGCAAAACGAGGCAGCAGTCACATTCGCCGTTGGATTCCATATGCAGATGAATGCTTGTTTGCATCTGATTGCCTCCTTTTTCGTCCTGCGTGACTCGAAAATCTTCTCACCTCGAAGACTCAAATCAGCCTGAAGGTCACCAAACCGCCTAATGGGAGATAATCTCGGTGACCTATGACGAATAAGGTAATGCTCACTTCCACCACAGGAAAGAACCCCTGTAGAGAATCCTCCGTATCAATTCCTGATCAGGCAGACTTCTCGATACTTGCACGCACCCTGATCACAGTAGTCCAGCGCCTTGCCGAAACAATCGAAATTGCCTTCGGCCAGTTGCCGCTTCCGATATATCGGGGCCAGAGCCTCCCTGAGACAGGAAGAACATAGCCCGTGGGAATAATATTCATCATGATCGGGACCGCTCTCGCCCCAGGTATCAAGGCACCTGATGCATTGGTATGTCATGGGAACAACACCTCCACACAAGAATATGGTCCACCGCAATTACCTGCAAAGCAAGTTGTGTGCCATCGGAGTGTCCCCTTTTGGAACCAATGGTACCCTTCCGGCGCCAATAGACCATCCCTGACCGATTACGATTCCTGCAGAGCCCGTTACACTTCTTGCCCACCTTCTACGAATGGTAGACGCGCCGTCACCTGCAGACTCGCATTCGATCACATCGCTCATCACCCGCAAATGCATGCAGCCAAAGCCCATACCTAGACCATCAAATTTTTGACCTGATCTTCATACTTCCTGTAGACTTCCTCGGAGAGACCGGTCAGAACGCCCTCCACCGCACCCGGATGGGGCAGTTCCAGGGGAGGGGGGATGGAGAAGGCCTCCATGGAGAGAGGCTTGATATAGAGTTTCTGATCCACGGAGGCCAGTTCCTCCGGACTGAAGTTTTCGCCGAGAATCTGTTTCCTCTCGATACTCTGTGTGTCCAAGCTCCTCAGGAAATTGAGGATGTTCAGCAGATCGAAGTTCTTCTGAAAATTGCGAATATTGACATTGACCGCCTCGCACTCTTCCCGCAATGCTTCATGGGTCTTCCGGTATTTCCCCACATGCTCGAAGAGACGCCTGTAAGACTCGATCACCAGTTTACGGAACTTGCGCCTGTCTGTGATCGCATTGACGCGAATGAGCCTGATGCGCCTGGAAAAACTTTTTTGGGCCGATTCAGCCCAGAACGATGGTTGAGGGACCTTGAGGATCTCAAGCATGCGGTGTTTCATATCAGGGTGAACCATGAGAAGAGCGAGCCGGTTCAACCGCCTACCAACCCTCACAGCGAAGACTCTGACATTCTCCGCCGCGCGATCAATCTCTTCCATCTGGAGCCGGATGAGCTGACGTTCCGTCAAGTAGTTCTCGATGACCTCTTCTTTGACTTGCCGCGTTAACGAACCGATCAGGTCGTCTTCTATCATGGCTCAGCCCACCTTGCCATTGTTCCAAAGGTTTCTGTGAACCGACCCGAATTATCCATGGATTGGGTGATTCTCTCCCGCCGATCCGTCCAGCGGGCATCACTCCGCCACCCCCCCTCTCGGGTCAAGGCATGATGAGATAAGTTTCGGGGTTGACATTGACAGCAGGTTTGTCGATGTCGGCACGGTCGTCGCTCTTGATGACTTTGACCTCAATCGTGTCAGCTTTCGGCTCCAGAAAAAGGATGGCCCGAAACAGATCATCCATCTCGTGGCATGGATAAGGAATCCCTCTCTCATTAACGA
>CAZURN010000363.1:0-3262 GCA_964623165.1 uncultured Syntrophobacteraceae bacterium
TGGTGAGCTTGCCGTTCTCGATGCAGGCCGTCCTGATGGTGATGGCGAGGTCCATATTCCCAGTGAAGGAAACATAACCGATTGCCCCTCCGTAAGCGCCCCTGGGTTCCTTCTCCAATTCCGCGATGATCTCCATGGCCCGGACCTTGGGGGCCCCTGTCAAGGTCCCTGCGGGGAAACTGGCTCGTAGCAGGTCCCATGCATCGCAGCCAGACCTGAGATCACAGCAGATGTTGGAAACGAGGTGCATGACGTGGGAGTAACGTTCCACCACCATGAGGTCGGTTACCTGGACTGTGCCCACCTCTGCCACGCGCCCCAGGTCATTTCTGCCCAGGTCTACCAGCATCAGGTGCTCTGCACGCTCCTTGGGATCCTGGAGGAGTTCATCGGCAAGGCGCCTGTCCTCTTGCTCGGTTCCTCCTCTGGGCTTCGTGCCTGCGATGGGGCGCAGGGTCGCTACCCCGTTTTCCAGGCGAACCATGGTTTCCGGGGAAGAACCCACCAGGACGGTTTCCCCGAGATGCAGGAAATACAGGTAGGGAGAGGGATTGATGTATCGCTGTGCCCGGTACAGCCACCATGGGTCGGGAGGAGGAGAACATGTGAAGGGTTGTGAGAGCACCGCCTGGATCACGTCGCCCGCAGTGATGTATTCCTTGATCTTCGACACCTGGTCACGGAATGCCTCATGGGAGACAAAAGGCGTCAGGGTGCACTCCCCGTGAACGATTCCTGAGTCGGAATCTGGAATTGGCTGATGCAGGGCCTCACGCATTTCCTCAAGGCAGGCTAGGGCCTTGTCATAGGCCTTTTCCGTCGATTGCCCGTCCATGAAGGCGTAACTCACGAGGGTGAGGGTGTGGCGGATGTTGTCGAAGATGTAGAGGCGATCCGGGATGACGAAATGAGCCATGAGCGTTTCCGGGGAACACTGATGCGGGATGGATTCAAAGAAGGAAACGGACTCGTAGGCGAGATATCCCACAAGTCCGCCCCAGAAGCGGGGAAGTTCAGGGAGGGAAACGGGCCTGAAATGGGCCATGCGCTCCCGCAGGATCTGGAAAGGATCCCCGCCATGAGAAACAGCAACCGAGTACCCACCGTCTTCCACTTCGACCCTGTCACGGTAGATGCGGATCTGACTGTGGGCGGATGCGCCGAGAAAACTGTACCGTCCCCAGCGCTCACCTCCTTCAATGCTTTCCAGGAGAAAGGCTGGTCCTTTTCGTTGGTAAACCTTGGCCAAAGCAGACGGGGGTGTCTCCGTGTCCGCCAGTATTTCCATGCAGACGGGGATCAGGTTGCCCCGGTCCGCAAGCTGCACGAATTCCTCCCTGCTGGGAAATTGACGAATTCTCATTGCATACGCCTTTCAGTTGGCAGTGCCGTCATTCAGTTGCCCGTAACCATCGATGGGCCGGCAGACTCTGAAAATGGGTTCAATTTCCCTGCACAGGCCTTCGAATTGCTCCACATAGAGGGACTGAGCCCCATCGCTCAGAGCAGTCTCAGGGGCGTGGTGTACCTCCACCATCAGCCCATGTGCCCCTACGGCAACGGCGGCCCGGCTGAGGGGAATCACCTGGTCCCGGCGGCCTGCGGCGTGGCTTGGGTCCACAATGATGGGAAGATGACTTTCCTTCTGGACCACGGGCACCGACGACAGATCCAGGGTGTTGCGGCTGTGATCGGCAAAGGTGCGCACTCCTCTCTCGCAGAGCACCACCTGACTGTTCCCCCCTTCCATGACATACTCCGCTGCCATGAGCCACTCCTGCACAGTGGCGGAGAGGCCCCGCTTGAGGAGTATGGGCCTCGTTGAACGGCCCGCCCGTCGCAGAAGGCTATAGTTCTGCATGTTGCGTGCGCCGATCTGCACCATGTCCGCGTGCTCCTCCACGAGATCGAACACTTCACGATCCACCGCCTCAGTCACGACCGGCATGCCTGTTTCCTCCCGCACCCTGACAAGGATGCGCAGACCCTCCTCGCCTAGTCCCTGAAACGCATAGGGTGAAGTGCGTGGCTTGAACGCTCCTCCGCGGAACAACTGTGCCCCCGCTCCCTTCACGTGGTTGGCGATGGTGAGAGCCTGTTCCTCGCTTTCAATGGCGCACGGGCCGGCGATGATCGTCAGATGGCCGTTGCCAATGGCCACCTTGCCGACGTGTATCACCGTGTCCTCCGGTTGAGACTCCCGGCTCACCAGTTTGTACGGATGGGTGACGGGAATGGCCTCCTTCACTCCTGGAAGGCCAAGAAACAGGGATGCATCCACCGGGCCCTGATTGTGGAGAACGCAAATGGCGACCCGGTCTCCCCCAGGTATAGGGCGGGCGACCATTCCTCTTGACTCGATGGCAGCCACAACGGCCTCGACCTCCACGGTTGTGGCATTCCTGTTCATGACGACAAGCATGACTGCACTCCTTGTACTTTCGTTCGTCCGTGCATCTGCCCACCCTTGATGGCTTGCTTCGGAAATCGAAAGGGATTAGAGTCAGAAAAAAACAAGAAAAGGGACCGGAGAATTCCCACGGTCCCTTTTCCAAAACAAAAGGACCGTGAGCCAGGTGGCCCACGGTCCTCAGATAATCAGCCGAGCTGATGGCTCAGACCATCGAGGCGCACCTGCCTACCCCGGTTTGCCACCACCAGCACCAGAATCCATTCGTTTCATTCCTGTATGTCAACATCAACACTCTCCGATCACAAGACATTGTTTCCATAACAGAGCCGCTTTTCCCAAGTCAAGAGTTTTTTGCGGCATCTCCCATGACCTGGCAATGTGGAATCATTCCCGCACCATGCTTGGGTTTGCAAATGCAGACTCAAGCGGGTACCTTTGCCGTCCCGAGCACAAATGCTTTACGGTTTCATTCAGCCCAGTTCTCCACGGCGGAGGGGTAATTCCGAAGGCCTTCGCGATCTTGCCACAGTCCATGGCAGACCACATAGGTCGTAAGGCTGCAGTGGGGTATTCGGCCGTGGATATGGGAACGATGCGGCAGACCTTGAGGTTCTCATAGCGACGGCCTTCCTGGACGATCTCCTCAGCAAAGGCGTGCCAAGTCGTGATCCCCTCGCCACAAAAATGGTATGTACCCCACGCAACCCGATCAATATCGTGGAGAACCCTGCCGGCAAGCCTAGCAAGGGCTTCGGCTATGTCTTCAGCCCATGTGGGGCAGCCGTACTGGTCTGCAACCACCCTCAGTTCATCCCTCTCCCTGGCGAGGTTCAAAATAGTCTTCACAAA
>CAZURN010000364.1:0-3262 GCA_964623165.1 uncultured Syntrophobacteraceae bacterium
ATGCTGATCTTTTCGACGCCGGTGATCATGCAGTATCTGTGTTCCGGCATCATCCTGGCGCTCTTCGCCTGGTCGTGGTGGCCTCGGCTGAGGCCTGCGCTGGCGCGGATTGGATTTGTGCACTGATGGCGGCACGCCGGCGGCGAGTCCTGCCGTTGCTGTTCGGAGCCGTCTTCCTCATGGCCTCGTGCGGCGACCAAGGGGAACGCCGCCTTTCGGAACAAACGGTCGACCGCACCGTGGGTGGAGTATTGTTGCGGCATTTCGAGGATAGCTTTCCCGGTCTCGAACTCATCAAGATCGCGCGCTGCGACTTGAATGCTGACGGTCTTGAAGACCTCATCGTCATGTACCGGGTGAGTGAGAATAAGAACATGATGCGGGTCATCCTTGATCTCGGGGAGGGTTTCCTGGCAACCAACGAAGTCCCGGCCCCCATTGAGGATCAGGTCATCCAGTTCAAGGACATCGACAGGAAGCCGCCCATGGAATTCATTGTCCAGGGCTCTAAGGGAATCAAGAGCGGTTTTGCCGTGTTTCGGATCGAAAACAATCAACTCGTCGACCTCTTCGGGGAGGGGATGGAAGACTGCTGCTGAGGGAGGTTGTGTCCATGACAGTCACCAGGAGAGACTTTTTGAAGGCCACCACGGCAGCGGCCGTGGGGATTGGGGTTTCAGGCTGCGGATTTGGTCTGCCAAGCATGGCGAGGGCCCAGGACCAGACTGCTGACAAGGACTATGTCATCAAGCTCGGTTACTACAACTGCGACCACATGACTGCGGCGCCGGTGGGCAAGGATGCAGGGATCTTCGAGGAACTGGGGCTCAAGGTGGAGGTCGTCGGCAACGCCAAGGTGCCGGAAGCCATGGCCGCAGGGCAGATGGACGTGGGCTACATCGGTTTCGAACGCGTCGTGCGGGCGCATCTCAAGGGCTGCCCGATTTTCATCGCCGCCATGAATCACCTGGGTGGCGCATACTATTTCGTGGTTCGCAACGACCTCTATGAGCTCTACAAGAAAGATCCCAGGGCGCTTCTCGGCAAGAAGCTCTCCCTCGGAACCGAGCCGGAGAAGAATCAGGCCGAATGGGTGACCTTTGCCCGTAAGGTTGGGATCCCTCCCGAGGGGAAGTACTACGAAACCTTCAACATGACCGACAAGGACGAATTCCTTGCTCTGAAAACCGGCAACCTGGATGGTTTTATGACCTGTGACCCCTGGGGATCCTATGCCGAATTTGACAAGTGTGGTCGCATCGTCCCCGAGTTCACCATCACGAAAATGCCCTCGGGCAAGTGGGGTACCTGCTGTGTGCTCTCCATGAACAGGAATTTTTCGGATGCACACCCGGAGCTGGCCAAGAAGATGATACTGGCTCACTCCCGGGCGCTGCAGTTCATCTACACGCGGCCGGCAAAGACTGCCGAGATTTTCGCCAGGAATTACAGCGTGCCCGTGGAAGTGGCATTCATGAACATCTTCAAGAAGACCATCGAGGAAGACCGCACCATGCGCTGGGACATCACGAAGGAGAATATCCAGGAGGCCCTCGACTGGAACCTCGGGACCCAGACGCTCGACCAAGAAGCCCAAAAAATGGAATACTTCCAACCTGAGCTGCTTGCACAGGCGGGCACGGACGATTTTGGCAAGTTCATCCAAGACAAGGTCGATCCCATCTTCCCCCTGGGAATGACCTACGAGGATTGGAAGAAAAAGGCTTACGATATCGAAAAGCAGACTGGGTAGGCTTTTTTACTGTGAACACTGGTCTTGTTGCCTTCGTCGTCCTGGTCCTGGTCATGGCGGCGGCGGTGACCATGGTGGCCACCCTTATGGACAGGGGGGATCCATCGAGGAGTGTCATCGGCATTCCGGACGACACGGGGGGCCTTATCATTCACCATCTCTTGCGGCAGCAGGGGTTACCCTTCGAGGCCAGCCTCGCTCCGTTCGAAGGATTCACCGTCAAGGACTGCTGTTCGAGCTCGTCAGAATGGGCCCTCAGCGGAAGCCTGCTGGACTTGGCGGTGATCTGCCCCGATGCTGCGGAACGGCTGGTGTGGAAGGACTCGCGGTTCAGGGTCGTCGGCCCGTGTGTCTTCAATTCGGAAGTCCTGGTGCTCCGTCCAGGGAGAGAACCCAAGCGGGTGGGGGTCGCAAAGCGCCGCGACCGCCAGGTTGAGTTCCTCAAACCGGTGCTTGGCGACGGTTTCATGCCGCAACCCATGCTGCCGGTGTCCCTGCCATACGCATATGAACGGGGCATCGTGGATGGGGTGGTAGTGGATTTCATCAAAGGGAGCCCGCTACCCGGGGAGAGAATCCCCCTGGCGGGTGAATCCGGCGATCAGGCAACGTATGTGCTGGTGGTTCGGCAGGACCGGGTGCCATTGCCCCGCCTTCAGGTGTTTCTCGAACTGCTGACCCGGGCGGTGACCGACCTGGAAGAGCCGGAAGCGCTCATCGAGGCGGTCGCGGCCTTCAAGGGAGTCTCGTGGACTTCCAGGGACACAGACGAATGGAAAAGACTAAAGATCCGCTATGCGGTTCCGAACGGACCCCGCAACTGAGATGGAAAGCCCTCTTGCTGGCCCTCGGCGGGAAACGGCTTATCTATAACCTGGTTACCCTTGCCATGGTTGTGGGGATCTGGCAGTTCATGTCCGACCAGTACCGAAGTGATCTGCTGCTGCCCCCTCCCTGGAAGACCGCAAAAGCGTTTGCCGTCGCGGCAACCGATCCGGACACCCTTAAGAACCTCCTGCTTACCCTCCTTCGAGTGGCGATCGGCTTCGGCATCGCTCTGCTCATCGGGATGAGCCTCGGGTTCCTCATGGGTTATTCCAAAACGGCGATGCAGCTGATCGATCCCATCATGGGAGGACTCCGGCAGGTTCCGGTGATGGCCTGGGTGCCGCTCACCATTGTCTGGTTCGGCTTGGGCGACGGCCCCACGGTGTTCCTGATCGCGCTGGTGGGGGCTTTTCCCATTCTGCTGAACACCATTGCGGGAGTGCAGTCCATCTCCAAGGACTACTTCCATGCCGCGCGCACCATGGGTGCCGGTTCGTGGAGCATTTTCAAGGACGTTATGGTGCCCGCCGCCCTGCCCGATGTGCTGACGGGAATGCGGCTGGCCGTGAGTGCGGGATGGATGTCGGTCATTTGAGCGGAGTTCATCGCGACGAGTGCCGGGTTCGGCTACTCCATGGTGGAAGCGCAGACGCGCATGGAAACCCCTACGTTGATTGCCCT
>CAZURN010000365.1:0-3258 GCA_964623165.1 uncultured Syntrophobacteraceae bacterium
GGTCCAGGTAGATGTTGAGGGAGTGCATGGCATAGACGTAAAGCGCCGCCATGAGACTGTCCTTGAAGGTGACGCCCAACCCGCTGATGGCTTGCACGGAAGCTGTCAGAAGGGCTGCCGCAAGAGCCACATAGACATTTCCATATGCCAGCAGTTCAACCAGATCCTTGATCTTCTGCTTAGGGTCGGAAGCTTGTGGACTGATGGACTCCAGGAAATGCACCACATCCTGAATGATCCAGTTCGGCGTGGAAGCACCAGCGGACACACCCACTGTCGAATAGCGGGCCATATCCTCAGCACTCAGTTCCGCATGTGTCTCCACATGGTACGTGGGGACCCCACACTCTCGGGCCACTTCCGCGAGCCGCACGGTATTGCCGCTGTGGTAGCCACCCACCACAACCATCGCCTCAACCTGAGCACACAGGCGCCTCACTTCAGCCTGCCTTTCATGGGTTGAATCACAGATGGTTTTCTTCACAATTCCGTGGGGATAACGTCTCAGAAATGCCTCCCTGATCTGATTGAACACCTCTTCGTTCTGGGTCGTCTGGGCCACCAGCAGCACCTTGTCCAGGTCCCTGGGTACCTGCTCGAGTTGCTCAGGCCGCTTGATCACAAAACCTCGCCCTTCCGTGTAACCCATGAGGCCAATGACTTCGGCATGGTCCGCATCCCCAGCGATCACCGTATGGTAACCCCTTCGCGCGTGACCCTTGATGACTGCGTGGACGCGAGCAACCCTCTTGCAGGTCGCATCCAGGAGCTTGGCATCGAGCCGGTGCAGCTTCTGGCGTTCCTGAGGGGGAATACCGTGGGCTCGGATGACAACCTTCCTGCCGGCACACCGCTCCAGGTGGTTTTCCTCTTTGACCCCCTTTGTCTCAAGCATTTCCAGCACCTGGCGGTTGTGGATGAGGGGACCGAAGGTGCAGAGCTGCTCTCCGTCCTCTCTGTTCTGGATGGCTTCAAGAGTGATTTCCAGGGCGTCCTTCACCCCCTTGCAGAATCCTGCCGTGTCGGCCACCATAACTTTCATTCGACTCATTCCTCGTGCTTCGATTCATTCAAATTGAATTCGGCGTTGGCTGATCCCCCATTGGAAGACAAGTCAGGCACCTTGGTCTCGAGAAATGGGGTGCCTTTTTCCACAAAGCCTTGGACCCACTTGTGAAAGAAGGCCAACATGTGGTCCACGTTTTCAAGACCCGCAAGCTGACCTCGGAACTTGGAGGATCCGGGACACCCCTTGGAATACCAGGACAGAAGCATTCTGCAGTGCCCCACTGCCCGGGGCTTCCTTCGTCGGAAGGCTTCCACATGATTGGTAACCGTCTTCAGGTAATCATTCCAATCGAGCTGTGGCATGGGGCTGTCGCCGTTGCTCCAAAGGGTGGCGATGGACAGCAGCAACCATGGATTCCCCTCACTGGCCCTGCCTATCATGACGGCATCGCAACCGGTTTCCCGAAGCATCCTGTCAGCCGCGACAGGGCTATTCACGTCTCCGTTCCCTATGACGGGCACGCTCACTTCTTCCTTGACTCTTGCAATCCAGGACCAATCCGCCTTCCCACCGTACTTCTGGGCAGCCGTTCTTCCGTGGACGCAGATTGCGTCGACGCCGGCATTCACCAGCATTCTGGCCGTTTCGACTGTGCGATGGGACCCGCTGTCCCATCCAATTCGGATCTTCACTGTGACAGGAATGGCAACGGCCTTTTTCATGGCCTCGACGATGGAAGCGAGCCGGTCCGGTTCCCTGAGCAGACTTGCACCGGCACCCTGACGCACCACCTTCTTCACCGGGCATCCTGCGTTGACATCGATCAACGCGGCACCCGTCTCTTCGACCCGCCTCGCCGCCTCGGCCATAGCCGATGGGCAGGACGCAAAGAGCTGTACAGCAAGAGGCACACTGGCCGGCGGGTCTTGAACGCACAGTCTCCAAGTCTCCGGATGGTTCTGCAGAATACCCTTGGCGCTCACCATTTCTGTCGTGACCATTCCAGCCCCATGGGAAGCCATGAGGGAGCGGTAATCCTGGTCGGTGACTCCTGCCATGGGGGCCAGCACGAGAGGAGGGTACACTGAGAGGTTTCCGATCTTGAGTGGTCTTGGCTGGCAAGATTTGGCAGGAGGGTTCATCATCCGGACTCCCTTTTGGTCCTCATGTGAGCATCAAAGTCTTGCATCCTAGCAATTCGGGCTCTGCTTGACAACCTCCCGGGAGACAGCCCTTTCATTGACTTCTCTCCCGATTGACACGAACTACCGCCTCTGTTAGCGTACTGTCGCCAATTGTGCCTTGAGGCTTTCAGCGTGGACCAAGGTGTTCTCGGGACAACTCATGAAGTGCACGAATTCTTTCGACATCGCGATTCTTGGGGCAGTTTCCGATGAAATTCAACCACTTGTTCCCATTCTGGAAGATGGTGGATCCAGTGCCTGTCTGGGTCGGGTGCTTTGGACAGGCCACTATCGCAGACTGAGGCTTCTCCTTGCCACCACGGGCATCGGCAAGGTGAATGCCGCCGCCGTCACAGCCTCGATCCTCCAACGGTACACGGTGGGCCAGGTCTGGAATGTCGGATCCGCCGGCGCCTACACCGAGGCCCCCCTCGGAGTCGGTGATGTCCTCATTACCCTTGAATCACTGTGCGGCGACGAAGGAGTGATGTGGAGCACGGGAGTCTCCTCGGTCGAAGGGGTGGGCATTCCACTTGCCACACGCGGAGGAAGCGTTATCCACGATCGAATAGGACTCGACTCCCCCGTCATCACCCGGACCATTCGTAATGCTTCACCTGCGGGAATCTATTGCATGGAACCGGGTGTCCCGCTCAGCCATGCTCGCTTATGCGAAGCCGCTCGCGGAGCACCTCTTGCGGATGCCCGGAACGGTGCTGGTCAGGGAGGCAGCTTCCCGGAAAAGGGCTGCCTGGCAGTCGAACGGCAACCCGGGATCACGCCTTCGGTTGCATTTCGCGTGTGCCTGGGACCGAGTCTCACCGTCGGAATGTCGAGCGGAGACACCAAGACCGCCTCGGGGCGCTTTCTCCGCTACCGCGCATTCGCGGAAAACATGGAGGGAAGCGCCGTTGCCCAGACTTGCTTCCTCTTTGACGTGCCCATGGCGGAATGCCGCGGCATCAGCAATGTGGCCGGAGACAGGGAGAGGGATCGCTGGCGGTTGGGCGAGGCCATTGATCACTGCCTGGGCATTGTCTTGAATTGGTTGGAATATGTTTCCTC
>CAZURN010000366.1:0-3251 GCA_964623165.1 uncultured Syntrophobacteraceae bacterium
GTACACTTCTGACGATCGACAACGGCTTTCATAGACCTGGCACCTTGGCTTCCTTGAGATAACGAAAAAGCTGATCAGCCTGCTCTTCCACGGTGCCCTGGATGAGAACCCGGTCTCCGCGGCGTGGTGGGCTAAAAACCCTGACCACCTGTGTGTAAGACCCGGCCAGTCCCACTTCCTCTGGCGCGAGCCCAAGTTCAGCGATGCCCCAGACCGGGATGACCGCCTTCTTGGCCCGCATCTTGTGGCGCAGTGAAGGCATTCTGGGTTCCCCCACCTCCTTGATGACGGTCACGAGGCAGGGCATGGGAATCTTCCAGACCTCCATTCCCTCGTCGGTCTGCCGGGTGACCTTCAGATGGCGGTCATCGCATGTCTCGATCCATTTCACAAAAGTCGCGTACGGGACATTCAACAGGGTGGCCGTCTCTGGCCCAACTTGCGCCGTATCGCCATCTATCGCCTGTTTGCCGCAGAATATCAGATCCACGTTCCCCAGTTTTCGTATGGCTGCAGCGAGGGTCGTCGAGGTGGCCCATGTGTCCGAACCAGCAAAGGCGCGGTCGCTCAGCAGGACGGCGTCATCCACGCCTCGGGAAAGGACCTCCCTCAGGGCTTCTTCAGCCTGGGGAGGCCCCATGGTCAGGACGGTTATGTGCGCTCCCGTGGTGTCCTTGATCCTCAATGCTGCCTCAACGGCGAACAGATCAAACGGATTGACGATGGATTCCACCCCCTGGCGCACCAGGGTGTGTGTGTCAGGATCGATACGCACGTTCTTTGCGTCTGGAACTTGCTTGATGCAGACAACAATGTGCATGGGTTCCTTCTTCTCCTCACTAGAAGAACGTGTCCTTGATTCGCCCGTATTCCTTGTTCAATTCCTGGCCGATGATGTTGCGCTGGATCTCGTTGGTTCCCTCGTAAATCTGAAGGATCTTGGCGTCCCTCATCATCTTCTCCACGGGGTAGTCCTGCATGTAACCATAACCTCCGAGGACCTGGATCGCTTCCGTCGCCACCTCCATGGCCGTGTCTGCCGTGAACACCTTGCACATGGCGGCGATCTTGCTCATGTCAGGGGGATCCGTGTCCAGGTAGCGGGCCGCGGAAATGATCAGGGCTCGGGCTGCCTCCGTCTTGATGGCCATGTTGGCCAGTTTGTGCTGGATGGCCTGAAAGCTGATGATGGGCTTGCCGAACTGGATGCGTTTCCGTGCATACTCCACGGCGATGTCCATGGCCCCTTGAGCCAAACCTACGCCGAGGGCCCCGATGCCGGGCCGGGACTTGTCAAAAGTCTTCATGGCAACGATGAACCCCTGCCCCTCGCGACCAATGAGACGGTCCTTATGGATGCGGCAGTCCTGCAGAAGGAGTTCCCTAGTGGCTGAAGCCCTGATCCCAAGCTTCTTCTCCTTCTTGCCGAAGGAAAATCCGGGGTCGCCCTTTTCCACAACGAAAAAGCTGGCGCCCCGGGGTCCCTTGGCCCGGTCCGTGATGGTCAGGACTGAGTAGATCTCCGCTTCACCGCCATTGGTGATCCACTGCTTGGTCCCATTGAGGATGTAGTGGTCTCCATCTTTGACGGCAGTGGTCTTGATGCCTGACACGTCGCTGCCTGCGCCGGATTCCGTTAGGCCAAAAGCGGCGAGGCGCTTGCCGCTGGCAATGTCTGGAAGGTACCGTTGCTTGAGGTCCTCGGATCCAAAAAGGAGGATGGGATACGCTCCAAGGCCGCTCGCAGCGAACGAAGTTGCGATGCCGATACAGCCCTGGGCGACTTGTTCAATGGCAAGACAGTTCTCCAGGATGCCCCCGCCAAGCCCGCCGTATTCCTCAGGGATATACAGCCCGAACATGTCCGCTTGGGCGAGGATCTTCATGATCTCCCAGGGGAATTCCTCCCGTTCGTCCAGTTCGGCCCTCACCGGCCGGATCTTTTCCTTGGTGATCTGGGCGGCCAACTCCTGAATCATCTTCTGTTCTTCAGTCAAGAAATAATCCACTCATGTTCTCCTTTCCTCAACTAACTTCGGAGAGTCTGTGAGATGAGGGTTGCAGGCCGGAATCACCGTCCGCGTCCGTCCTCTTCCGATCCCGTCCGTGGCAATGCCGTGAGCTGCCAGATGTCCTGTCGGGGTGTCCGGCGGCCCCGAATCATCTCTTGCTGCCGAAACTCCATTTGCCTCGCAAGCGGTCCAGCATCAGAAGCGTGTACTGATGTTTGATCTCGGCCAAGATCTGCCTCCGATCAAGCACTTCCGCCATGCGCTCGCAAACCCCCGCTCTCACGAGACAGGCTGCGAGCCGGATGGCGCTGGCCACCGCGACCGGCTGAGAACGCCCATGGGCAATGACCACGACCTTGCGGGATCCCAGCAATGGTGCCCCTCCGATGCTCTGGTAATGGTATTGGTCCCGGAAACGATGAAACAGGCCGTGCAAATCTCCAAGAGCCGAAGGGGAGAGTCCTTCGGACTGCGCCTCAAAAAACTGAACGAGACTCTCCGAAAGACCTTCCACCATCTTCAACAGTATGTTCCCGACAAAACCGTCACAGATGACCGCATCCGTCTTGTCACCGAAAACGTCCTGTGGTTCGACGTTTCCTACAAAATTGAGACCCGACCGGCTCAGTAGCGAAAAGGCCCGACGAACCGTCTTCTTGCCCTTCTGGGGCTCGTGTCCGATATTGAGGAGTCCCACGCGCGGATTGGTCACTCTCTCGGCAACTTCCAGATAGACGTGAGCTAGAGCGGCTGACTGTGCGAGATGAATGGTGTCGGCGTCAGAATGGGCACCCGCATCTACCAGAAGCACCCTGCCGTTTGGCGTGGGAAGGGGGACCGCAAGTGCCGGACGACGAAGTCCGGAATTCAACCCGACAAAAAGCTTCGCTGCCGCAACAATGGCCGAGGTATTGCCAGCGCTCACCACCGCATCGGCCTCGCCGTCGGCGAGCATATGCATGGCGCAACCCAGAGAGCTCTCGGGCTTCCTGCGGATCGCCACGGGTCCGGCCTCATCCATCCCGATCGCGTCAGGGGCATGGATGACTTCCATGGATGAACACGACCCCAGACGTTCGAGAATTCCGCGGATCTGATTTCCGTTGCCGATGAGGACGAGGTCATGCTCCAATTGCCGACGAGCCTGAATGGATCCGCGCACGATGGCCTCGGGCCCGTAATCCCCGCCCATGGCATCGACGGCAATCTTCATCACGAACGCCTTTCGGATGCCCGATC
>CAZURN010000367.1:0-3243 GCA_964623165.1 uncultured Syntrophobacteraceae bacterium
GTCCGAAAGCCCACATCCCGCCCCACTTTTTCGGACAGGAGCCATTTGTGTTGTAAGATCTTAGCCCACAACTCCAAGGCAATCTCGGGCTCAAACTTCGCGCCAGCCAATTCGAAAATCTTCCCGGCACATTCTTCAGGAGAAGGGGTCTCGGTAGATGCATATTCATTCATGTCTATTGACTCCAAAGATCTCCAGCACTGCCTCGACTCTAGAGGAACGTCCCTGTAACCTTCCCAAAGAGTTTTCGTCAATCAATGGGCTGTACGACCATCATTAATCCTATGTGGGGAGCCGTGCAATGCCTTCACTGCACTAGGTGAGCGTTCGGGAGACACAAATTGCGGACCAGCCTGGTGCACCTCCGAGTGAGTGCGCCCTGGCCGACAGACCCAAAGAGAAGAGCCGACCCTTGCGAATCGGCTCTCCAGGCCAATCTAGTGGTGGGCGAGAGAGGATTTGAACCTCCGACTTCCACCGTGTGAGGATGGCACTCTCACCGCTGAGTTACTCGCCCATTTGACCCGTTTCATACAGCAAAGAGACCCGAAGCGCAAGTATGAATCTCGATGAGCCTTCACCCAGGGTTCTTCCTGGTGAGAGTCAGCATCTTGATGCGAAGATATTCCTCTTTCACATCCTTGTCGTTCGGGTCGAGTTTCATGAGTTGCTCCAGTTTCTTCAGCGCTTCAGAGTAGTCACCGGCTGTTTCGTAGAGATTTGCCGCCTGCCGGAGATGCTTTTTCTCCTTGGGCTGCAGCCGAATCAGGTGTTCTATTTGACGGGCGGCGCCCTTGTTATCTCCAGTCTTCAACAATCCGTAGAGCACATAATTGTGAAATGCCACCGAGTCGTTGTTGCGCTCTGCCGCCGCACGGAAATAGGTCACCATCCCCTTGTAGTCCTTCTTGTCATCGTATGACTTGAAGATGGCCTCGTAGTAGGCTGGGTTCTTGGGATCGAGCTGGGCCAGGCTCTGGAGCACTGCAGCTTCACCCTTTTCGTTTTTCTGCTTTCGGTACAGGTCCAGCAAGTACTTGCGGGATTCCACGTCCTTGGGGTCTATGGCAGCCACAGCCTCGAAGGATTCGGTGGCCTTGTCCCATTTCTTCGCCTCATAGTACAAGACCCCCAAATTGTGTCGGACGGTCTTGTTCTTGGGCTGCAACTGGGCAATCCGCTCGTAGGTCGCCTGGAGCCCCGCCTTGTCGTGAGCCTTTTCCAGGACGGCGATAAGCCTCACCTGGGCTTCCTTGTTCTGGGGATTTCGTTTCAGGGCCGCTTCGTAGGATTCACGGGCCTGGCTGAGCGCCCCCTTCTTCTCCTGAAGCGCCGCAAGCTGCATCAGGCTCTTGGTATCCCCCGGGTTCTTCTCCAGGTAACGCTGGAGAGCCTGAATCGCCTTGTCCTGTTCGTCGCTCTGCTGATACGTCACTGCCAAATTGTAGAGGACATCCGAATCCTTGACCCCGGCTTTGATAGCCTTCTCATAGGAGGCGGCAGCCTTGGACCAGTTCTTGGACTGAGTGTTCAATTCAGCCATGTACAACAGGATGGAACTTTGAAAAGCCCTGGGAATGTCCTGTTGGTGCCTCTCCAGAAACCTCACGGCCTGTTCCTTCGAGGCATGTTTTTGCATGTATTCGAGGAACTCCTTGAATACCTCTGGATCCTCTGAGAGCTTCATCAGGTCAACATATACCGTCATGGCCTCCTGAGTCTTGTTTTGGACCTGGTAAACCGTCAGGAGTCGTTCGAGGATTGACTTGGACTTACCGGATTCGTCGATGTCCCTGTAAAGGCGGGCTGCGGCATCGTATTTCTTAGTGTCGAAATAGAGTCCCGCCAGCTGGGTCTTCACCAGAATATTGCCCGGGTTCTCCCGTAGAGCCTTCTCCAGGTAACCGATCCGTTTGGCGGCATCCGGTGTGGCATTGGCCTTCTGAAGCCAGTCCTTGGCGTCGAGCTGAACCAGAAAGGAGACCTTGCCGAGGGGACGGCTCCACTGGAGTACAGTGATCTCCAACGGCCTTGGAGTCTCGAATTCCTCATTGGGCAGCATCTCCCGGATGGTGTGCGACTTGCTCATCATGGGACCAAGATCAACGTCGGGTGCAGCCACCTTGGTACCCCACGAGACGAGTCCATCCGTCTGGATGTCCAGCAGGTGAAGGGTGTCCCTCGGATTCACCACAACCTGGGAATCAGGGGTCAGGATGACTTCCTGCCCATTGTGATGGAACCGGAGAGCTTTGAGTGTCTTGGCAAAGGGAGAAAAATCAATTTTCCCGATGATTTTGGAAAAAACGAGGGAATAGAGAGTGATGATCACGATAACGGCCAACAGCGGAAGGACGATGTGACGTCCCCTTATTCGCCTCTTCTCTTTTCGTGGCAGTCGACCGTACGATTGAGTCAGGTCCACTTCACTCACACTGTACGGATAGTCCCTGCGTTTTCTGGTGCTCATCGGCTTGGACCCTGCTCAACATCGAGCTGAACCTGGTGCAGGAGTTCAGCCAACTCATCCCGACTGAGTAGCCTGGTTGTCCCCGGGCGAAGATTCCCCAACCTGAGAGGCCCAAAAGCGACCCGTCTGATCTTCAGTACTGGATGTCCCATGGTTTCGCACATGCGTTTGATCTGGCGATACCAACCCTGGTGTAGGACAACCTTCAGCCATGCGGCCCCGGGGAGCAAGCGCATCACCTGGAACTCGGCGGGACCGGTGATCCCCTCACTCAGCGACACCCCCGATCGAAGCTTCTGGAGGGTGGCCTCGGATGGATGTCCCTTCACCTTCACTTCGTAACACTTCGCCACCCCGTAGCGGGGATGCTGAAGGCGATGGGCCAGCAGGCCGTCATTGGTGAGGAGAAGAAGCCCCTCCGCATCGTAGTCGAGGCGTCCCACGGGAAACAGGCGCTCCTTGCGGTCCCGTACGAAATCGAGGACCGTTCGGCGGCCCTGTGGGTCTTGTAAAGTAGTAACACATTGCTTGGGCTTGTTGAAGAGCAAATAGACCTTGCGCTCCCGCCCCAGGACAAGCTTCCGGTCGAGCCGGATCTCATCGGATCCCGGATTCACCAGGGTTCCAAGTTCACAGACCACCCGGCCGTTCACCATGACGCGCCCTTCGATGATCAACTTCTCGGCAGCACGTCTTGAAGCGACGCCTGCACGGGCCAGCGCCACCTGCAGCCGTATTCCCCTATTCGCGGACAACGCTGAAGTCCTCCCCAC
>CAZURN010000368.1:0-3240 GCA_964623165.1 uncultured Syntrophobacteraceae bacterium
GCCCAGGTTGGGCGGCCTAGGCTCTGAGGAAAGAGTTAGTAATGAATAGGGGTAAACTTAAGTTAACCGAACTTGAAACCGGGTGCAATAGTAAAGTGGAGTGAATTGGAAAAAATCTAAAAAAAATGGAAGTTGACGGTTCGATCGACTTCCATTTGCTGGTGGTGTCCCAGGCATCACCTCGATAGAATGTCCTTGATTTCATCTTCCCATGTGGAGGCAGGCTGCACCACGATCCTTCCCAGTTCGGTTTGCCCTTTCAGAATCACCAGGGTGGGACTGTTGGTCACCTCATGTTGCTGCGCCATGCCTGAGGGTTCCTTGAGGTTGGCGTCGACCCCGTACAGCTCGATGTTCCGGGCAGGGACTTGAGCAGCACCAAGGAGCTTCATGATAGCTGGAAGCTGGGCTTCAGAATCCTTGCACCAGGATCCCGCAAACACGAGGAAGGTGGCTTTCTTGGCTTTCGCGAGGCGGGCAATCGCAGAGACCTTGCTCTTGTCCAGTTTGTGGCCTTCGGCTGAATAAGAATCCCAATCCGTTTCGGCCTTCCACTCCTGCCAGTTCTTCTTGCCGAGAACTACGCTCGCTTTTTCCGGCGCCACCACCTCCTTCTTCTTCTTCGAAGTTGCCGCGGTAGCTTGCATCGGGCAGACACAGAGTAGTGAAAGCCAAACAGCCAGAGTCAGAGCAAGCAGCAACATGGTTGCAAGGGGATTTCTGATCGCAAGAACTGCCATCCAATTGTTCCTCTCGAAAAAGATTCCAATCAATTTTGGGGGCGGATCTGCTCCTGCACGTGTCAGCACAATGTTCCTGTGAAAGCCCCTATACTCCACGGCACACACCGGCGTCAACCCGCACTTCCGAGTGGAGTTGAGGGGATTTTGTCAGGTTTTCAGGGGGGGGCTCCCGGGGAGAGCCAGCGTTCCAGAACTATTCTGAGGTGTTCGATTCTGAATGGTTTGGCCAGGTAGTCATCCATGCCGGCCGAAAGGCATCTTTCCCGGTCCCCATGCATGGCATGAGCCGTCAAGGCAACGATGGGGATGCGGGGAGTCAGGAGGTCTTCTTCGCCTGGCGATGGCACTCGGGATGGCTCCTGCCGGGAGCGGCCGCGCAGGCCGTTGCGTCCTTTCTCACGCTCAAGGTGCCTGATCGCTGATGTGGCTTGATACCCGTCCATTTCCGGCATCTGGAGATCCATGAGAACGAGGTCATATGGAGCCCGGCGCAGTTCAGAGAGGGCCTCACGCCCGTTGCTGGCGACTCCGGCATGATACCCGAGAGAATTCAGCATGGTGACGGCGAGCACCTGATTGACGGGATTGTCCTCAACCACGAGAATATTTCCAGTAAGCTGTCGTTCCTTGATTGGAACCGGTGGTACGCATGTGGACAGCAGGAATCCGTCCTTTCCTGCTGTCGGCGACTCATGAACGAGCGTGCTAAGAAGTTTGGACCGACGGAAGGGCTTGACTACGACCCCGTTGATGGCGGGTGCCCTGGCCGTGATGGCTGCGGGGTCCATATCGATCGGTGCCAAGGCAAGCAGTTTCACCCGTTCGGACCAGGGATTCATCTTCATGGTTTGTGCGAGTGCGGTGATGTCCATGTCGGGCATCTCCAGCGCAGAGAAGACAAAGTCAAACGAAGCTCCGGAGTATGCATTCGCTCCGAGCATTTCCATTGCCTCGCGCCCGGTTTGAACACTCTGGCCGTCAATGCCGAAGTTGGTCAGGTGATACTGGAGAACGCGAAGGGTGGCCGCACTCTCGTTCACAATGAGTGCTCGCAGCCCTCGGAGGGTATTCTCATGGGTTGAAATGGCTGCTCCATTGCCGTCCACTCTCAGCGGGAGTTCGAACCAAAATCGGGAGCCCTCGCCTACCACGCTTTCCACCCCAATTCGCCCACCCATCATGTCGACCAGTTGTTTGCATATGGCCAGTCCAAGGCCCGTTCCTCCGTACCTGCGTGAACTGGAGTCGTCCTCCTGGGAGAAACAATCAAAGACCCTGATTTGAGCGTCGGGATGAATCCCTATGCCCGTGTCCGTCACTTCAAAAAGGATCAGGACCTGACCCCCTGAGCGTCCGGAAACGGAGACATGCACGCTCACCTCTCCTGCTTGCGTGAACTTGACGGCATTGCCCGCGAGGTTGACCAGAACTTGCTTCAGACGCCCTGGATCAGCCACCACGGCAGTGGGGACCTCAGTCTCCATCAAACATGCGATATCCAGACCCTTTCGCTGAGCACGCCCTGCCATGAGCTCAACCACGTCCTCCACAGCATCTTGGAGGTTGAAGGGGATCTCCTCCAAACTGAGCTTGCCAGCCTCGATTTTCGAGAAGTCCAGGATATCATTCAAGATCTGCAACAGTGTCTCCCCGGACGTGCGTACCGTTTCTGCGAAGTGAAGCTGCTTCTCGGTGAGTTGGGTATTGAGGAGCAAATCGACCATGCCGAGGATGCCGTTCATGGGTGTTCGAATTTCGTGGCTCATGTTGGCGAGGAAGAAAGACTTGGCACGGCTTGCGCTCTCGGCGGCTTCCTTGGCCTCCTTCAACGCTGCGACGAGCTGTTCCAACTCGTTGTTCATCCTCGACAGTTCGGCAGTCCTTGAGGCAACCTGCACTTCCAGGTCATTGTTGAACTCCTCCAGAACCTGATTCGAGTCGGCGAGGCGACTGGCATATTCATCCTTCTCTCTGACTGCCGCCAGCAGTTCCTCGCGTTGACTTTGCAGTTTCTCGGCCATGTTGTTGAAGGCAGTGCCCAATTCCCCGATTTCATCCTCTTGCGTCAAGTGAACCCGGTTTTCGAGCTGTCCGCTTGCCAGCAGGTGTGTGGCATTCAGAAGACGGTAGATGGGCCTGGTGAAGGTGAAGGAGGTGAGCAGGCCAAGGAATATGGCCATGACGAACCCGATTCCCGAGCTCACGAGGATGATCCTCATGGTGTTCTCTCTGAATTGTTCCACATCGGCACAATCCAAGGCAGCAGTCAGGATGCCGATGGGTCTGCCCTGATTGTCCTTGAGGATGCCATAGGAGACGGCATAGAGCCTGCCGCCGATGTGTTCCAACTCATGACTGGGGAAATATTCTGAGGCTGGAGTGTCAAAACCAAGGGGCGATTCGTGCCAAGTGCGGGTGATACTTCGGCCCAGCTCATCCTGAATGGTGCTGGTGACCCTGCCGTCCTCGCTCCATTGAAGCGTCAGCTCAGCCTTGG
>CAZURN010000369.1:0-3229 GCA_964623165.1 uncultured Syntrophobacteraceae bacterium
ATCCGAAGGTTGAAAATAGGGCAAGTCCAGATGGAAAGTCAAGCAATTTCCTTAGTTTTCCAAGAGTTCGCAAGGGTCAAAATGGGAGTTTTGTATTGGTTTTGCTTTGTGATTGTGCTAGTTATTTGGTTTTTGGCTTTGTTGATCCAGTTGATCATGAAGAAGATGTTGGAGGATCCCGGTGGGTGAAATTCCGTGAAAGTCACCATCCATGCCATGCCAGGTTTGGCCCGGTCCGTCGAGATGTTCTTGAATCACCTCCGTCATGAGCGGGGATTGAGTGACGAGACTCTTAGGGCTTACGCATCCGATATTCGTCAGTTCCGGGAATTCGCTGCGCGTGTCACCCGGTGCTCGGACCCATCATGGACGGCGATCGGTCCCGATGTGATCCGGGGATACCTGGCATTCCTACACGGGAACATCACCAAGACAAGTCAGGGCAGGAAGCTTTCAGCCCTGCGGTCGTTGTGCCGTTTCTTACAAGAGAGAGGTTTCATCGATGCAAATCCCGCCGAGTCCGTTGCCCACCCGAAAACCAGGGTGAAGCTCCCATCCTTTCTCGGTGTGGATGAGGCTTTCCATTTCTTGGCTTCCCTGGAGAAGGGCTGTCGGGAGCCCGGCGCATCCTGGAGGAGATACCGGAACCGGGGAGTTTTTGAACTCCTCTATTCTGCAGGTCTGCGGGTCAGCGAGCTCACGGGGGCCAATGAAGGAGACCTCGACTTCGAGTCTGGAATGATTCGGATCCTGGGCAAGGGTCGCAAGGAACGGATCGTCCCCGTCGGCGGCCAGGCAATGCAGGCCATTTCCGACTATCTGAACGCCCTGGACATCCAGTTTCCTTCCGCACGACTGCGGAACCGGGCTCTCTTCAGGAACGCCCGAGGTGGTCGACTCACAGGGCGTTCCGTGCATCGCATCCTGCTCTCGGAGCTCAAACGGTGCGGTCTGTGGCAACACTTGACCCCTCATGGCCTCCGACACACTTTCGCGACACATCTGCTCAATGCCGGAGCTGATTTGCGCGCTATCCAGGAAATGCTCGGACACGCGACACTCTCCACGACACAGCGCTACACCCACGTGCATATGGACCAGCTCATGAAAGCCTACGACCTCGCCCATCCGAGAAGCCGCAAGAAGCCATGATGACAACAAGGCCGTCAGGCGTCCCTTTTGAACGGAAAAGGGCAGGTCGTATGCAGAGGGTTTTTGAGAGCTGCTGCGCGATGGGGACTTCTTCTGCTGGAAGAGGGACAGGCTGGACCAGCAACTCCTGGAATGGATGAATGGAGCGGAACAACAATGACGGGAATGACAGTTCGCAGCACAACCGTTTTGGCCATCCGAAGAGACGGTCAACTGGTGATGGCCGGTGATGGTCAGGTGACCCTGGGCGAGACCGTGGTGAAGCACCATGCAAGAAAGATCCGCAGGATTTATCAGGATAAGATCCTCACTGGGTTCGCCGGGTCCACGGCAGATGCCTTCACGCTCTTCGAGAGGCTCGAGGGCAAACTCGAACAGTACAACGGCAACCTGAAGCGTGCCGCGGTTGAATTGGCCAAAGACTGGCGCATGGACAGGGCATTGCGTCGCCTGGAGGCGCTGCTCATCGCCGCTGACCAAAAGGATAGCTTCATCTTGAGCGGCACCGGGGATGTGATCGAACCCGACGACGGGCTCGCCGCAGTGGGTTCAGGAGCCCCGTATGCCCTCGCCGCCGCCCGCGCCCTATTGAAGCACACACAGCTCACCGCTCGCCAGATCGCAGAGGAATGCATGAAAATCGCAGCGGCCATTTGCATATACACCAACCAAGAGTTCACCATCGAGGAGTTGTGATCCCATGCAGCCCCCTCTGACCCCCGCAGAGATCGTCAGCGAACTGGACAAGTACATCATCGGCCAACAGGACGCCAAGCGAATGGTCGCCATCGCGCTCCGAAACCGCTGGAGACGGCAGCAGGTCCCCGAGCATCTCCGGGATGAAATCGCACCGAAGAACATCATCATGATCGGCCCCACAGGGGTCGGGAAAACCGAAATTGCTCGACGCCTCGCCCGGCTGGCTCAGTCGCCTTTTCTGAAGATCGAGGCGAGCAAGTTCACCGAGGTGGGTTACGTGGGGAGAGACGTGGAATCCATGGTCCGGGATCTCACGGAGCTGGCCGTGAGCATGGTCCGGGCCGAAGAGCTGGAATCGGTCAAGAAAAAGGCCGAGGAGCTTGCGGAGGAGAAGCTTCTGGACGTGCTCCTCCCCCCCAAGAGGCAACCGGAACCCAAGGAGGATGAACCGCCGGAACCCGTGAACGTCAAGGCGGCCCAGGATGCGTCGAACCAGGCCGATACAACCCGCGAGAAACTGAGAAAGCTCCTTCGCAAAGGGGCTCTTGACGACCGATACGTCGAATTGGATGTGCCCGACCGCGGTTTTCCGACCATCGAGATCTTTGCCGGCACGGGAATGGATGACATGGATTTCAACCTGAGGGAGATGCTCGGGTCCATGCTTCCCCAGAGAACCAAGAGGCGCAAGGTGAAGATACCCGAAGCCAGGGAAATTTTGGTTCAGCAGGAGTCTCAACGTTTGATCGACATGGACAGGGTCATCAAGTCTGCCGTGGAGCGCGTGGAGCATTCGGGCATCATCTTTCTGGACGAGATCGACAAGATCGCTGGGCGTGAGGCAGGCCGTGGGCCGGACGTCTCACGGGAGGGCGTACAGCGGGATCTCCTGCCCATCGTGGAGGGCTCCACCGTGACCACCAAGTACGGCATGGTCAAGACGGATCACATTCTTTTCATTGCATCGGGGGCCTTCCACATCGCCAAGCCTTCGGATCTCATCCCTGAGCTGCAGGGGCGCTTCCCGATCCGTGTGGAGCTCACATCTCTATCGAAGGAGGACTTCATACGCATCCTCAAGGAGCCTGCCAATGCATTGATCGCCCAGTACGAGTCCCTTCTGGCCACAGAGGAAGTGCACCTCATCTTCGAGGATGATGCCATCGAGGAGATTGCTGAACTGGCTTACCAGGTGAATTCCAGAACGGAGAACATCGGCGCCCGAAGGCTGCACACCATCATGGAAAAGCTCCTGTCGGACATTTCGTTCAACGCTCCCGATCTCAAAGGACAGACCATACCCATCACGCGGGAATACGTCCACAAGATCCTCCATGAGATCATCAAAGACGAGGACCTGAGTCGCTACATTTTGTGA
>CAZURN010000370.1:0-3223 GCA_964623165.1 uncultured Syntrophobacteraceae bacterium
TTCTTGAAAATCCTCAGCACCTCGATGCCGTCCATGTCCTCCAGTTTCAAATCCAGAACGGCAGCATCGAATTGGCGGCCCCGGAGAATCTGGATGGCTTCGGTGCCGCTCAGGGCCACGGTGACGTCGATGTTCCTCAGGGCCAACCGCTTGGCAAGCACCTCGGCATAACCCTTTTCGTCATCCACGAGCAAGAGCTTGAGGCGCTGTGGCTGTCCTTCCTTCCCTTGATTCGGTCCCGTCTCCATACCGTCCTTTTGGCTGCAATTCAATCGCCTCGCCGCAGCGAGATCTCCTGGAGGCGAGCCTGCATGATCTTTTCCTCATGCGTTCTCTTCTTGTTCCTGGCCTCCGTCAATTTCGACATCAACTGGTCGATGTTGGTGGGCTTGAGGAGGTAGTCGAAAGCGCCGAGCTTCATCCCTTCGATGGCCGTCTCGATGGTGCCGTGCCCGGTGAGCATGACCACCTCGACCAGGGGGTGTCGCGCCTTGATCTCTCTCAGGGTTTCGATGCCGTCCATTCCGGGCATTTTCACGTCGAGAATGACCACATCCACGTTCCGTTCCTTGTCCAGCTTCTCAAGGGCCTCCGGCCCACTGAAAGCCGTGAGGACCGTGAGGTCACGGACTCCCAACCGCTTGGTCATGGTCTCCACGAACGGCACTTCGTCATCCACCAGCATCACAACTGTCGGTCCCATCGGGTTCCTCCTTTTCCCTTTCGCGGAACACGCGATACTCACTGCTAAGAACTCCTCGCCACCGGCATGTGGACATGCATGGTGGTCCCCACGCCCACGGCGCTGTTCACCGAAATCTCTCCTCCCATCTTCTTGATGATGCCATAACATATGGCTAACCCCAGGCCTGTTCCCTTACCGACCGGTTTGGTCGTGAAGAACGGCTCGAAGATCCTTGCGAGGATTGCCTTGGGCATCCCGGTGCCCGTGTCGGCCACATCCACCACGACGAAATCGCCTGCAAGCCTGCTCGTCACCTCGATGGTTCCCCCCTGAGGGCCCATGGCGTCAAGGGCGTTGTTGACCAGGTTCAGAAAAACCTGCTGCAACTCGGAGGGCGAGGCCATGATGACGGGCAGATCCGGAGCCAGGTTCGCCTTCAGAGTCACATTGCTGAACTTGGACCGCTGCTGCGATATGCTCAAAATCTCCTCCAGAACCTCGTTGATGTGCACCTCCACAACCCGCGGATCCGTGCGCCTCGCAAAGCTAAGGAGCTTGTGGGTGATCTCCTTGCAACGATCGCCCTGGGTGCTGATCTGGGAGAGAGCCCTTTTGACCTCCTGGAGCTTTTCGGGTTCCATCTTCTCTTCGTCCCGCAGGAGATCCTCGATCCACCCGGCCTCCTCCACCATGACGGCCACGGGGTTGTTGATCTCGTGGGCGATTCCCGCCGCAAGCTCCCCCACCGAGGCCAGCTTTCCCGTCTCTATGACCTGCTCGTTCATCATCTCCTTTTCACTGTCCGCCCGCTGAATTCGGCTCACCATCTTCCGCGAGAGGTGCACCGCCATGGCCACGATGGCGAGTCCGCCCAGGCAGAATATGGCCAGGGCGATGAGGCGCGCCCTCCGAAGATCACGGAAAGCATCATCCTCGTCCTGCTGATACACGAGGATCCATTCTCCACTCTTGAGAGGGGCCATCACGTAGACGAATTTTTTCGAATCATGGATGGCTTCCCCGGCGATGGTCTCCTCCCCTCCAAGCAGCTGACCGGGCGCGAAGGTCAAGTCCGGGACCCCGTTCGCCTCCTCTGGATGCTTCCATTGTCCTTGAGGAACGTCCTTTTTCAGGAGAGCCAGGTAAAATTGTTTGTTGGCCTCTGCCTCAGGGGACGCTTTCGTCTGGAAATCACCGGCACGGTTCATGATGAAGGCACCACCCGTTTGTCCGATGCGCACGCTTTCCACCAGAGAGTTGAAAGCGATGAAATCCACGGTGGCCCTGAGAATGTAGTCCTCATTGCCCGAACGCCTCTTGACACAGACAATGAAGTGGGGAAAGCGGCGCAACCCCAGGAACACGTCACTGATGTAGTTGTCTCGCCTGATGGCGTCCTGAAACCACTGGGCCTGGGAATAGTCCGGGTGGTCGAACTTGAGCATACCGGCGTAAGCCACCTGGATGCCCTTGGAATTGACCACCCCCAGGTCCGTGAACACACCCCCATAGGCCTGCTGAAGGATCGAGAGCTTGTGGCTCAGAAACTTCTCGTCGGTCAATTGCTCAAGGCTGAATGTGTTGGAGAGGACCTTGATGTAGTCCAGCTTCTCCCCCAGGAACATATTGATGTTCTGCTGATGCCTGGTGATGACTTCCTTGAGATAGGCAATGGCCTTATCCTTGTAAGACGTCTCGAAGCTGTACCCGACGAGCGCCGCAATGAGGATGAGAGGCGTGAAGGAGACCACGATGACCGTGAGCACCAGGTTTCTGGTCAGAGACCGGTAGTAGTGGGCGTTTTCCATGAGTCTTCACTCCCGACCCGGGAATGCCTTTCTCTACAAAGGCATACACCGCGGCAAAGCCTCAATGCAATTGGATTGTCTCCTCGCCTCGAAGCCCACCACCCTGGGCCGCGCCTCAATGCCAGGCATCCATGGAGTGTGGATGCAACGAACACGGGGACAAACCATCAATCAATCCCCTGCCAGAAGCATTCGTCGCCTGCAATCTCCAGGAGCTCGGGGAAAATGTCCATGAGGGCCACAACCCCGACAATCTTGCCCTCGCGAACCACGAGGGGTTGCCTGATGTTCTCCCTGAACATCAGGTAGATGGCTCGATTGATGGTGTCACCTTCCTTCAGCAGAGGGTGCACTGGAGACATGACATCTCTCACCTTTTTCTGGGATTCCTTCTGGACGAGCTCGGAGAAGTTGGTATTCAGCCACTGAAACCGTTCCTGGATTTCAGCGATTTCTTCGACCGTTTCCATTTGTCTGTCTGAAATAGCTGGCGGCCGAGCCTTCGAAGCGCCCTCCTTCCTGAGTGATTCCGGAACGAGCCCCCTAATGAGGTCGTATATGGAAAGCTTTCCGACAATATCCCCTCCAGCGTTCTTCACAAAGAGAGTTTTGTGGTAATTGCCAGGTTCATGCGCCTCGATCTTCCTGTGGTTGTCGCGAATGATCCTGAGTGCTTCACAGAGCCTGTCGTCTTCCTGAACCATGTCGTATTCTTCGATGGGGGACATGA
>CAZURN010000371.1:0-3199 GCA_964623165.1 uncultured Syntrophobacteraceae bacterium
CTGGCGGTGCAGCCCAGGGTCCTGCTGGTGGGGGAACCAACCCGGGGCGTCGATATCGAGGCCAAGGAGATCATCCTGCGGATGTTCCTGGACTTGAATGAGCAATCGGGCATGACCATCGTGATCGCATCCAGCGAACTGGATGAGTTGAAGCGGATTTGCGATCGCATTGCCGTGGTCTGTCAGGGGCGGGTGACCGAGATCCTCGGGCCTCAGGATGAAGACTGGAGGTTCATGCTGGCTTTTTCCGGAAAAGGCCTGGAGCTGGGATGAGGGGGATCAGGACGCCTCAGGTTTTCATCATCGGGTCCCTCGTGGTCATGCTAGCGGCCGCCTTCCTCCTGGACATCCCCCTCGGCAACGTTCTGAGCGACTCCCTGGTCCGCCTGGTCATGAACGGTGTGCTGGTGCTGTCTCTCATGCCCATGCTCAACGCCGGCATCGGCATCAACTACGGTCTTCCGGTGGGGATCTGTGCTGGTCTGCTGGGCCTTTGCATGGCCGTGAATTTCAGGCTCACCGGTCTGGTGGGGTTCCTGGGCGCCATGGTGTTTACCCTGCCGTGCGCTATGGCCTTCGGCCTGGGCTACGCCAGGATTCTCGATTGGGTCAAGGGCAGGGAGGAAGTTGCCGCCACCTTTGTGGGCTTTTCCTTCATCTCGGTCATGAGTTTCTTCTGGGTGGTGGCCCCTTTCAAGAACCCAGCCATGCTCTGGCCCATCGGAGGCCAGGGCATGCGTCCCTCCATCGGTCTGAAGGGCTATTTCTCCGGGGTGCTCAATGACTTGTGGGTGTTGCAACTGGGAGGTCTGGCAATTCCCGTCGGACTTCTCCTGTTTTTCGCTTTGCTCTGCGCTCTGACGGCCCTCTTCTTTCGAACGAAACTCGGCAGGGCCATCACTGCGGTGGGAGAAAGTGAACCCTTCGCCCTCCTGTCCGGGGTGAATGTGCGCCGCACCAGGCTTGTGGCGGTCATCCTGTCTACTATTCTGGGGGCTTGGGGGATCTGTGTCTACGCCCAAAGCTACGGGTTCATCGAACTCTACGACGCACCGCTGATGATGGCCTTTCCGGCGGCCTCCGCCGTGCTGATCGGGGGAAGTTCGGGCCGTGGGACCACCGTCGCCCAGGTGGTGCTGGGCACCTATCTCTTTCAAACGATTTACGTGCTCTCGGGCCCCCTGGCCAATGAGCTGCTTGTTCCCGAAGTGGCTGAAATCATCAGGATGCTCATCGCAAATTCCATCATTCTGTGGGCGCTCATCCATGAAGGTGCCGGAAAGATTTCTGAAGCGGCTTAACCCGGTTCCCCCCGCGTTCCTGCTCCTGGGGATCATCGGCATCATCCTCTCGGGCATGAGCGTCAGGTTCGTCGCCAACGAACTCATCATCCGCTTCATCCGTGATGGCGCGCTGGTCCTGTCCCTGGTGATTCCGGTGGTGGCCGGCATGGGGCTCAATTTTGCCATGGTGGTCGGGGCGATCTGTGCTCAGGTGGGCATCATACTGGCTGTGGACTATCAGTGGCAGGGGCTTGCTGGATTGTTCCTCATTACTGTCATCGGACTGACGATGTCCCTGCTTGCCGGATATCTGGTTGGTGCTTGCCTGAACCGAGTCAAAGGCAAGGAGATGATCACCACGATCATCATCGGTTTTCTGGCAACCAGTTTGTATCAGCTGGTCTTCATGGCCGGATATGGCACGGTGATTCAACCCCACAACCAAGCCATGATCCTGTCTCGAGGCATCGGCGTCCGCAATATGATCGATCTCGAGCATTTCAGGAACGTCATCGACAGCGTCTGGGTGTTCCAGATCGGTGGCGTTGAAGTTCCGATGTTCATGATCCTGGTGGTCCTGGGCTTTGCAGGGGTTACGCAGTATCTGCTTCATACTCGCCTCGGCCAAGTCTTCCGGGCTGCGGGCGAAAGTCCTAAGAGCTCAATTCTGCTCGGGATCGACGTGGATCGAGTGCGCATCAAAGCCATCATCATATCAACGATGTTCGCATGTCTGGGCCAGATCATCTACTCGCAGAACATCGGCATGTTGAATGTGTACACGGCGCACCTCAATTCCGACATCTTCTCCTGCGCCGCCCTGCTGGCCGGTGGCGCGACCATCCACAGGGCTACTGTTCTCCAGGCCTTGGTTGGCCTGCTGTTGTTTCACACGCTGTTCATCGTGTCTCCGCAGGCTGGGCAGAACGCTCTGGGGAATGCTGCCCTGGGGGAATACCTGCGAAGCTTTGTGGCCTACGGCACCATCGCCATTGCCCTCATTGCCAATATCAGCAGGGAAGAGGCCGGGGCAGCCCGATGAGGAACCTCCTTTCTGACCACCATCCCCCAACATTCTAGTGCTGCCCGCAAAGGTTTCCATGACCAGCACCTTTACGTTGACCATGTTTGGGTTGCCAAGGCAGATGTCTGTGACCGCGGTATTCCTTGAAAAACACCTCCTCGCTTTGGAATGAGCCACCTCGCCATTTGTTTCGACGCATCAGAATCGCCAATGGATCGAGGACGTAATCATGGAGATTATCTATTGGAAATATGAGTTGGGAGCTCATATGCATGATAACTCCATTCTTCCAAACCGGTGTCAAACACTCACCAGGAATGGTCGCTCAAACGGGTGAAAACCTCAGGAGGTCTTCAATGACGTCGTCTTATGATTCCATGTGGGAGCAGCTCAACTTGGACCTAGACGCCCATGCCGGGCTTCTTCAGGTCCTCGGCAAGTTCTACGGGGACATCTATCTCAGCCAAACCGGGCGGCTTCGGGGAATGGAGTATCTCGATTTTGTCCTCTCGGAGGTTCACGGTCTGCGCATCAAAGAGCTGCAGGACGCCAAGGCACAAGGGAAGAAGATCATCGGAACCTTCTGCGTTTTCGTTCCCGAAGAGATCGTCCTCGCCGCGGACGGAGTCCAGGTGGGGTTGTGTGCCGGGGCGGAAGCTGGCAAGGAATCCGCTGAAAAGATCCTTCCCAGAAACACCTGCGCCCTCATCAAGTCCTTCGTCGGCTTCAAGCTCTCCAGGCTTTGCCCGTACATCGAATCCTGCGACCTAGTGGTGGGGGAGACCACCTGCGATGGCAAGAAGAAAGCCTATGAGATCTTTGCCGACTACGCGCCGATTTACGTCATGGAAATCCCACAGATGAAAAACGCCTGCGACCGGGAACTGTGGCG
>CAZURN010000372.1:0-3190 GCA_964623165.1 uncultured Syntrophobacteraceae bacterium
CTCACCGGCTGTCCAACCACCAATGACAAGGTGCTTGATGTGATCGAGGACAGCGGCGCCGTCGTGGTTGCCATGGAGAACTGTGGCGGACTCAAGACATCATCCTTCCTGGTTTCTGAAGATGAAGAACCGATGCAGGCTCTCGCCAAGAAATATCTGAACACGCCATGCCCCTGCATGACTCCCAACGGCGCCCGTCTGGGTCTCATCGAACAGCTGGTGCACACATTTTCCATCGACGGTGTGGTGGAACTCTTGTGGGAAGCATGCCACACCTATCATGTTGAAGCACATTTCGTGAAAGAACACGTGACAGGGAAACTGGGTCTGCCATATGTGCAGATCTGCACGGACTACAGCGAACACGACACCCAGCAAATCAAACTGCGCATCGAGGCTTTCCTGGAGATGATTCAACAAGGAGACAGGCGGGACGGGCAAGGCTCGCACCGCCTGAGTGACTATGTGACGGACTCTTCTGGTTCCTGAGGCAATCATGGCTCAATGATGGAAAGGAGGATCTCATGAAGCAACTGATACGCATTGGGTTGCTCTCGGCACTTGTGCTCTCGCTGTTCCATGGCGCGGCAATCTCCGCGAGTTACAAGGTGGGCATCGTGACGCCACCCCTGTCTGCCAGTGAGGACGAATTCCGGGGCGCGGTGAGGACGGCTCAGAAGTATCCCGGCATGATCAAGCACGTTTCCCTTCCCGCCAATTTCAGCGAGGAGCAGGAGACCGCCATATCGCAGATACTCAGCCTGGGAGACGACCCGGATGTCAAGGCTGTCATCGTCTGCGCCGGTTATTCGGGTATCTTGCCCGCAATCCAGAAGATCAAGAGCAAGCGGCCCGAAATGATTGTCATCACGGCCCCTATCTGGGACGACCCGGACATGATGGCCAAGTACGTGGATCTGGCGCTGGATACTGACTGGGTCAAGCGCGGCGTGACAATCCCGACCAAGGCTCAGAAAATGGGGGCCAAGACGTTCATCCATTACTCCTTTCCCACCCACATGGCCAAGGAGGTCCTGGCCAAGCGCCGTGACCTGATGCGGGAGACATGTGGGAAGTTGGGAATGCAATTCGTGGAGGTGCTCACTCCAGACCCGCAGGCAGGAGCAGGCCGAACCGTCATGCTGCAGTTCCTCCAGGAGGACATTCCCCGCCAGATCGCCAAGTATGGGAAAGATACCGCCATTTTCGGCACCAACTGTCCCATGCAGGACGTGATCATTGCCAAGGCGTTGGAGCTGAAATTCATCATGCCCGAGCAGTGCTGCCCCACCCCCACCCAAGGTTATCCCGCCGCCATGGGGCTGGAAATCTCGGAGCAGGATGCCGGAAACTTCGACAAGATCAATGCGCTCATCAAGGAAAAGGCAGCCGTCGCTGGGTGTGCGGGTAGACTCTCCACCTGGCCGGTGCCGGTTGGCTATTTCTTCCCTGAATTTTCCACCGAGGTCGCCAAACAGATGATCGACGGGCAACTCAAGCAGCCGAACCTCGACACCCTCAAACCCATTGCGGAAAAGGTGGCCGGAGTCCAAGTGGAGTTTGCCAGAATGAAGCCCGATATCAACAACTACTACCTCATCATCATTGACTCCATCATCTATTGATTTGCAGTAGAGCCGCTTGGGCCCCGCTTCCTGCGGGGGCCCAGGGCGAGCTCGTCCGTGATGCGAAGTTGCAGTCAAGCTGGTGTAGCATAGGGCCTTGTGCCCGTCGTACTTGTCACGCCCACAAGGGGCTGATGCTACGTTGGGGACTCCCATCCGTTTGAACGCAACTTCGCATGAGTCCGGCACCGTCAAAGACACAATCCCCTTCCCCATGCTCC
The DNA here is from genome assembly GCA_964623165.1 of uncultured Syntrophobacteraceae bacterium. GTDB lineage: Bacteria > Desulfobacterota > Syntrophobacteria > Syntrophobacterales > Syntrophobacteraceae > JAAYUJ01. Next base: position 1,847 of record CAZURN010000372.1, read on the forward strand.
GCATCCGAGATCTCAGCAAGCAGTTTGGAGCCGTTGAAGCCCTCAGGTCTGTGGACCTGGAGCTCGAGGCTGGTGAAATACACGGCCTCGTGGGTGCCAACGGGTCGGGCAAGACGACCCTGTTCAACATCCTTTTCGGCAATCCCGTCATCGCCCAAACGGGCGGTTACCGTGGGCGGATTTTCATCGACGGCGCCGAAACCATCATCGATTCACCGCTGCGGGCCGTTTCGCTGGGCATCGGCATGATCCACCAGGAGTTTGCCCTGGTTCCAGGCATGACAGTGGCGGAAAACATCAAGATCGGAAGAGAGACCGCCTATCGCCTGACGGAAAGACTCTTGGGCAGCGACTTGGCCCTCACGTGCCGTCGCCGGGACCGGGTCCAGTCTGACCGTCTGCTTTCAATGCTGGGAATGGAACCCTGTGCGTCCACACCGGTGCGCGATCTCTCGCCGAGTCTCAGGCCTTTTGTGGAGGTCGCCCGGGAAATCGACAAAGAGCACCTGAAAATCCTTCTGCTTGATGAACCCACCGCCGTCCTGGGAAGCGCTGATGCCGACAGGCTGGCACAAACCCTCCGACGGATCGCATCCAGGGGCACAGGTCTCCTCTATGTGTCCCACCGCCTTGAAGAGGTGATGGCCGTGTGCGATCGGGTGACGGTTCTCCGCGACGGCAGGGTGGCCGGGAGGTTTGATCAATCTGAATACGATCTGCATGTGATTGCCGAGTGCATGACCGGCCGCACGATCACGAGAGTGTGGAGGCAGGAGCGGCAGGTCAACCGCCACGTACTCATGAGGATTGAGGACCTGCACGTCCACATGCCCGGAGAGAGACTGGCCGGAGCCAGCCTGGAAATCAGGCAGGGGGAGATACTCGGGGTGACGGGCCTTTCGGGCCATGGCAAACTGGCGGTGGGTCCCGGCATCATGGGCATGTTCCCCGCCTCGGGCCGCATTTTCCTTGAGGGTTGCGAACTCTCCAACCCCAGGCCGTCCGCCATGCTGGCCAAGGGAGTGTGCTGCGTGGCCGATGACCGAAACCATGCCGGCCTGCTCATGGATCATTCCGTCGAGGATAATCTTGTCTTCACGGCTCTGCATGCGGGAGGAAAGTTTCTGCGGAATCCACGGTGGGGAGCCCTGAGCCTGGTGGACAGGGCCTCGTCTCGCGATTTCGCCGAGCATTGTGTGGCGCATTTCAAGATCAAGTGCCGGTCGGTTCGACAAAAGGTGAGCAAATTGAGCGGCGGCAACCAGCAGAAGATCTGCATTGCAAGGGCGCTGGCGGTGCAGCCCAGGGTCCTGCTGGTGGGGGAACCAACCCGGGGCGTCGATA
>CAZURN010000373.1:0-3189 GCA_964623165.1 uncultured Syntrophobacteraceae bacterium
TCGTGTGTACGCCCAAAAGGTGTACCGAGGGTTCGAATCCCTCTCTCTCCGCCACCGCTTATCCCTTGTTCTTGCTTCCCTCGGCACGGCCAACGCCGGAGGGCCAACTGGTCAACACCACGGCTTCTTCGCTTGGATTCCTGGCCCCGAGCATGCGTTGACCCTCCACGAAGCACCTCCGTGGCACTATGTCTTATCTTGTCATCGCGAGAAAGTGGCGTCCCCAAAGGCTCGATGAAGTCATTGGGCAGCCTCATGTCACCAAGACCCTCGTCAATGCCGTCCGTGCGAATCGGGTGGCCCATGCCTATCTCTTCACCGGACCCCGCGGTGTGGGGAAGACGTCGGTTGCCCGCATCCTCGCCAAGACCCTGAACTGCGAGGAAGATGCGGCGTTGCGTCCTTGCAACGCATGCTCCAACTGCCGGGAAATCACCCAAGGCAACAGCGTCGATGTGCTGGAAATTGATGGGGCATCGAATCGAGGCATCGACAGCATCAGGGAACTGAGAGAGACCGTCCGGTATAGGCCTGCCAAAGGTCATTTCAAGATTTACATCATCGATGAAGTCCACATGCTGACGACGGAAGCATTCAATGCCCTGCTCAAGACGCTGGAGGAACCCCCTGAACATGTGATCTTCATTTTTGCAACGACAGAACCTCACAAGATACCGGCCACGATTCTGAGCAGATGCCAGCGGTTCGATTTCCGGCGAATCCCGATGCATCTGATTGTGGGCCATCTGAGCAACGTGGCGCGTGAAGAGTCTGTAGAAGTCTCCGAAAGCTTGCTTTACGCCATCGCTCGCGAGGCCGACGGCAGCATGCGCGACGCCCAGAGTCTCCTGGAACAGGTATTGGCATTCAGCGGGGCGGGCCTCAGGGACGAGGAACTCCTGGACGTGCTGGGCGTGGTTGATCGCCGCACTGTCATCCAAGCGGGTGATGCCATCCTCGGTGGCGATCCCCGCGCGTGCATCCAGGTGGTCGAGGAGCTCTATCACAGGGGCATTGACTGCAGGCGCTTTTGCCAGCACCTGTGCGACCACTTCAGGAATGTGCTCTTCGTGAGCATGTGCGGAAAGGATGAAGGGGTCAATTTGGAGCTGCCGGAGGAGGAGAGGGATCGTCTCTTGGAGGCTTCCCGCAATACGTCCCCGGAGTCCCTGCACCTCATTTTCCAGATCCTCTCGAAAGGAGAGGAAGACATACGCCGGTCCTCACTTCCCAAAATCGCCCTGGAGATGCTCCTCGTGCGGCTTGCAACGCTCCCTGGACTCGAACCGCTGGACAGCCTCCTGGGGCGGCTTGCTTCCATAGAGGACTCCCTGGGGAAGGGTTCTGTTTGTGTGGCACCCGAGGAAGCCCCTCCAATCCCCGGCTCGTCGCGGGACAGTCGGCCCTCCAGCCGTGCGGACGATCACAGCCCAAAGCCGACCGACGCCAGGACAACGGGAGCATCCAAGACTCCGCTGGATGAGGAGCTCAGTGTTCCCATCGACGGACAGGACAAGGGGCAACCCAACGATGATGGAGTCCCACAAGAGGTCGGGGCTGGAGGAAGGGAACCATACAGGGAGGGAACCGGCCAAACATCTAGCGATCCCTCCGCATTGCCGCTCCAAACCTCTGGTTCTCCTGGCGATGTCGAGTCTCGATGGCCTGACTTTTTGCGATGGCTTCAAACCCGCGACCCCGTCTTGGCGGTCAAGTTGAATGAGAGTCGCGTGAGCTCGGGGAAAGATGGTCAACTCGACCTCGAACTCCTTGACGTTTTCGAGGAAGCCATGCGAGATGCCCAGGCTCTGGCGAAACTGTCGTCGGCCGCCGAGGAGTTCTTTGGGTCTCCCCTGAGAGTCGCAATCCGAAAGAAGACATTGCCCGGGGGAGATCAGGGGGAGGCACGGAAGAGTAAGACTTCCAAGTCCCATCGCAAGATCATGGCCATGGAACATCCCGTGGTTCAGCAGGCCATCGAAATACTCGGTGCCGAGCTTCACGAGATCAAGATCCTGGAGACTGGAAAACGGCGAGAAAAGCGACGTGGGGCATTGTTCGAAACCGAGGACCGGTGATCGATGCTGCGCCGTCTTGGGGATTGAAAATTCCTCGTAAAATGATATGAGGTAGCTCCCGTCTCCCACTCCGGTTGTTTCTGTGGGAAGCCCGAAGCGCAAGCTTGCCTAGCGCGACGGCAAAGCGCTGTTGCAGCATCAGGAGTGGTTTGTCCAGAATCAGCCCTGACGAGGATTCCCTTTGCAGAGTTGATGACGATGTTTCCTCACGAGAGAGGAGTGTTGAATGATGAAAGGTTTCAACCCAATGCAGCAGGTCAAGGCGCTGCAGGAGAAGATGGCCAGGGTTCAAGAGGAATTGGCCTCCAGGACTGTTGAAACCACGGCCGGAGGAGGGATGGTCACAGTCGTCTTCAATGGGCGTCAGGAGTTACTGAGCCTGAAGATTGACCCTCAGGTCATTGACCCGGAAGACGTGGACATGCTCCAAGATCTTGTTCTCGCCGCAGTCAATGATGGAATCAGGAGATCGCAGGAGATGGCCGCGGGTGAAATGTCCAAGTTGGCCGGAGGCTTGAACATCCCGGGACTCAAGATACCCGGTCTCTTCTGAGTCTTCTTGCCGCCATGTCGCTTTCCCCCGCGGCACCTTTTGTCCGGTCCGCGGGAATTCCTGACCCTTCGGTCTCCAGGCCAGTCCGATGAACGCATATCCCTCCATCTTGAATGACCTGATTCGCAGGCTCTCCAAAATGCCTGGACTGGGAGAGAAGAGCGCCACGCGGATCGCCATGCATCTGCTGCAGCTCCCCAAGGACGAGACCGAAGAACTGGCCGAACTGATCCGGCGTATGAGAAACGAGATCCACACGTGCCCCACCTGTTTTCATTTCACCGATGGACGGGTCTGTTCCATCTGCTCCGACCCGGCCCGCGACATCGGCGTGCTCTGCGTTGTCGAAAGCACCGCCGACCTGCTCGCCATAGAGGGCTCGGGAGCCTTCAAGGGCCGATACCACGTCTTGCAGGGTGTCTTGGCCCCTCTTGATGCGGTGGGACCGGATGACATCCGCATCCGGGAACTCCTGAAGCGCATCGATGCGGAAAATGTCAAGGAAGTCATCCTTGCGACCAACCCCAGCAATGAGGGTGAAGCCACCGCGCACTACCT
>CAZURN010000374.1:0-3157 GCA_964623165.1 uncultured Syntrophobacteraceae bacterium
GGAGGAGGTTCTTCCATGGTGTACTTGTTGATGCCGACATAAACGCGCTCACCAGACTCGATTTCCTTCTGGAAGCGGTAGGCGCTGTTCTGGATCTCTTTCTGGATGTAACCCTGCTCGATGGCTGCCAGGGTTCCACCGATGGAATCGATCTTCTTGATGTACTCGTCGATCTCCGCCTCGATCTGATTGGTCATCTGCTCCACATAGTAGCAGCCGGCCAACGGATCGATGGTATCGGTGGCACCACTCTCCTCGGCGACGATCTGCTGGGTGCGGAGAGCCACGGTGACGGCTTCCTGGGTTGGCAGGCAGAGGGCTTCGTCGTAAGAGTTGGTGTGCAGGGACTGAGCGCCGCCAAGAGCCGTTGCGTAGGTCTGCAGGGCCACGCGGACGATGTTGTTGAGGGGTTGCTGAGCCGTGAGGGTGACACCGCCGGTCTGCACATGGTAGCGCAGCATCATGGACCGCGGATCCTTGGCCTTGAAGCGGTCTCTCATGACCTTTGCCCAGTACCTGCGGCCCGCACGGAACTTGGCCACTTCTTCCAGAACGTTGGTGAAGGCGTTGAAGAAGAAGCTCAGACGCGGACCGAAGGAGTCCACATCCATGCCCCTGTCGACGCATGCCTGGGCGTATGCAATGCCGTCGGCGATGGTGAACGCCATCTCCTGTGCCGCCGTGGATCCGGATTCCCGGATGTGGTAACCACTGATGCTGATGGTGTTCCACCTGGGCACGTGCTTCTGGCAGAACTCGATGAGGTCAACGGTGAGCCGCATGGTGGGCTTGGGGGGATAGATGTACTGGCCGCGGCAGATGATTTCCTTCAAAACGTCGTTCTGAACGGTCCCGCCAACCTTGTCCCAAGGGACACCCTGTTCCTCAGCCAATGCCAGGTACATCCCCAGAAGAACCGTGGCAGCAGCGTTGATCGTCATGGAGGTGGTCACCTTGTCCAGAGGAATGCTGTTGAACAGAACCCTCATGTCCTCGATGGAATCAATGGCAACGCCCACCTTGCCGACCTCACCCATGGAAAGAGGATGGTCACTGTCGTAGCCCGCCTGGGTAGGGAGGTGGAAAGCCACGCTGAGTCCCGTCTGGCCCTGTTCCAGGAGGTAGCGGTATCTGGCGTTGGTGTCCTTGGCACTCCCAAAGCCTGCGTACTGGCGCATGGTCCAGTAACGGCCTCGGTACATGGTGGGCTGCACGCCGCGGGTGTAAGGGAATTGACCGGGAAAGTTGAGATCCCGCTCATAATCCAGGTCCGGGATGTCCAACGGGGTGTAAAGACGCTCCACGGGGGTGCCGGAGATGGTCGTGAACGTCGATTTTTGCTCGGGCGCCTTGGCGAGCGTCTTGGCGACAGGTCCCTGCTCCCATTTTTCCTTACCGGCTTTGACCTTCTCTAGTACTTTCTCATCAAACATGCTTTACCCTCCTCAACGCGAATTCCACACGATGCATCCACTGGTCTCACCCAGGGGACTCTGTTAAAAAAAGCACGAACCGGACGGCTCAAATGCCACGGGCCGAGTCCGCCCCCGAGCGTGAAGGGCTGCAAAACCGGACCTTGGCAGGATCAATGAGTGGAGATGGGGGTTAATGAGATTCAACCATTCACCTTAGCCAACCGCAACAAATAGGATCAACTGGTCCAGGGACGAGAAGAGAAATTCACCTAAACTCTATAGCAGTAAGGAATGGAAGAATCAACAGAATTGATGTATGAGGCGAGTGGGCCATGTGAACGTTAGCACGCTGGGGGAATCGCCTTTCGGCTTGTCTTGGTCTGAGGGGAAATAATGGAAACGAGCTTAGCTGGAAGCCTCGCTTCATGATTTGCAGGGAGGGTTGTCTGGGGCAGTAGGAACAGGCCAGACGGACCATCTGTCATGCGAATTCAACAAGGAGATGAACATGCCCAATCTGCAGGAACTGGTGGATAAAGTGAAAAGAGAAGTTGACCCCATGAAAGTCGGCATGATCGTATGTCACAATGGGGTAGTGCGGGGGACTTCGAGAGCTGGAGCCGCCGCCGAGTTTTTGGATGTGGATGTGAATCAAGAGAAGTGGGATTCCATCGTTGGAGAAATGCGTGCCCAGCCGGGCATCGCAGCGGTGGAGACCCATCTCTTCACCGGCAGGCGCCGGGTGGGCGATGATGTGATGCTCCTGGTCGTGGCGGGGGACATCCGGGAGAATGTGCTGCCCGTTCTTGAGAGACTGCTGAATCGGTTGAAGGGGGAGGCGGTGATCAAGTTCGAGAAAATCCACGGGAGAGGATGATCGCGGAAGTCTTCCCGTGATGAACTGGCGACACTTGAATTTGAGGGATGCAACAGTTGCTGAAACAAAACAAAAGGCGGCACGGATGCCGCCTTTTGTTTTGTTCGATGGATGAAACAGGTCAATCCAGCGGCGGAGGCGCGCTCCCGCGGGGACGAGCGGTCACCTCTACCACTGGCTGATTGGGGGACTATTTGAGCATGTCCTTGACTCCGTCCTGTTCCTCAAGGAGTTCCTTCAAGGTGAAGTCCATCTTCTCACGGGAGAAGGCATCAATTTCCAGCCCCGTCACCCTTTCATACTTACCGGGCGTACAGGTCACCGGGACACCGTACATCACGTCTTCGGGAATCCCGTACGAGCCGTCGGAGGGAATGCCCATGGTGACCCACTTACCATTGGTGCCGAGAGCCCAGTCGTGCATGTGGTCGATGGCGGCGTTGGCAGCCGATGCAGCTGAGGAGAGACCCCGGGCTTGAATGATGGCCGCGCCACGCTTACCCACCTTTGGAATAAACTCGTTCTTGTACCAGTTTTCGTCATTGACCGCCTTGGGTGCAGGCACGCCGTCAATGGTCGCAAACCGATAGTCGGGATACATGGTGGGGGAATGGTTGCCCCACACGATCATCTTTTCGATGGAGGAAACCGGCTTGCCAGTCTTAGCGGCAAGCTGGGACTTGGCCCGGTTGTGATCGAGGCGAAGCATTGCCGTGAAATTGGCCTTGGGCAGATCCGGGGCCGACTTCATGGCGATCCACGCGTTGGTGTTGGCGGGGTTGCCGACGACTATGGTGCGGATGTCCCGGGATGCCACTTCGTTCATCGCCTTGCCCTGCTCGATGAAGATCTTGGCATTGTCCAT
>CAZURN010000375.1:0-3154 GCA_964623165.1 uncultured Syntrophobacteraceae bacterium
TCAAGGTGGCCTATGAACCGTTCATCAAAGCGAGCATCATGATGCCCGAGCGGTACATGGGTGTGGTCATGAAACTCTGTCTGGAGCGTCGTGGGGCGAATCCCCGTTTCAGCTATCCGACTCAGGGACGGGTGGAGGTCATTTTCGACATGCCCCTCGCCGAAGTCATCTTCGATTTCTACGATCGGTTGAAAACCGTCACCCAGGGTTACGGATCGTTTGACTACGAGCTCACTGATTACGTGGAGAGCGATTTGGCAAAACTGGATATTCTCGTCAATGGGGAAAAGGTGGATGCCCTCTCCCTCATCGTGCACCGCAGCAGGGCGATGGAATGGGCCGTCCAGGTGTGTGAGCGGCTCAAGGAAGAGATCCCCAGGCATCAGTTCAAGATTGCCATCCAGGGAGCCATTGGAGGAAAGATCATAGCCCGGACCACCATCTCGGCCTTTAGAAAGGATGTGACCGCCAAGTGCTATGGCGGCGACATTACACGAAAGCGCAAACTCCTGGAAAGGCAAAAGAAAGGTAAGAAGCGCATGAAGATGGTGGGATCCGTATCCATTCCTCAGAGTGCATTCGTGGCCGTGATGAAAACAGACAATGAATAACGCGCTCAAACCCGGACTCTATGTCCACGTCCCTTTCTGCCGATCCAAGTGCTTATATTGCGATTTCTATTCCATCGATACCTTGGAACAGGTGGAGCCCTGGCTGCGCGCAGTCTGCCAGGAAGTACTTCTCTATTGCCACGAGTTTGGAGAATTCGACACACTCTATTTGGGTGGAGGCACTCCGAGCCTGCTCTGTGAAAATCATCTCGCCTCTCTAATGGGACAGCTTTTTAGCCATTTGTCATTCTCCACGGACACGGAGATCACCATCGAGGTAAACCCTGACGATGTCACCCATCAAAAGATGGCTTTCCTGAGGTCACTGGGCTTCAATCGTGTGAGCCTCGGGGTGCAGAGCTTCTTCGACGACGAACTGAGGTGGCTCGGCCGAAGGCACGCTGCGGATCAGGCGGAAAAGGCCGTGGAAATCGTTCGATGGGCTGGTTTCCAAAACCTCGCCATTGACCTCATGTACGGCTTCGATGGACAGGGTCCGCAGAAGTGGGTCATATCCCTGGAACGGGCTGTCAGTCTTAATCCGGAGCACGTTTCGTGCTACCTCCTCACCCTGGAGGAAGGAACGCCGCTGGGACGAATGAAGCACGAGGGGACCGTCCGGGCGCTTGGTGACGAAGCGGCGAGTCATCTGTTTCTCCTCACATCGCGGATCCTGGAAAGCCACGGTTATCTGCATTATGAAGTGTCGAACTTTGCAAGGGGAGAAGGTCTTGTATCGCGCCACAACCTGAAATACTGGACCCGCGCACCTTACCTGGGCCTGGGGCCGGCGGCCCACTCATTCTCTCGGGGGACCCGATGGTGGAATCCCCGGTCCATCGAGACATATTGCTGGCGGATGGCAGATGGCAGGAAAGCCATGCATGAGGGTGAGGTTCTCACCCCCGCCCAGATGGAATTGGAGTCGGACTTCCTGGGCCTGAGATCATACGTGGGGATTGATCTGAGACGGTTTCAAAGGAATGCGCACACGAAACAGACTCTCATGAGATGGCTCCAGTCAGGACTAGTAATCATTAGAGGCGAGCGTGTCCTGCCGACACCGCGAGGATACCTGGTCGCAGATGGGTTGCCCGTTGAACTGACGGCCTAAATTTTGACGAGATGTCGTGATTTTTGCCCCAGATTCATGGATGCCGGGTGTCAACATCTTCTCCAGATGGGTTGGCAGACCGTCAATTTCCCTTGCCCCTCCTCATCCCGAAAGAGCCTTTGCGCCCACGCCAAACCCCTTTGTTCTTCTCTTTCTTATGCTTGTTTCTCATGCTTGGGCGCGTCTAAAGGAGGGTCTTGATGGTTTCCCCCCACATGGAGTGTGATCGGGTGTTGCAACTCAAGAATCTGCGCAAGGGTCGTATCTGACTGTGCAGAAATCGTACTCGCCACTGGCATCAGGGGGCTCAATCTGCTTGAGGACTACTGTCGCGTGTTTCGGTGCAACACGAAAAGGAGATCAGCCTGTCTCCTGGCTGCACGGGGCAGGGGTGATACTGATGGCGGGTTCTTTGGGGTGATCCTGAAATGGGAAAGAAAGGGCTTCTGCAAGGAGGCCTAGGGCTGCGATCCCGAATAGTTTACAATATAATGGAAATGGATTCCTCATTGATGTGAGCAAGGATCGTTTGGAATGATTTTTGTTTACTCTTAAGTTATGGCTTAACATAGTGGAGGGATTCTCTTCTCATGGGAAATGTGGTGTGGAGGGAGTCACGTTTCGTGCACAGTGTTGCCTCGGATGTTCTACAGTCAGATCCGGAGAAGGCGTCGCCCGCATGGAGCCTCTTTCCGGCTGGATTGGTCCGCAGGGGTCCTTAATTGGGGTATTCCCGGTGAGGCTGCGTTGGATTCGGTCAGTCATCAGGGATCACAGGAGAGAGAAATGAGACAAACAATGAGATTTGCCTGGCTGGTATTGGCCGTCCTACTGGTCATTGGACCTGCCTCGCTGGCGTACTCGCAGCCACCTGGAGGATCGGAGGGGGTACTCGTGGGAAGGATAACTCACATTACCGGGAAACTGCTGCGCTACGTGCCGGAGGAAAAGGACTGGGTGGTTACGGTGAAGGATGCTCCATTCGGCCTCAATGACGCATTGTATTCGGACCGTTCGGGCAAGGCGGAGTTCGTCATGCCCAATGCCACCATGATCCGCGCGGGTGGTGACACCCAGATCCAGCTCATCGCCCTTCGGGCCGATGTGACGGAGATGGATGTGGCGTCGGGCATGGCGAGGTTCTACAACAGGAGCGGCGAGGCCGTGATCAAGGCTACGACTCCCTTTGGTTACATCGTTGCCGGAAGTGGGACCGTCTTCGACGTATACGTCGGCGATCAGTCCCTTGAGGTGATTGCGCTGAAGGGCACGGTCGAATTCATCCTTGAGAGCGACCAAACCCGTTACGAAGTGAAGGCCGGGTCATCCTCTCTGCTTTCGGACGGGAAGCGAGTCGGAGCCGGTGAAGGGAATGTTGACGCCGATTGGGATGACTGGAACATCGAGCGGGACAGTCTGTGGTCCAAGA
>CAZURN010000376.1:0-3153 GCA_964623165.1 uncultured Syntrophobacteraceae bacterium
TGGAAATCCTCACCCTCCTGCAGACGGGAAAGCGTTATCCCATCCCCCTCATCCTTGTGGACGAGCCGGGTGGCACGTACTGGTCCCACTGGAGGCGCTATGTGGAGCAGGAATTGTTGACTCGTGGCTACATTGGCCCCGACGATCTCAGTCTCTTCGATACGGTGCAATCGGCGGACGAGGCCATAGGGATCATCGAACGTTTCTACAGGCGCTACCACAGCGTGCGCTTTGTGGGAAACAGGCTTGTCATCCGCATGAGCTCTTCTCTTGATCCTCAGCATGTTGCGGGTTTGAAGGCCCGGTTTGCGGATATCGTCAATTCCCAAGGCGCATTCTTCCTTTCAGACGCGTTGCCTGAAGAGGCCGATGAGCCGCCAATCGCACATCTCCCGAGACTCGTGCTCGATTTCAACCGAAGGAGATACAGCCGCCTTCGACAGCTGATTGACAGTATCAACGAAGCATGACGGTGTGTCAGCGATTCATGATGAGTGCGGTCGTGGAAGGCTGCGCTTCCATCTGCCTGGTTCGGGTGAATCCAGGCGTCGCATTCCATTGCGCTGAAAATTCCTGCGAGGGATTACCATCGTAAGCGCTGCTAACCCCCTGGTGCTTTCCTCCTTGACCGCCCTGCGGTGCCCGTCTATAGTCTCTCCCTCAAATGACCCTTGTCCAACCTGATCTGCCCGTGGTCGGCTTTCTCCCCTCCCTCTGCTGATGCTTTTAGTGCCGCTAAATTGCGGTCAACGAGGTGAACCCGTATGCCAAGACGTGAAGACATCCACAAGGTGATGATCATCGGTTCCGGCCCCATAGTCATCGGACAGGCGTGTGAGTTCGACTATTCAGGCACTCAGGCCTGTAAGGCACTGAGGCAGCTCGGTTATCAAATCGTCCTGGTCAACTCCAATCCGGCCACCATCATGACGGATCCCGGGATGGCCGATGTGACCTACATCGAGCCGTTGACGGTGGAGGCCCTCACCGCGATCATCGCCAAGGAACGTCCCGACGGGATCCTTCCGAACCTGGGAGGTCAAACGGGATTAAACCTCACCGCCGAATTGAATCGCCGTGGGATTCTGGATGAATACGGTGTGAAAATCATTGGAGTGCTGGCCGATGCCATTGAACGGGGTGAAGACCGCATTGCTTTCAAGGAGACCATGAACCGCCTTGGCATCGACATGCCGCGGAGTGAGCCCGCGTTCACCGTCGAAGAAGCCGAAGCCATCGCATCCAACCTCGGGTACCCGGTGGTCATTCGGCCGGCCTACACCCTGGGAGGAACGGGCGGCGGTCTGGTCTACAATGTGGAAGAACTGCGCACGGTGGCGGCACGAGGCCTTTCTGCGAGCCTCATCGGCCAGATTCTCATCGAGGAGTCGGTCCTCGGCTGGGAGGAGCTGGAGCTGGAAGTGGTGCGCGACGCCAAGAACCAGCGCATCACCGTGTGTTTCATCGAAAACGTCGATGCCATGGGGATCCATACGGGAGACTCCTATTGCACCGCCCCAATGCTCACCATTGACTCGGCTCTGCAGGAACGATTGCAAAAATATTCCTATGACATCGTCGAAGCCATCCAAGTGGTGGGCGGCACCAACATCCAGTTCGCCCACGACCCCAGGACCGGCCGGGTGGTGGTCATCGAGATCAACCCGAGAACCTCCCGTTCCTCGGCACTCGCATCCAAAGCGACGGGTTTCCCCATCGCCCTCATTTCCGCAAGGCTTGCCGGGGGCCTCACCATGGACGAGATTCCATACTGGCGTGAGGGAACCCTGGAGAAGTACACCCCTTGGGGGGATTACGTGGTGGTCAAGTTTGCCCGGTGGGCCTTCGAAAAATTCAAGGGGGTCGAAGACAGGCTCGGCACCCAGATGCGGGCTGTTGGCGAAGTCATGAGCATTGGGAAGAACTACAAGGAGGCTTTTCTCAAGTCGATCCGTTCCCTGGAGATTGGGCGATACGGCCTGGGGTTTGCCCGGGACTTTCACGAAAAGCCTCTGGATGAGCTCATGGAACTCCTCTCTTCCCCGACGAGCGAGCGTCAGTTCATCATGTACGAAGCCCTGCGCAAGGGGGCGGACGTTCAGGCTCTCTATCAAAAGACCCACATCAAGCCCTGGTTTATCGAACAGATGAAGGAACTGGTGGATCTGGAAGAGGAGATCATGAGCCACAGGGGAAATACCCTGCCAGACGATCTCCTGGCCAGGGCCAAGAAGGACGGGTTTGCGGACCGTTACCTGTCACAGCTCCTTGACATTCCCGAGAGGGATATTCGGGAGCGGCGCAAGAGCCTCGGGATCGTTCACAGCTGGGATGCGGTCCCCGTGAGCGGCGTGGAGAATGCCGCATACTATTACTCGACCTACAACGCTCCAGACGCGGTGTCGGCCAGCGACCGCCGAAAGGTGATGGTCATCGGCGGGGGGCCCAACCGCATCGGGCAGGGGATCGAGTTCGACTACTGTTGCGTCCATGCGGCCTTCGCCCTGAAGGACGAGGGGTTTGAATCCATCATGGTCAACTGCAACCCGGAGACCGTCTCCACGGACTACGACACCTCGGACAAGCTCTATTTTGAACCGGTCACCGTGGAAGATGTGCTTGCCATATACGAGAAAGAGCGACCCGAGGGGGTCATCGTCCAGTTCGGGGGGCAGACCCCTCTCAACATCACGAGGGAGCTTGCGGAAGCCGGGGTGACAATCCTTGGTACCTCGCCTGATGCCATCGACCTGGCCGAGGACCGGGACCGGTTCCGCCGAAGAATGGAAAAGCTGGGCATCCCCATGCCCGAGTCCGGGATGGCCAGTTCCCTGGAGGAGGCCCTTGAGGTGGCCGGAAGGATAGGCTACCCGCTCATGGTCCGACCATCCTACGTGCTCGGGGGCCGCGGGATGGAAATCGTGCATGATGTCGCCATGCTGCGGGAATATGTGACAGCCGCCGTTGGGGTCACTCCCGATCGTCCGATCCTCATAGACAAGTTCCTGGAGAACGCCATTGAAGCGGAAGCCGATGCCGTGGCTGACGGGGTGGACGCATTCGTGCCCGCCGTGATGGAGCATATCGAACTGGCCGGTATTCACTCGGGGGATTCGGCCTGCGTGATCCCGCCCATCAGCATTCCCCCCAAGC
>CAZURN010000377.1:0-3134 GCA_964623165.1 uncultured Syntrophobacteraceae bacterium
CCCAGGGTCGCGCTGCCGTTTTCGACGGATGTGAACACCTCCCTGAAGGAGGCTCCGCTCGCATGTTCCACCTCGGAGCCGAAGAATTGGAGGCAGGCCTTGTGGCTGAAGGAACCGGGAACTCCGTGGTATATGGTTTTGGCCGGTCCTCGATCCTCGGTGAAGGTCTTGCGGATGGCGGCCGCTTTTTCAAGGTATGAGTAGTCCAGTTGTTTTCCAACGACTGGAGCAATGACGTAGAGGTCGCGCATGAGTTGCTTGAACTGTTCAGGGTAGAGGCTTTGGGGGCCGTCGGAAAGCGCCTTGTCCGGTTCCGTGTGCACCTCGACCGTCAGGCCGTCGGCACCGGACGCGATGGCTGCCCGTGCCATGGGGCTCACCTTTTCCCGGATGCCCGTGGCATGGCTCGGGTCCACGATGATGGGCAAATGGGTCAGTTCCTTGATGACGGGCACGGCAGTGAGGTCCAGAGTGTTGCGGGTGTGGGGCTCGAACGTTCGTATCCCCCGTTCGCACAGGATCACCTGGTCATTGCCCTCGGAAAGGATGTATTCCGCGGACATGAGCCACTCCTCGATGGTCGCCGCGAGTCCCCTCTTGAGCAGGACGGGCTTCCCAATGCGTCCCACGCACTTGAGAAGCTCGAAGTTCTGCATGTTGCGCGCGCCGATCTGCACCACATCCACGTACTTGACCATGAGGTCCGCCTGACTGGGTGAGGTCATCTCAGTCACGACGCCCAGGCCGGTCTCATCGCGCACCTCAGCCAGGATCTTCAGGCCATCTTCACCGAGACCCTGGAATGAATACGGCGATGTGCGCGGCTTGAAGGCACCGCCGCGAAATAGTACCGCTCCCCACTGGCGCACCACTCGCGCAATCTCCAGAGTCCGCTTACGATCCTCCACGGCGCAGGGCCCGGCGATGACCACCAGGCGATCGCCACCGATGGACACATCCCGGACCTTGATGACTGACGGTTGCGGGTGAAGTTCCCTGCTCACCAGCTTGTAGGGTTTGGAGATGGGGATGACCTTGGCCACACCGGGAAGTGCCTCGAAATAACGGAGGTCCTTGCGAATGGTGCCCACGACCCCCAGGATCGTCTCCTCGACTCCCTTGATCTCCTTGACCAGGTAGTTTTCCGAGCGCAACTCGTCTTTGAGGCGCTCGCTCTCTTCCGCGGTGATGCCCTTTTTCAGAACGACGATCACGGTGTTGTCTCCTTATTCATGGTCACGCGCTGACAAAACAAAAAACCCCGAGGAAGTCTCCTCGGGGTTTTTCTTCATCGTGATTGTCCCCGGGAGCTTCATCGATCCACCCGGGGGCACCGGCGTTCAGCGAAACTCACCCACCCAGGCGAACGGCCCGAAAAAGAAAAAAAAGAAGGATGCACTATAGGTGGTGGTCATGGTTGGAAGAACTCACCCGAATGATGTCATAAGTTCCGAAGTTTCACCGGCAACCCATTCTTTCGACCATACCGTTTTCCACAGGGTAAGTCAACTGCGGCATTGTCTGGTGGGATGGGCAATATGAAAGCGCGGGATGTGTGGAAAGGAATTCGTTGGGTAGTCTCCAAGCGTGTCAACGCATGACATGCCGGCACTCAGGGCGGGTCAGGCCGACGACAGGCGACATCGGGGAATCGGGTCAGTCGTCGTCCGATGCGAAACCATACTTTTCGAGGCGGTAACGCAGGGAACGGGCATTGATCCCGAGGAGTTCCGCAGCCTTGGTCTTGACGCCGCCGGCCTGGTTCAGGGCCTTATACAGGATGGTCCTCTCGATGTCTGCCAAGTGCTGATCGAGGTCCATCCCTTTTGGGGGCAGAGTCAAGATGTCTGTTTGACTTCCGGATCCGTTGGTCGGGGGCGCGGGAACCCTTGAGTGCCCATTGGCCTTTGTAAAGCGCGATGGGCTTGAACGATCCACGGTGTTTTGACGTCTCTTGTAAGTCGAGAGGGTGAGGCTGTCCGGCAGGATGATGCTGGAAGATTCCAAAGCCACGCCACGCTCGATGATGTGTTCGAGTTCCCGGACGTTTCCAGGGAAGTCGTAGTTGTTCAATATGTCCATGGCGTAGGATGAGATTTTGCGAATCTGCTTGCCAAATTCCCTGCAGAACTTGTTGAGAAAATAGTGAGCGAGGATGGGGATGTCCTCGCGCCGTTCCCGAAGAGGCGGCATGCGAATGGGGAGCACATTCAGCCGGTAGTAGAGATCTTCACGGAAGGTGCCCTCAATGACCATTTTTTCCAGGTCCCTGTTGGTTGCCGAGAGAATCCGGACGTCCACCGGTATGTCCTCAGTGCCCCCCACCATCTTGATGGTCTTCTCCTGGGCCAGGCGCAGCAGTTTGACCTGCAGGGATGGGGAGAGCTCGCCTATTTCATCGAGGAAAAGAGTTCCTGCCTGGGCTGCTTCCACGAGGCCCATGCGGTTGGTTGCAGCCCCGGTGAAGGCGCCTTTCTTATAGCCGAAGAGTTCGCTCTCGATGAGAGACTCGGGAACCCCGCCGCAATTGACGACAATGAAGGGGAGGTCTCTCCGGGGGCTCTGGCGGTGTATGGCTTTGGCCACCAGCTCTTTTCCCGTTCCGCTCTCGCCAGTGATGAGGACATTGCTGCTGGTGCTCGCGGTGCGCCTGATGAGATCGTAGACCTTCATCATGGCGGGGCTCTCGCCGATGATGCACCCAAAATAGAGGGGTCCTTCCTTAGCACTCGCCAATTCGTCTTTGCCGCCCTTGCTCTGCAGCGCATGGCGGATCACTGTCCGCATCTCTTCCATGTCGAACGGTTTGGGAAGGTAGTCGTAGGCTCCTTCATTCATGGCCTCCACGGCGGTTTCGGTGCTCGCATAGGCCGAAATGATGACGACGACGGTCGAAGGAGAGATGGCCTTACAACGCTTGAGCACCTCAAGACCGTTCACGGGCTCCATGCGTATGTCGGTGATGACTAAATCGAAGCTTTCCTGTTCAAATGCTTCAAGAGCCTCCAGCCCTGTTTCGGCACTCCTCACGGCATAGCCGTCCATATCGAGCATGATCTCGAGGAGTTCCCGAACACTATATTCGTCATCAACCACAAGGACTTTCGGTTGCGTCTTTTGAAGAGGGCTCATTC
>CAZURN010000378.1:0-3104 GCA_964623165.1 uncultured Syntrophobacteraceae bacterium
GGGAAAAAGACCAGGAAGTCGTTCCATGCCTTGAGATACCCCTGCTGGTACCATTCGCTGAATTCAGCCTTGGCGGGAGCGAGAATCTGGGGCACCACCAGGGCTTCCTCCATCTCCCCAATGAAGGTGTCGATCTCTTTCTTGCCATTGCGCGTGTAGGCCCGGGCCACCTGCACCTCGTCCTTGACGGGCTGACTTCCTCCCCAGAATGCCTCGATGGTCACCGGAGATAGGTTTGGAAGAGCGTTGGCCCAGCCAGTCAACCAGTGAATGTTGCGTTCAACCGTGAGGACGTGGTCGAACCACTTCTGAAGCTGGTTCTGTTCATTGTTCAACTGGGTCAGGTCCTGCTTCCAGATGAGATAGTAAAGGTAGAGAAGCCCGAAAAGGTCCTTCTTGACGGGGGCGGTGACGGGAGTGGCCACCGAAAGGGTTGGATCGTAAGGCGGCTGCGGCTTCTTCTCGAGCGAGGAGAGGCCCTGGCCAGCCAACCGGGCCTTCAGGAGGTTGAGCCGTCTCATGAGATGAATGACGTGCTGGCCGACCACGGCATCGGGGGTGTTGACCGAAAACGCCGCGATCCTGGCGAACATCTGTTCGTCGAACGAGGCGAGGAGACTCTTGTGGAACTGTTTGCAGTAGTACTCCTTGAGCAGGATTTCGACCTCGATGCTCTGATGGAGGTAAAATCGGGGGATGAGCCATCCGCGGTTCGCTTCCTCCACTTTGAGGATGGCCTGGCGAAAACGGTCCAGGGTCGCCATGTCGTGGACCGCTTCCCCCCGAAACTCCGCTTTCTCGGTGAACTCGTGGGTGACCAGCCGCAGCGCCCTCAGGTTCTTGACGAAGGCAAAACTCAACAGGCCGCAGATGGCGAGGCCCACCGCAATCCAGGAGGTCAGGCCCAGGTTCCTGGTGATGCGGCTCCATTCCAGGGCCCGCTTCGTCGGTGCGAACAGGCCGCGGTCCCTGGGGAGGATTTTGGCCAGGAGGTCGTGGAGGAAGAGTCCCTTGTTGGTTCCCGGCAGGACGTCTTTTTCCTCGAGCAGTCCCAGGGCCTGCAGAAAATGTGAGTAGGGGCTGCCTTCCTGTCGCCCGCTGCTGAAGTAGAGGCCCCTGAAAATGGGAGTCTCCTGGTAGGGGTTCTGCTGGAAAGCGATCTTCATGAAGGCTTCCAGGCCTGGTTTCAGTTTCTCGAATTCTTCCGGGAATAGGAGGAGCGGCGGATCGATTTTCTTGGACTCGTAATGATGGAGAATGACCAGGCGAAGGTCCCTCAGGCGTTCCCCGGTCTTTTCGAAGGCCCGGTCCAGGAACACACCCACGTCGGTGGAAAGGTCCTGGTTCACGTAACCCATGGCCTGGTCGAGGGATTTCTCCGGGAGTTGATTGCAGAACTGGGTCATGCCCTGGGTCAGGTCACATTTGGTCACCACCAGGTACACGGGGAATTTGGCTCCCAGCACCCGCATCAGCTCATCGATGCGACGCCGCACATTTCTGCCGTCTTCTGCGAGGCTTTCTGGAGTGCCTGTGAGGAGCTTGTCCGCGGCGACGGTCACTACCAGCCCGTTGATGGGTTCCCTCTGACGGTACTTGGCAAGGAGTGTGAGGAATCGCTGCCATTCCTCCTTGTCTCGCTGCTCGTCGATGCGGATGGTGTAGCGGCCCGCCGTGTCGATGAGGATGGCCTGTTCGAAGAACCACCAATCGCAGTTCCTCGTCCCTGAGATGCCCGAAATCCTGGTCACTTCGGCGAAGGACGAGGACAGTCTGGCGCTTTGGATGGCCGTGGTTTTTCCGGAGCCGCTCTCGCCGATGATGAGATACCACGGAAGCACGTAGAGCGGATTGCCCCGCTTCCTCAGGTGGGATCTTCTGAGCGCGTCAATGGCTTCTTTCCAGCGCTCCTGCATCTCCTTGGCTTCGACCCGGTCCTTTTCGGCCAGGTGTTTGAGTTGAGCCTCGTCCTGGTCGATGATCTGGTCCACGAAGGCCTGTTCGCGCTTCTTGGACCAGAGATTCTTGAAGAACAGGATCGCTATGCCAAGGCCCACAAAGCCCAACAGGATGAAAAGCCCCACCCACCATGGCCAGTCGAGGACCATGACGCCCCCAAAGGTGCCGAGTACGACGAGGGCAGCGAGGGCGACGATAAACAGGACTTTCAGGATTTTCAGCAAAGTCTGCTTCATCTAGACGACCTTCGTGAAGAAATGTTCCACGATATTGTTCAGGGCAAAGTTGTAAATCAGGAAAAGAATGCCGTAGAGAAGAACCGGGGTCCCAAGGCACAGGAGAACGAGCAGGGAGAAATGCATGCCCCGCTTCAAGACGACCGGCTCGACGTTTCCCGACTGGTATGCATCCGGAAAGAGGTCCACCCTCTCGAGAGAGGGGACCCCGATGGAGCTGCCGAGAAGCAGCTTGAGGTTGGATGCCTTGACCTGGGAGAGGAGAAACTCGTCCCCTGGGTGGCAGTAGCGGCCCATGAACCCCAGGGCCAGGCAAAGGTAGTACACTTCCCGCACGTCTCTCTTGTCCAGCCCCAGCAGATTCAGTCGATCGAAGAACTCCTCACCGGCGTCGGTGGTCCTGTAGTAGATCCGCTGGAGCTGTTCCCGCTTCCACTGGTTCTTCTCCTTCCACGAGGAGTTGAGAATACACTCGTCGACCCAAGCGCACACGGCGAACCGGGCCAGATCGTAGTCATCCCTCATGTTCGGGTCTTTCTTGAGGCACTCCTCGCTCCGCGTGAGACTTCTCAGGATATCGGCCTTCACCTGTTCATAGGCCGGTTGCTTCTGGTCCACCGTCTTGAGGAAGTAGGCCGTGTAGGCCATGAGTTCCATGAAACAGTCTGTCAGTCGCATCGTTTAAGCCCTCCCCACCACCATGAGCTCCACCTCGAGGTCTTCGGGAGCCGTGTCCCAGTACATGGTGATGTTTTGTCCCTTTTCGATCCTTGCCCAGTGTTCCCCGTGGTGATCAGCCTGGAAATAAATGCAATGGGCGCGCCTCGGGAGTTCCTGCGGGGGCACGGGCAGGTGTTCCAGTTGAAGTCCCGGCAAGGCGCGGGCGATGAGAATGGGCAGTTCCTCCCT
>CAZURN010000379.1:0-3089 GCA_964623165.1 uncultured Syntrophobacteraceae bacterium
TAAATCAGGATTTTGTAGTGATCAAGACCTGTCAATTTGTCTTCTTCCGGAATCCTGTCACCTGATTCCTCTGAAGCTATGCCGACACAACAGCCCCGGAATGCGCAACCACGACGAGAGCGGTTTCCCCCTCAGCAAGGACGAAAGCATAATAGATTCAACCAACAACCATGGCAACAATGATTTTTCCCGTCGCCACACTCAATAATTGACCACGAGTGGTTGTAGGTCCTCAAAATCCCGGCAAGCGATGATTACCTTCTGCTGAAGAAAATGAAGCCCTTCGTCACGCAGTAACGGCAGACTGGAAACCCGTGAAACAAGGGAGGAGCCAAAATGGATCACAAGTCATTGGAAGCGAAACTCAGGGAAATGTACCCCGAAATAGACCAACACGGATTGAACCTCGCTGCCTGCTTTGACGACAAGAAGGACGCGTGGATTGTAGAACTGAGCAAGGGATCCCGCGCCATGAGGACCCATCTTGAGAAAAAAGACGCCGACGCTTGCCTGGAGGGCATCCAGTGCGTCTATCTCGGAGTTCAGATCGGGCAGTTCGTCAAGAGCTTCGAGGACGTTGCATAGATCTCTTTCCTGATCCATGCCTTCACTGATGTCTGGGATTAAGGAAGAACATGGTTCACTTAAGGCATTTCGATATTGAATTCCCCTCCCCGCAGCGAGAGGGGTCTGGGGAGGGGTGGAACAGGATGGCTCGATGTGGGTCAGACCAGCGCTTGAGTCAGAACCCACCCTCATCAACCCGAACCAACACGCGATTGGAGACTCAAGAATGGCCACTGAACACATCACCACTGAAAAGGCGCCAGCGGCTATAGGTCCTTATTCCCAGGCGGTCAGGATTGGACCGTGGCTGTATGTGAGCGGCCAGATCGCTCTGGTTCCAGGTACCGGTGAATTGGCTGGAAACTCCCTTCCAGATGAGGCCCGACAGGCATTGACGAACCTCGGCGAAATCGTGGCCGCCGCCGGATTTTCCCTCGCCGACGTCATCTCCGTCGACGTCTTCCTGACCGATATCACCCAATTCTCCACTTTCAACGAAATCTACGCCACCTTCTTCGGGACCCACAAGCCGGCCAGGGCCGTCGTGGAAGTGAGAGGCCTTCCCCGTGGTGCGCAAGTGGAAGTGAAATGTGTCGCATATCGAGGGGCTTGATTTTCAAACCACTCACAGGCTGGCGTCACGGGCAATTCACTGAATCTTCCACCCGAGGATTTCTGAAGCACAGGTCCAAGTGAGCGTTTAGGTCGCAATCACGGGGCCATGCCATGGCTTGACCTTGGTTTCGAGGCAGCCCAATGGGGTGGGGATATCCCAGTCGAAGTCGCATAGACCCGCGCTGACAGAACAATCCTAAAACTCCCTGGCGGCCGCGATGACGGAGGCCTCGGCAGCAGCATAATTGGCCTCTGCGCTGGGCCCAAGGGTTCCCTCGCTCCTGACGGTCCGCACGTCGGTAAAACCCATGAAGCGGAAGATCATTTCCAGGTACGGCTTCTGAAAATCGAACGCGGCTCCCGGGGTACCCTCAGGATACTCTCCACCGCTCGCGAGGAGGAGCATGGCAGGCTTCCCGGTAACCAGCCCGAAGTAGCCTTTCTCTGGATCCACGCCGAAGGTATGGCCAGGCTGCACAATGACATCGAGGTACTGTTTCAGACGATAAGGAATCGAGAAATTCCACATGCCCGTGGAGAGGACAACCTTGTCCGCCTCCTTGAACTGGCCGATCAGTTCCAGAACCTTTTTCCAGGCCAGAGCCTCCTCCTCACTGTGCGGCATCCCTCGGATGATCTTGTACTTGCCCGACGCGGCAGCGAAATCAAAATGGGGCAGAGTGTCCTTCCACAAGTCGAGGGTCAAGACCCGGTCCCCCCGGTGGACCATTCTATAGGCATTGAAAAAGGCCTTTGCCAGCCGGCTGGAAAACGAAAGATCCCCCATGGGGCTTGCCTGTATGTGAAGCACTGTAGCCATGTCACACCTCCGATTCATGGGCAGGGGTTCGCGGTTCAAGAATCAGTTCACCGTTAGTTAATCACTGGTACGGATTGGCGCCAGACCCGATCAATGAACACTCCGTCGGCGCTTCCGTGGCCGAACGCCCCGTCGGCCAATGGCAAAGCTTCCAATGTCAGTGCCTTGCGCTTCGGCAAACCTGGTGACAAGTCCGGTGAAAGGGGTTTGGCTTCAGTGTTCGTGCAATCCCTGGCACGTGTTCCCGGCAGACCCAGTGCACCGGGAGAGTTGCGCACTCCTTTCAATGTTGTGCGACCTTGCTTCCCCTCGCCCCTCATCGGTCCACCCAGCAGTGAGGGGGATCCCAAGGGCACTCCTCTCCCTCGATGATCGAGTCGACCTTGAATGCCATGTCCATGGAGTCAATTTCAACGGACGGCGCCAGTGACAGCCCAAGAGTCAAACTATGTCGGGCAGGCGGGCGTTGACTCCCGTCGTTCCTTGCGTTCCCAGTCCTCGATCTCCGTCCCGGTGATCACTTCCTCCCAGCCTGTGACCATTGCCCGGGTGTGGGCGAAGACCGTGTGCCCCGTGGTGATCATATAGAGATGCACCACCAGGAAGGAGAGGATTCCAAAAGCGCCCGCCAGATGAATCGCAGCAACGACGTTGAGGGCCAGCCAGCCAAGGCCCCAGGAACTCCAGGAATTGTAGCTCCAGTAAAGGAATCCGGTCACCATCTGGACTGGAAGAAGGGCCGCCGCCAGAGACAGGTACACCAGCCGCTGGAGGGGGTTGTGCTTGGCATCCCTTCGCTTGGGAACCGGATGCAATTCTCCCCGGAAAATGCCGTAGGTGTAGTAGCGAACCACGGCAAACATCTTCCTGGTGGTGGGGATGTACTGACGCCATTCCCCAGTGGTGAAGAGCCAGAATACAAAGAACGCGAAGGCAATGAGCCAGGCCAGGCCGCTATACTCATGGATCTCGGTGGCAGTCTTGAACCCGAAGAGGGTGAACAGGCCCTTGACTTCAAACCCCGTGATGAGGAGGAGCAGGATCAGAGCAGTCTGGAGCCAATGCCAGAAGCGCTCGTAGCGTGTGT
>CAZURN010000380.1:0-3078 GCA_964623165.1 uncultured Syntrophobacteraceae bacterium
CCGATGACGTGCAGCACGCCTATGCCAACTTCGATATCCCGGACAGCATCTTGAATACCATGTCATGAAACCATTTTCAATCGAAGGCCCGGGAAATCCCCCCACATCCTCACCATTGCGGGGGGCACTCGGACCTCCTCCGGGCCCTCTACAGTTCTTGGAGAAACGTCATTGGCTTTGTCCGCAACCCCCAAGAACCCTCCCGTCGTCCGTGCCATTGGTATCGACCCCGGCTCTCGCTTCACTGGCTACGGCGTTATCGAGGGAGACGGGCGCAGACTGCACCACATTGCCAGTGGAGTCATCAGGATCCGCCCACAGCTGACCTTCCCCGAGCGACTGAAGGTCATCTATGAGGAACTGGTCAGTGTCATCGAAGACCTGCAACCCCTCTGCATGGCGGTGGAAGAGGTCTTCATCGCCAAGAATGTGCGGAGCGCATTGTTGCTCGGCCACGCCCGAGGAGCCGCCATCCTTGCAGGAGTCAATTCGGGACTTGCCCTTTTTGAGTACAGTCCTTTACAGATAAAGCAAGCGGTCGTTGGATACGGCAGAGCCGAGAAAGACCAGGTGCAAAACATGGTGCAACACCTGTTCGGTATCCGGGAGGCATTGAATGCGAATGCTTCCGATGCACTCGCCGTGGCCATCTGCCATCTGAACACACAGTCTTCCCGGGCCAGCTGGACCCGTGTGAAACAACCATGATCGGATACCTTGAAGGCAAGCTCAGGCACAAGTCTCCGGACACCATCATCATTGATGTGGGGGGCGTGGGCTATTTCGTCCACGTTTCCCTGAGCACGTTCTATGACTTGCCGGACATCGGCCAACCTGTCTGCCTCAACGTCCACACTCACGTGCGGGAAGACGTCCTGCAGCTCTACGGCTTCCGCACCACCGCCGAGAAGGAGATGTTCCTCCACCTGATCACGGTCAACGGGGTTGGGCCCAGACTTGCCGTGAATATTCTCTCCGGCATCAGCCCCGATGACCTCCGTCGCGTGGTGCTCAATCAGGAAATTCAGCGCCTGAAAGGCATTCCCGGGGTCGGGAAGAAAATTGCCGAACGCCTGGTCCTGGAACTCCGGGACAAGTTGAAGCTCAGGCGAGACAGGGCCGAGGAGGAACGCACCATGGCGTCCTGCGATCACGGCGCCTACAGCGATGCCTTTTCGGCTCTGGTGAATCTAGGCTATCGAGCCACGGAGGCGGAAAGAGCATTGAAGAAGGCGGAGGAGCGGCTGGATGGATCGCCCTCTCTCGAGATTCTCTTGAAGGAAGCCTTGCGACTGCTTGCGTGAGGTTGCACGGCTGAATAGCACATTTCTGGGTCTGCGGAGTGCACCACCACGATGGTTGATCGCGTGATCGAGCCCATGCCACAGGAAGAGGACCTCCCTCTTGAGAACAGTCTGCGTCCGCGTCTGCTGCAGGATTATGTCGGACAAGCGCGGGTGAAGGAGAATCTCACCGTGTTCATCGAGGCCGCCAAACAGCGCAACGAACCCCTCGACCATGTGCTTTTCCACGGACACCCTGGGCTGGGCAAGACTTCACTCGCCAATGTGATCAGCAATGAACTGGGCGTCAGCATGCGCAGCACGTCGGGGCCCGTCATCGAGCGTCCCGGGGACCTTGCCGCCATATTGACAAACCTGGAGGCTCGGGACGTCCTTTTCATCGACGAAATCCACCGTCTGAACCATGTGGTGGAAGAAATCCTCTATCCCGCCATGGAGGATTTCCAACTGGACATCATCATCGGGCAGGGCCCGTCGGCCCGCACCATCAAACTGGATTTGCCCCCATTCACCCTGGTTGGGGCCACCACGCGTGCCGGTCTCCTTTCCCCCCCTCTCCGGGATCGTTTTGGTGTCAATTTGAGGCTCGAGTTTTACAGTCCCGGCGAACTCCAGATTATCCTTCTGCGCTCCGCCCGCATCCTGGGCGTCCGCATCCATGAGGAGGGTGCCCACGAGATCGCCAAGCGATCCAGAGGCACACCCAGGATCGCCAATCGTCTTCTGCGGAGAGTACGCGACTACGCCGAAGTACGGGCCGATGGGGAAGTCACCCGGAAGGTCGCCGACGAGGCGTTGAAGATGCTGGACGTGGACGAGAAAGGATTCGACCGCATGGACCGGAAAATCCTCAGCACGATCATCGAGAAGTACGACGGTGGCCCGGTCGGCATTGAGACCCTTGCAGCAGCGGTCTCAGAGGAACGAGACACTCTGGAGGATGTCTACGAACCCTATCTGATCCAGGAGGGCTACCTTAGCAAGACACCCAGGGGGCGCCTCGCCACCCGGCTTGCCTATGAGCACCTGGGAATCCCCTACCGATCGGGCCAGCAGATGCGCATCACCTGATCATCGCCTTGGGAGTCACACCGTGGAGTGCATTCTCCTTGGAACCGGCGGGATGATGCCAATGCCGGAGCGCCTCCTCACGAGTCTCGCCGTGAGGGTGAGCGGTCGCACGTATCTCTTTGATGCCGGCGAAGGGGCCCAGTTGGCATGGAAAAAGCTGCGGCTCGGCCTGCGAGGTCTCGATGTCATCTGCTTATCCCACCTGCACGCGGACCATTGCCTCGGAATTCCAGGACTCATGATGCTTCGGGCCCAACTGCCCGATCCTTCCCCCCTGACTCTCATCGGCCCACCGGGCACCCGACAATTCGTGACCTCCATGATGGAAATCCTTGAATTCTATATTAATTACAGGATTTCGTTTGTGGAATGGTCCGCAGAAACCCATGGACTCGCTTACCGGGATGATCGCGTGCGGATATCATGGAACCCACTGCAGCACACACGCTTCTGCCTGGGGTATCGCCTGGAGGAACATGAGCGGCCCGGCCGTTTCGACCCCCATCGAGCCGAGGCCCTTGGCATTCCTCGGGGGCCTTTGTGGAAGGCCCTGCAATCCGGCACACATCTGATGACGAAGAACGGACGGGAAGTGAGGCCCGAGGAGGTATCCGGGCCTCCACGGCGCGGGAGGGCGGTCGCCTACATCATGGACACCCGACCCACTCCAGCCGTTCTGGACCTTTGCGCAGGAACAAACATG
>CAZURN010000381.1:0-3071 GCA_964623165.1 uncultured Syntrophobacteraceae bacterium
GTTCGCTTTCGATGCGTTCCTTGGCCGCTGTGGTTTCCGTGAGGTTCTTGACATAATCCTTCAGCGCCACCCTCATGCCTTCAAAGGACGCGGCGAGCCGGCCTATCTCGTCAGCGCTCCTGATGAGGGGGAGCTCCGTATCCAGGTTTCCTCGGGCGATCTCAACAGTGGTTTCAGCGAGGGATTTCAGTGGCTTGGTAATCCTGTGGGCGATGAGCATCACGGTGATGACAATCAAGAGGAGGCCGGCGGCTCCGATCAGGGTCACCTCACGGCCCAACCGCCTGACGTCGGTGAACAGCTCATCGTCCGGAATGACGATTCCCAGGGACCACCCGGCCTTGGAGAGCGGCGCAAAATAGAGCCAGGATTTCTTTGCTGAGAGGAGGTTGCCCTCGAGGGCGACCAAACCTTCTCCGCCTCGCACCATGACCTTGCCGACCTGGCGGAGGAGACTGCTCCCCTTCTCTTCCGCGATGCTGAAGACGGAATGGCGCATGATCAGGCTGCTGTCCGGGTGCGTGATGAAGACGCCGTTTTGGGAAATCAAGAAGGCAAAGCCCGACTGATACAACTTGATGTCCTGCACCAAACTGTTGAGCCATGACAGGGAGATGTCCGCCGTGACAACCCCGAGGAACGGGTCCCCCCCGTCCCGCTTGCGATAGAAGGGAGCCGAGAAGGTGGCCATCACGATATCGCCTCCACCTTCGTCGTAGTAGGGTTCCGTCCAGACCGGTCGATTCAATACCTTGGGAATCTGGTACCAGTCCATGTTGAAGTATTGATAGGAAGCATCACCGAGAAGGGAATGGACCATGCATCCGTCGGGCTGTCGATGGCAGTAGGGTGAGAAATAGTGGATGTCCGGATCCAGTGCGCGAGGTTCGAAGGCAATGGCTGAACCGTAGATCTCAGGGTTTCCAGCCACCATCTGCTCGACGAGTTGGGGGATTTCTTCCGGTCTGTGACGCCTCATGGAGAGGAGACCCGAGAAATTCAGTGGCACCTTCTCCACGCCGCCGAGAACAGTCTCGATCCGGTTCACTGTCGCATGCGCGAGGTTCCCAGCGTTCTCATTCACATATTTCAGGACCGACTGCTTGGACGCTGCGTAGTAGTACAGAAAGGTGGAGACGAAGACGAGTCCCGTTCCGCCGAGAATGAGGACGATGAGTTTGAACGCCAGGCCTTTACTTCGCATGAGTGCCGATACAGTCCTTGCGGAAATCGTTCATTGGGGGAAATCCGCGGATCAGCCCTCTCGACTGAAGCTCAGAGGCAACAGCCGTGTAGTCTGATTCGGCCAGGCTCCCCATAGGGGTTTCGAGGCCAGACGGTTCGATGAGATCCTTCATGCAGTGTAGCATCCACTTCTGGTGCACGCGGTTGGTAGCAATCTGAGCCGCATCCACGTGCTTCATGACGATGTCCAGCGCTTCCTCCGGGTGATCGAACGCATGTCGCCAGCCTTCGAGGGATGCCTGTGTGAAGCGGCAGCACAGGTCCGGGTCGGCTTTGAAGGTTTCCTCAAGACAGTAAATGCCGTCTTCAGGGAAATTCATGGAATCGGACAGGCGGAAAATCACGAGTTCCTCGGGGTCTACCCCCGCGCTGAGGATGGTGTGGTACTCGTTGTACCACATGGCCGAGACGACATCGACGCCGCCCTTGAGAAAGAGATTGACGGTCGACGACTGCGGGATGATGACGGGGTGCAGTCCGTGCTTTCGGAAGAGAGCCAGCGGCAGGACGCTCAGTTCATCCGCCCACAGGCCGACCTTTCTGCCGTCCATCTGCTGCAGGTGCTGAATCCCGTTCGCATGCCGTGCGATGAGCAGTTGGGAGGATTTCTGGACTATCTGGGCGAGGTGGATCAGTCTGGCCCCTTTGGATCGTTCCAGGAGAGCCGTAGACAGGAAAAGGGTGGCGAACTGGGCCGCTCCCGTGCGAAGCGACTCCCCGGAGGGTCTGTCAGGACCTCCCTGGAGAATGGTCACCTCCAGCCCGTGCTTGCTATAGAAACCTTTCTCCTGAGCCACATAGTAGCCGGCGAACTGAGCCTGAGGCTGCCACTGGGGAATGAAGCTGACCCGCTTGGGTGCTTGGGCCGGTAGATTCTCCTGGGTGCCATGGGCGCAAATCAGCCCAAACACGATGACCCAAACAAGAACCGCACTGACGATGCTGATCGCAGCCCTCATGCATCTCCCGTCTGAAGATTAGAACCCGTTGCCTTATTTCTACACAAATCGGAACGATTGCCCGTTACTCAAGCAAGAAATGGTCCACACAGCTCCAGGCCCCTGGCTTTCGTTGTGCGCAAGGAAGAGAAGAGGAAGTCTGTCGGTCATGGATATGTCTTGAATCCGCAGTGTTCTCGATTGACCGGGTCATCTTCATCCGATATCCTGCTTCCACACTGCATCAGATCAGCATCCATCAATCCGCTTTGGGATGTACGGCAAGAATAGGGAATAAGGGGAAATGTCGTACAGTCCTCTTGCCACGAGAGCCAGCATCACCTTGCCGTTGTCTGGCAAGCAAGCAGTGCAGATCAGAGAGCCGTGGAGGCCAAGGGATGGAGGAACTCTTACCCGATACGCTGAAAAGACTGTGGCAGGCCGTTGACGAAAAGAAGATGAATGCCGAGGAGTTCCACAGGGAACAAGCGCGCCTCTTGGGCGAATACCGGGGTGAATGGGATCGGGCATTGCTGTTTGGAGGTGCTGGAGACATCAAAGAAAGCGTCGTGTCTGAACTCGACTCATACCTGGGGATTGGGAACCTGGAGGAAGTCCGATGCCGATGCTTGCATGCACTCTCCGCCATCAAGGGAGAGTGGCATGAGAAAGTCGATACTGTAAGCAAGCAATGCGTTGAGGAGTTCTACAACCAAAGCCAGGCCATGCTCTTTGAGCTTATGTGGTGGCACACGCTGGAAGAGGATCTTTCACCGCTTGCCTACGTGGTCGCCCTGCATTTCGCCCGGCAGCACGATTGCCATTCCTACCTGGACTTTGGATCGGGAGTCGGCTCGGGGGGAATCCTCTTTGCCCGCCATGGTTTTC
>CAZURN010000382.1:0-3025 GCA_964623165.1 uncultured Syntrophobacteraceae bacterium
AAGAAGGCCGAATGGCGTGGCCTCTCACCTGGGTGGTGATTGTGGGAACCCTGCCCGGCGTCTTTATCGGCTACTACCTGAGAGTGCTATACCTTCCTGACCCCAAGTCTTTCAAGTTCTTCGTCGGCTTTGTCTTACTCTACATAGGAATTCGCCTCCTTTATGAAATGACCGAACGATCCCAAAGGGGCAAGAAAGAAATGAAAGCCCTCGAGGAGAAGTTCAATCAGCATGCCAGGGAACTCAAGGAAAGTCAGGTTGCACGCATCTCGTCAGGCCTTCCTCCGGAAGCAGTCGTCAAGACCCTGTCGTGGTCCCTCTCTAGGGTGGAATACGAATTCTGGGGGCAGCGGTTTTCATTCAGCACCATCGGCATGTTCACCCTCGCCTTTATCGTGGGAATCATCGGAGGCACATACGGAATAGGCGGGGGCGCCATCATCGCCCCTTTCTGTGTTGCCGTCTTTCACCTTCCTGTCTACACGGTGGCTGGCGCTGCGCTTCTTGGGACATTTCTCACTTCAGTGGCCGGTGTTTTCTTCTACAGCGTGATACCAGCCAAGGCGGGAATCTCCTGCGCACCCGACTGGCTCCTGGGCCTTCTTTTCGGTGTTGGGGGTTTCGCTGGGATGTATGTTGGAGCCAGACTGCAGAAATACGTGCAACAAAAGTATCTCAAGCTCATGCTCGGCATCATCATTACATTCCTCGCAGGAAGCTACATTTTGCAGTACTTCATGTGAGGAGCGCGAAGTCCTCGCTAAGGAGTCCGAGCCTTTTCAGTCGGTATGGATGACCACCGCGAAGGCACTGAATGCTGCCCAGACGGGATCGCCCTCCTGGATGCCCAAGGTCTTCTTGCTTCTTGCGGTGATGATGGAACAGACTTCGGTGCCGCCCGGGATGCTCACCACGATTTCCGTCGCAACCCTTCCCTTCATGATGCGGCTGACCTTGCCAGGGAATTTGTTTTCAGCCGTGCAGCGGGGTTCGTCCTGCCCCCTGAACAGCATCACCCAAGGGGCTTTCACTTCGGCCGTCGCCAGAGTGCCTGGTTTCAGGCCGAGGCGTGCGCGGCTGTGATTGGTGATCACCGAACGAACCCGGGCTCCCCCTAGCGACACCATTTCCACGATGGCCTGAACATCTCCGCTTCGCACCGACTCAATCTTGCCAAAAAAAGTATTGCGCGCACTGGTCTTGCGCTGATTCTCCTTATCGGCGAATCGCCTTGCGACTTCACGAATTTCCTCATCCGAAAACTCCACGTAGGAAGCTGCCAGGTTCGGCGTGGAGTGGCCAAAGATCTTTTGCACCACGGGCAAAGGAACGTTACTCTGCATCAGTTCCACCGCTCGGGATCTTCTAATCACCTCAGGGGTGCCCATTTCCCTCGGCAGGCCGGCCGTTTCCGCCCGCCCGTAGAATTTGCGGCGAACATGGGCCGGGTCCACCCTGAAGATCTTCTTCCTCTCAAAGTTTTCTGGCTCGAGCTTCTGGAGCGTCTCACGGATCTCCGCGGACAGCAGTTCGGGGATCTGGATTTCTCGGGTGGAAGCATCGACCCTGGTGCCGGCCTTGCGGAGCTGAACGACATGGCGATCAAAGTCGACGTCGAGCCAAGGATCGAGGTTCAGCACCTCGTTCAGTCTCGCCCCTGTATAGCGGATCAGTAGGAAGATCAACAGAATACGTCTCCTGGGCCATTTCAGACCAGTGTTCCTGGACGATTCCGCCCACTCCCGAAAGGTCTCTTCAAGTTGCTGCAGTTGCATGGTGTCCAGGCACCGAGCCGGATCTGAGCCGGAAAGGATTCGAGCATGACTGCCAACGACGGGTGGGCTGGGGGACTGATCCATCAAGGCAACCTCCAATTCCTATGAGGAACTGTTTGGCAATCTGGAGATCACTGAATAAAGATAGCACGAAAATTATATTATTCGTGTTATTCTGGGATGTCAACGCTCCCAATGAACCCTTCGGACAATTCCCATCCAGGAGACCAACCATGGGCAAAACGGTCACGGCAGCGGCAAGAGTGGCACAAACTGAAAAACCGGTCGCCAAGCCAGGCCCTGAATGAGGGCACGAGGATGTCGCCCGGCCCCTCACTATCGGTTTGGAACCCGAACCGGCGGCGCACCGCGCATGATCGGCGCTCTTTTCGTGGTCATTGACCTTCGGAGAATTCGGCTCAGGGCCCTCGTCACCATCCACAATGCAATCCCGGGCGTGCTGCTCATCTTCGCTGGCCTTGAACTCTGGCCTCTTGTCCGGACCCTGAAGACCAACGACGAATACTTCGTGGCGCTGCTGATCCGCCCCATTTCATTAGCTCTGCCCAGCCTGACCAGAACGTTCGGCATCGGGATCATGAGTGATCCCTTCAGTCGAAGAGCCAAGATAAGAATTTAAGCGATCGGAGAGGAAATCGTTGAATCGGACAAGGGATCTGATTGATAATGTTTTTGATTGTGTTTCTTTTGCAGCACCCCAAGGCCAAGGCCGCAAGTCGAAGAAGTGGAGAGTCCGCAAGACGATTGAAGGAGAATGGCATGGCGAAGGGTTACTGGATCGCGAGAATCGACGTGACGGACGTGGAGAGGTACAGAGAGTATCTTGCGGCCAACGCCAAGCCGTTCAAGATGTTCGGCGCTCGCTTCCTGGTCAGGGCCGGGCGGTTCGAAGCACCCGAGGGCACAAGCCGCAGTCGAAATGTGGTGATCGAGTTCCCTTCATATGAGGCCGCCTTGGCCTGCTGGCACTCACCCGAATATCAGGAGGCCATGAAGATTCGTCTTCCCGTGTCAAGCGGTGAACTCATCATCATCGAGGGCTACGACGGGCCGCAGCCAAGCTGAACCATGGAATGGAAGGGGGGCACAGAAACGCTCAGCGCCTTCCAGGAAGTGCTCACGACGCTTCAGAACGCAAAAAGCCCCGGCGTTGACCGGGGCTAAGTGTTTGAATTGGCGGAGAGAGAG
This sequence comes from uncultured Syntrophobacteraceae bacterium, assembly GCA_964623165.1. Classification (GTDB taxonomy): domain Bacteria; phylum Desulfobacterota; class Syntrophobacteria; order Syntrophobacterales; family Syntrophobacteraceae; genus JAAYUJ01. Next base: position 2,985 of record CAZURN010000382.1, read on the forward strand.
GGATTCGAACCCTCGGTAGCCCTCTACGGACTACACTCGCT
>CAZURN010000383.1:0-3024 GCA_964623165.1 uncultured Syntrophobacteraceae bacterium
CTCTTCACCACCGGGTGCAGCGGCACTCCCGCATGGTCCCCCTATGTCTTCGAGGGTTCCAGGAATCCTTGATACGGAGTTGCTTTCAAGATCGTACCCAGCAGAGTTACAAGCGTAGCATAGCCCCTTGTGGGCGTGATAGATGCGACGGGCACAAGGCCCTATGCTACACCAGCTTGACTGCAACTGCGTATGAGAGACTTTGAAAACCGAGAGGGCTATCCAGCAAGCAGAGGAGACAGGAAGGGCAGCGCTACGATGCACATTGCTCATACCCTTTGGTGTATTTGATTTGCCATTGTGGCTTGGGGTGGAGGTTCCTTGCCTGTTGGGCTGTCGGCATTCATTTCATCGCTCTTCACGGCCATGCCAGACTCGGATGATGACAAAATCGCCGCCATCAACGCGGTACCGCAAAGCATAGGCACTTGCGCCAAGGGGCAGGAGGAACTCTCGACGTCCATCGCCCATTGGAGCGCCCGCTTCAGGATGTTGCTGCAACATCTTTGCACCATCCAAAATACAACGTGCGGTCCGTCGGGCCGCAATGGGGTTTTTCGCTTCCAGGAAACGCTTTAGCCGTGCAAATATCCTGAACGGCTTCTTCGAGCCATATCAGTCGCCTGGTTGCTGACATTCAAATTCCCTGTCAGTTCCCCAAGTCTCCAACCAAGCCTGGACCGTCTCGTGAGACACGTGCTGTCCTGTGGCCTGATACCGGTTCCAGCGTTCCCAGTCCTCACGGGTTTCCCGCTTTCGTTGCTCTTCACGGTCGAGATAAGTCAGGATGGCTTCTTTCATGACCCAATGTGGAGTTCTCTTTTTGATCTCGCCAAGCCTCTTCAAACGTTCTCTCGTTTCTTCATCGAGCTTCACTCCGACCGTGCTTGAGTGACCCATACGACCACCTCCTCGGTTGCATTAAGTGCAACTATTCTACATCCACTGCGAGCAAACGCAAAGAATCATGGGGCAACCCCAAGTCGGTTACCAGTTCTTCCTCAAGCCAACAGTTCTTCCTAACAGAGGGCTTGGAACCTGCCACACGCGTCAGGCGTTGTGCGACATAGCCACAGTGGAAGCTTCGATGGCAGTGCGGGTTGCTCTGAGTCCGTCGAATTGCTATGCTTGGCTCACTTGGGGCTCACGCTCGCAGCATCTTCGTTCTCCTGGCAGGCGTAAGTCGCCCCGGGACTGGATCTATTTCTGCCTTATAGCATCAAAAGAACTCAATCGGCGAGTATCCATGTTCACATCCAAGAGACTGCGCACGGCACTCCTGGCCATCACGGGAGTGCTCGTCATTCTGGCCATCGGCATCATTCTTTTTCTCCCAAAGCTGATCGACACCGACCAGACCAAGGACAGGGTTCTCAGGGAGATCGAAGAGCGGACAGGGATTCAGGCGGATTATCGAAGTGCCCGGACCAGGTTCTTCCCATTCCTCAGCTTCACTCTCTTTGACGGCACACTCACGGCGCCCGGGGGCATCCATGCGAGCTTCCAGACCATGAAGATCTCCCCTCGTCTCTTGTCTCTTCTTCTGGGACGACTTCGCATCAGTGAAATCGAGATCGAATCGCCACAGCTGACCGCGACTCTGCCTGCGCCCGGAAGCTCCTCGGACGATGTTGCCCCCGGCCTTGGTCTTCCTCCGGGCATCCGAGTGCCCCGAAGCATCCTGGCCCCGATCCTCGCCAGCGAAATGTCAGTAGTTGTCAGGCGGGGCAGTGTCGATGTGGAGAGAGAAGGCAAGATGCTCTGGCGCATCAGCGATATCGATTGGGAAGCCGCCAGTATCTCCAATCGTGTTGAAGTCCGTCTGACCTGTGCTTCCAGCCTTTGGAAAGCTCTTTCTCTTCAGGGCAGCTTTGATGCCCGTGACCTCAAGACCCGGATCGACATTGCATTTGAAGCCTTACAGCCCGACAAGCTCATGGCGATGGCCTCATCAAGACAGGATTTGACGCTGGGGGAGTCTTCCATCAACGTGGCCTCCTCCATCGAGGCGGATGCTGAGGGGAGCCTGCGGATGGCATTTGGCGGATCACTCGCTGCGCTTGCTCTGCAAAAGGGAGACTCCCAGTTCATTGTAAGAGGAGATGACATCGAAGGGAACCTTCTCCTTGACAGCCGGAAAGTCGAAGTGCAACTCACGAAATCCGCCTTTAAGAGCCCGAGAATCAACTTAACGGGTCGCCTTGCGCGGGAATTCGACGCGCAGACGGTGTCCCTGGAACTCGACGGAAAGAACGTGGATGCGGGCGATGCACGCAGGTTTGCATTGCTCATCGCCGGCCAGCACGGCACGGTTCAGAAGATCTTCGACATCATCCGGGGCGGCGAAGTCCCACAAATCCAGTTCACTTCATATGGGAGAACCATGAGGGACCTGCCCAAGTCGGAAAATTTCGTCATCAAGGGCAGCATGACTGGGGGCAGCATCCTCGTTCCCAAGTGCCTCCTGGAGGTCAAAGGTGCCAGCGGCGAAGTCGTCGTCTCGAAGGCGGTCCTGGAGGGGAGGAACCTTGCCGGGCGCTCGGGAGGTTCCTCCGGAGTGAACGGTTCCCTGACGGTGGGGTTGAAGAAGAATATCTACGGTGATGCTCCCTTCAAGTTGGACATTGAACTGGACGCCGACCTTTCAGAGCTGCCATCTGTCCTGGATCGCGTCGTTCCCGGCGAGGGATTCCTCCACGAAATCCGCCTCATCAATGAAATTGCGGGAAGAGCCAAGGGCCGACTGATCCTCGGCGAAAGTCTCAGGTCCCTCAAGACCACGGTGGACGTGGCGGACTTCAATGCCAGCGGCCAGTACAAGCGCATCCCCTACCCTGTGAATGTCCGAGGCAAGGGTTTCTTGCTCGACGGAAACATGGTTAGGGTGAGTTCCCTATCGGGGACACTGGGGAAATCGCTCCTTGCCGATGTTGGCGGATCCATCGACTGGGAACAGGAGTCAACCCTCAAGATTGGCACGAACTCGCGCTGCGACGTCGCTTTGGAAGAAGTGTACTCTTGGCT
>CAZURN010000384.1:0-3018 GCA_964623165.1 uncultured Syntrophobacteraceae bacterium
GGGAGATGCTTCAATCACCCGCCTCCGTGGTGGGGCTGCACCCCATGTTCGGGGGACGCGTCGCCTCGTTTGCCGGTCAGACTCTGGTTGCCTGCCCAGTGCGGATCTCCGGCGAGCAATGGCTTGCTCTGCGCGACGTGTTCACGGCCGAGGGGATCAGGGTTCGGGAATGCAGCCCTGAAGAACACGATCGCATGATGAGCATCATCCAGGTGCTGTTCCACATGACCACCATGCTCACAGGACGGGTCCTGAGGGACCTTGGGGTCGACATCGCTGAAACCCTGGAATACACGAGTCCGAGTTACCGCCTGGAAATCAACCTCCTGGGCAGGATTTTTGCCCAGAACAGCGCCCTGTACTCGGCCATCACACAGATGAACCCCCACACCATGGACATCATCCGCATGTTCAGGGAAGGACTTGACCGCTACGCGTCGTGGGTCGAAAAGGAGGATCTGGGATCCTTCATCGACGATTTCGAGAGGAGCGCGAAGCACTTGGGGGACTTTTGCCGGGACGCTTACAGGGAGAGTTCCATGATCCTGGACTACACAGTGAAGATGGGTAACTCGGTGCCGTGAGACGGGTACGACGTCCCATGGAAACAATGCCAAAGGCGGCCGTTCAGGGCTCCCTCACCGTGAAGCATATGCAGGTGGTACTACCGGGCCGCCCCTGACGGCGGCGCAGTTCCAAGGCTGGGGCGCCTGGGTTGTTTCAGGATGCACCGGAAGACGGATCCTGGTTGGTGGAGGCAACGATGCGGTCCAGGCAATCTCTTATGCAGGTCTCGCAGTCGGAGGTTCGGGAGCCCTTCCTGCAATACCTGGCAAAGGCATCGAACCAGTCGACGCCGGTGCGGGGGCATTCCTTCATGAATTCCAGAAGACTCACCAGCCGGTCAATGGCGTTCAGGTTTATGGCGTGTTCGATTCGACAGGCATTGGCTTCTGCATCTTCGGGACTCAACTGCAGTGCGATGATGAAAAACTCCTTCAGGATGTCATGGCGGCGGATGACGTCCTGGGCAATGCTACGCCCTGCGGGAGTCAAGGTGATATAACTGTAGGGGCTGTAATTGATGAGGCCCTTGCCGGCCAGGGCCTTGAGGGCACCTGTAACGGAGGCCCTCTGGACATTCATCTGGTCTGCAATGTCCTTGGCGCGGGCTACCCTGTTGGACTTTTCAAGGTGGAAAATGACTTCCAGATAATCTTCAAGACTGGCTGAAAGCCCCTCCAGAGATTCGCTCATCATCTCTCGCGGCCTGCTCCCTTCCAGGCCAAGTTATCTGTTATGCACCCATGCGTCAAGATCAAAGGACCTCTGAACAATCCTCAGTGCTTGTGCGGAGTCTTTTGACAGAACAGGGGAAAGTTGTTAATAAGCTTTGCACCGCGCCCCTGCACTCTGTCACGAGATAAGGGACAACCGGCCCACCGGACACCTTCGATGCATTGAAAGGAAAAAGGAATGGAGAAAGACCAGATCCCCCCGGCACCCAATGAAATGAACCCGATGCAGCCCGTCATCGACCTTCTGCAGGGGGCGAGCCCCGACGCCGTTTGCTTGAAATATGGGATCAGCCAGAACGAATTGGACCGCCGGTTTCGCGACTATCAAACATCCCGCTCCAGAGCGGCGCTCGTGGATCAACTCAAGTTCGAGAAAATCGGAAGGAACGACCCCTGTCCGTGTGGTTCGGGAAAGAAGTACAAGAAATGCTGCCTGCCCGCTCACGAGGAGGCGCGTAAGAGTGTTCCGCCCGACCAGTACCAGGCCCTGGCTGAGAGGGCCAAAGCCCAGGAGCAACTCCAGAAGGATGTGGAGAGAGGGTTCGATCTCCTCTTTTCCCAGGACTTCGAAAGGGCCCAGAAGCACTCCATGAGGCTCCTCGAGAGTCACCCGGAAGAGGACCGCCTCCACGACATCGTGTTTTCGTGTGCCATGGCCATGGGAGACTACGACAAAGCCTTCCGCACTGCTCGCAGCCGCTGGCAGGTGGCGCAGGACGAGAAGTCCCACTACCAGGAGCATGGGGCACACAAAAGAGAAGGGAAAGGGAATCAGTTTGTTCACTTCTATTCCCCCTCCACCTGGTTGGAGAAGTTCTGGATGGCGGAGCGTGCCAGAGTCCACCGGGAACGTTTCCCAGCCACGGGTGATATGCGCATCCAACGAATGGTGGAGGAACTCAAGGCTGCCAACGATGTCCAACGTTTTCCTGCCAGGCAGGAAGAGGGCTACGAGGCTCGAAGGGTGGCCCTCGCTCCTGTGCTGCGGCATCTCGAAGCCGCGGGACCTTGCACAATCCCCTGCCTCCTCCCACTCACCTACTGGTTTTCCTGGGCGAGTCTATTCGTTCCGGACCTGCTGTTCAGTTACGGAACCGACGAGTGCATTGAGCTTCTCGCGGAACTCTCCATGTTCCGTTTTCCGCATTTCGCCCAGAAATGTCTCATGCACCTGGAAGCCTTTGGTGAGCGGGCTGTGCCGCACATGGAAAGGCTTCTGACAACCAACCCGGTGTTCGACGAGCTGAAAGTCGGTTTGATCCTGGCTCTAGGCAAGATCCCAGGTCGCCAGGGATTCGAGATTCTTCTGAGACTCACGGAGCATGAGAATAAGTATGTGGTCAACTGGGTGTGTGAAGCTCTTGGCCGTCAAGGGAACCCGGAAGCCCTGCCTTATCTTGAAAAGGCCAGGAAAAGAGTCGGAGAGCTGAGCAAGTTGAAGGGAGCCATCGAGGATCTGGCGAAGACGATTCGATGACCCGTTGAAGCGCGTTTCGATTCACTGAAGAGGAAAGGCTCCCTCCGACTGCAGAGGGAGCCTTTTTTTGTCATATCAAGAATGCTGATTGAGGCCGTCAGTGAGACGCTTCGCCAACCTCTTCCTTCACGGAAACCGCGATCTTGTAAAGGATGGTGAGGATGAAAAAGCCTGTCGCCCACACCCCGAGGGCGATCATGAGTTCCGGGATGGTCGGAACGTATTCCCGCACCTGATCCAGTG
>CAZURN010000385.1:0-3003 GCA_964623165.1 uncultured Syntrophobacteraceae bacterium
GGCAGGGTTCCCACAATCACCACCCAGGTGAGAGGCCACGCCATTCGGCCTTCTTTGAGATATCGGTAGACCCCGCTCGGAATGGCGACGATGTTGAACACGAAATTGGTGGCACTCACCGAAGGTGTCACGAAGTGGAGGACGCTCACCTGGAAGGGCAGGAGCAGGAAAGCTCCTGATACCCCGCCCATGGAAGTAAAGGTCGAGACGATGAAAGCGACCAGGGGTGGCAGAAGCAGCCAGGTTTTAACTCCGGAAACGGGAAATGTCACAAGCAGGAGATCCAGAAGGTCCATACTTTCCTCCCTGGTTTCGCCTCAGCAAAAGCACTGCACGCAGACCCGAAGAAATCCCAAGGCGTCTGAAATCGATGATCTCAGAGAAGAGCAATGCCCAGACCCCATCCAAGACTTCCAAGCTCACAAGCTAAAGGCATATGGATCGTCTTTGTTCGACGAATTGGCGAATACCTCCCATCCAGTGTTGTGCAGTCATAGATAACACGAATATCAGAAGAATCGTGTCAATTAAGTATCTGAACTGATGAACTCTGTCAACAGCTTTATTTTGGAGGAACCGGGAGCCTGGACCACATGGATCAGCAAGTCAGCATCTTTTCCGGCAAAGGACATGCCCGGACTCTCTGCGGGTCGAAGCGGTCCCGGCCGCTTGATACGATGCATGTTCTGATTCCGAGGGAATGCTCTTGGGCGGCCGAAATCGTGACGCAAACCTGTCTTGGGTTTGTCGGGAAGTGGAGCTGAACAGTCCTTGGGGGACGCTTTCCCGTGGCGCGCAAGAAGCATCCATTTCACAACTGTTTTCCGGAATTCCCTTGAACTCCTTTTTCCCTGTAAGATTGCCTCGGTGTCTTCAGTAGCGCACCTGTAACTTGGCCGGTCTTCACCCTTCAACGCGAAGCCGCTCCCTTGGCAGCTTCCGTGTTCGTGGAGCTGAAAGTGATGATCCTCCTCATCAATCCACCCGTCGTGAAGCCTTCGGAACCCCCTCCTGGCATCTCCAGGGTCCTTGGGGCCTTGAATGCCCACAGACTCGAGTGTGCGGGTTGGGATGCCAATCTGGAGTGCCTTCTCGGACTCCTTCAGGGAGGGACCCGTCTGAAAGACAGGTGGTCGATAAGGGCGGTCCGCAATCGTGATCACAACCTGCATTATATCCGCGACCCGAATGGCCCTCTGAATCTAGATCGTTACAAGCGGTGCGTTTCCGACCTGAATCGACTCTTGGCAGGCCCATGGAACAACGGAGCCATTCAGGTCAGCTTGACCGACTACCAGGATGTAAGTCTTTCTCCTCTGAAAAGCGGGGATCTTCTGGCGGCGGCCGAAAGACCTGAACGGAATCTCTTCTATCCACAGTTCAGCAAGCGCCTGGCTGAACTCGTGGGACAACACAGGCCCTCCCTTGTGGGTTTTTCCCTCAACTTCCTCAGCCAGGCCTTGGCCACTTTCGCCATGATGGGCTTCCTGAGGAGAATTGAACCCTCACTCAGGCTTGTGCTCGGGGGTGGGCTTGCGACCTCGTGGATGCGGAGTCCCCATTGGAGGGATCCGTTTGCCGGGCTTGTGGACTTCATGGTTGCGGGTCCGGGTGAGGGGCCCCTTCTGTCTGCGGCATCGGGGAAAAAAATGAATATTCCACCTTTCACCCAAAGTTACGGCACCTTTCCTGTGCCTGACTATCTCTCTCCCGGAGTCGTGGTCCCCTACAGTGCGTCATCAGGCTGTTACTGGAACAAGTGCGGTTTTTGTCCTGAGAGGGCCGAAGGGAACCCATATGTTCCCCTGCCACCCCACAAGGTGAGGGAGGACCTTGGGAATCTCGTGGCGATACACTCACCGGCCCTGATTCATCTCCTCGATAACGCCATCAGTCCGGTTCTGCTTGACAGTCTGGTAGCCCATCCTCCAGGGGTCCCCTGGTACGGGTTTGCGAGATTTACGGAACACCTTGCCGATGAGGCCTTCACGGTGGAACTCGGGCGTTCGGGCTGCGTCATGCTGCAACTGGGTCTGGAGTCCGGGGATCAGCAGGTCCTTGACGAAGAGCAGAAGGGCATGAGCCTGCATATGGCATCGAAGGCACTGAGGAGCCTGAAAAGAGCAGGCATCTCCACTTATGTCTACTTACTGTTCGGAACGCCCTCGGAGACTCCGGAGGCGGCAAGAAGAACCCTGGATTACGTGGTGGCCCACTCGGAGCTGATCGATTACCTGAATCTGGCCGTTTTCAATCTCCCCATCCATTCCCCGGAGGCGGCGAGGCTGCGTACGGAGGCTTTTTCGGATGGGGATCTCTCCCTCTATTCGGGCTTCGCACATCCAAAAGGGTGGGATAGGGCATTGGTGCGCAGGTTTCTGGACAAGGAGTTCAAGAGGCACCCAGCCGTGGCGCCGATTTTGAGAAACGACCCTCCTCTGTTCACATCCAATCATGCGCCGTTCTTTTGTCCGAAGATGAATGGGAGGCCTAGCGTCGAGATCTGACTGGAGCCTGACACGACACGGTTTCCACGGGCTTGGCGATGCCTGCGCGTCACATGGCGAAGATCGGGAATCCATGAGGGTTTCCCAGTCTAGCAGCTGTTGCCGTGGGGATGTTGCGCAGACGACTTGGAATACTCCCAGTCTCATCCGTGCACAGGATGTGGGGTTGAGGGAGAGACGAAAGATCCGCCGTCTCCTCAGGTCCTGAGGAACTGCCTGATCTCCTCGATGTCAGAGGAGAGATCTCTCTGGAGTTGGTCAATGGTGGCCCGGTCTATGCCCAGCCTGATGAAATGAGGATCCTCATCCAGTCTTGGTGGGTTCTCGACTTGACCGTCCCGCGCCATTGCATTGGCCATTTCGTTGGCGATGTACACGACGGTGACCACATCCCGGTCCGTGGGAGCCGCGTCAGGATCATGGTGGTGCCCGATGGCCAGAACAACCTCAGGGGGAAACTGCCAACGACGGGCGATGATTTCACCGAGTTCCTGAT
>CAZURN010000386.1:0-2975 GCA_964623165.1 uncultured Syntrophobacteraceae bacterium
TTGACAAGTCGATGGCCCCTTGGCGTATGGCGGTGAACTCCTTGGTCTGGTCCCCACCGACGAGGCTGGTGCCAGGGTACATCTTGACCTGGATGCGGCCCCCGGTCTTCTCCTTGATCAGTTCGCACCAGCGCTCACCTGCGTTGCCCCACGGGAAAGGCTTCCCGAGCACTGTAGAGAGCTTGTATTCTGCCTTGTACTCGGCAGCATGGGCCATATGGGGCATGGACCAAGCCAGAGCCAGCATCATTGCGAAAAGAACCCTCAATCTATGTCTCATCGCATCCTCCATGTACTCAACACCAAGTGTGCTTGTCATAACGATAGGAAATTAATAGAAATTATGGCACACTCATGCACGATATTAGACGGCAGGGGCGGTGTCAAGGATTTTGTGTGGTGAGATCCCTGGATCTACCGCCAGCGTTGACTGTGGTATGCGGATCCGTTCGAGGAAGGGATTGCTGGCATATCGATTGAAGTTTATCCTCTTCGGGTTTCGCAGGTTGTATCGAATGGGACCGTAACGATCATGAGGGGCTGAATTGCGAATCGTTGATCCGTTGGACGGCCATGAACCCATCCAGTCCCGGAAATGTGCTCCAGGCTCACAAAACCTTCATGCCACCTTTACAGTGCTTCAGTCAAACACTCCCATGAGGTGTCGATGTTGAATGAACTCTTCTCACTTCTGACCTTCGTGAAGGCTGGAGCGGCCATTGCGATGGTGGTCCTGCTTTCTGTTCTCGCTGAGATGGTCAGCCCCCGTTTTGCCGGTGTTTTGTCCGGATTTCCCTTGGGCGCCGCGCTGAGTCTCTTCTTTATGGGTATCGAGATCAGCCCGTGGTTTGCCGCCCAAAGCGCCCTCTTCACCTCCGTTGGGCTAATCGCCACGCAGGTCTTTGCCTACGTTTACTACAGAACGGTTCTACTGGCGGGGCAAACTGGACGATGGGTGCAGATAATGTGCGCATCTGCAGGAGGTCTGGCCGGGTATTTCCTGGCTGCTGCACTGCTAAGGTCGCTGAGCGTGAATCTTATGGTCGCGATGCTGCTGCCGGCCTTGTCAATCTGTGGATTTACAGTCCTCTTCCGCCATGTGGAAAATGTTGGGATCATGAACAGGGTGAACATGACTGCGAAGGCCTTGTTGGTCCGCTCAGTCTTTGCTGCAGTGGCCGTCCTTGTAATCACCTCGGCTGCCCGAATCGTCGGTCCCGACTGGGCAGGCCTGTTCGCCGCCTTCCCAATTACCATGCTCCCGTTCGTCGTGATCATCCATGCCACCTACGAACCAGAGCATGTCCTTGCCGTGTTGAAAAACATTCCCAAGGGGTTGGGAGCGATCATCGCCTATTGCGCTGCGGTCTACCTCTTCTATCCAACCTGGGGCATCCGCATCGGCACCCTCATCGCCTATGCTGCTGCCACCGTGTATCTGGTCCTGATCCAAACGGGGGGAAGCCTGCTTCTGAAGCGCTGACTTCCCGATTGTGCCGATCCAGGTTCATCATCGTTTTAATCCGGTGGAAACGAGCAGACTGCTTGATACGGCGGTTCTTACGGTTCCTCATTTCTGTACACGGCACAGTTTCGGGTAAGGTCGCCTGGATGACCCAGTAGCGAAGTCTATGCTGCGGTGTTCAGCGAATCCCCCATCGTTCGGCAAGCCTTTCCTGATGCTAGCCTCCAAACTTGAAGTACCAGAAGATCATTAGAAGAAAGGCCATGCCAAAGAAGCAGGCGAAAAAAACGAACGCCGTCTTAAAGAAGGGTCCGAAAAAATACTTCCAAAAGTTTGCGGCGCTTTCAGGTGTTAGCCCGGGCGCAGGCGTAGAAGCCTGACCACCGGTGGCCAAAGATGTCCCACATTCGCGGCAGAACTTATCTTGCAGATCGACTGGACGTCCGCAGTTCGGGCAGTGTTGAGGCATGGTGAGATTCGCTCCTGATGGATGAATGTTTGTCCATTGCCAGCGGTAATGCAACAGCCAGCTAAAGCAGACCACACATAACCCTAGAATGCAGTGAGTGGCCTGAAATAATACGGCAAGTTCCGCGGCATTCTCAACGTCCCGATTTGTATTACGGGGCTCGCCATTGTGCAATGCCATCCAGCGAAGGAGAAATTTGAGAGGTGGAAATCGGGGATGAGCTCATCCGCGTGATCATTCCTCTGGATCATGGCCATTGGGTGCCCATTTTGTGGATGCCCGCCCAAAAAGGTATGACATTCCTAACTTTGCACCTTAGCTTTAGACTTATTCAGATTTCAACGACATGCGGTCCGGAACGGCATCCACATCAATCCCAAGCCCTTAAACCAATGGAGGCTGACCATGAATGAGTCGCAAACCGGAAAGCCCAGACTGAAAGAGTCCTTCCAATTGAGTGCCCTGGTGATGGTTCTGTTGCTGCTGTGCCGCATCGGTACGGCAAGGGGCGCAGACGATGTATGGCCACGCCGGATGGACACCGCCAATTGCCTGATCACCATTTATCAGCCGCAGTTGGAGAGCATCGAGGGAGACAGGTTGACCGGCCGTGCTGCATTGTCCGTGAAGGAGAAAACCAAGAAGGCCCCGATTTTCGGTGTGGTCTGGATGAGGGCCCGTATGGACACTGACCGCAGCAACCGGGTCGTCACTTTCCACGACATCAGGGTGACTGATGTGCGCTTTCCGGAAGTCACCGAGGAGCAGAAGCAACAACTGAAAGAATTCCTGGAAAAACAGATGGCCGGATGGGAAGCGAGCACCTCCCTGGACCGCATTGTCACGGCAGTGGAAGCGTTAGAAAAGGAGAAATACCGCGATGAGGCCCTGAGAAACACCCCTCCCAGGATCATTTTTTTGCCCCGCCCGTCCGTCTTGGTGCTCATTGACGGGGACCCGCGAATGGTGGCTCTCGAGCAGACCTCCTATATGCGTGTCGTGAACACCCCGTTTCTCATCGTGTACGATCCCTCCGCAAAG
>CAZURN010000387.1:0-2963 GCA_964623165.1 uncultured Syntrophobacteraceae bacterium
ACGAGTTTAGGATCGATGTTCTTGTACTCAATCTGCATGGCAATGCCCTCTCATCAAAAATCTTTCGATTTCAACCGGTACGTCCTTGGGAATCCCTCCGAGGAGCCCTTGTCTCCTCCTTGACGCCACGGCGTGCGTGGCGAGTTGGGGCGACACTGAAGCGATGGTCCTTTTCTTGTGATGGACTGAACCAAAATCTCTCGAGAGGGAGTTGGGTGCAGATGACCCTCCGCATCATGGACTCGCTCCCATCAGGATGTTCGGATCCACCCTCACGCTGATGCGAGTTGCAAGATCCAACAGGACGGCTGATCTCTCCAGATTCCACCCGGGAGAAACAAGCAAGTGAGCGAAGCAATCGTCGCATGACGACATGTCCCCATGGAGCCGGGAACTTACAAACAACTGAAACCGAATACTCTGAGGGATCGCCGCTGTGGAAAAGTAAGAATATGAAAGGAAACACTCTCCTGCGATGGGCTAGGGCAAATTCACCCTAGCGAATGCGACATGATTTGTCAAGGGTTCCATGTCAGCTCTGTGAGGGGTGCTGAAGGCCGCCCGGCATGGCTCTTAGGAATGCCCCAGACTGCAATGCCTTCGCCTGTCTTCCTGGCGGCCATATCAAGGATGCCATGGGAGACTAACCGGTGGGATATATTTTGGATTATTCCACGGACACGCTTGGAGTTCGGCACCCCACGAGTGCATGTTCGCCGATCAGAGGTGATATGGGTGAGTTGACTGTCAGGCAAATTGAGCGATTTCGATACTAACGCTTCGTGATTCCGGCCAAAGCCGGCATCCAGTTGGCAATTCCCATCTTTTTGATTCCTGCTTTCGCAGGAATGACAGGCAAATATTGAAGGATGCGGGTCGTTCAAACTGGGTGTCACTCCAGGCGACGTCCTTGCATGGCGTCACTCACTTCCCTGGTCAGCTCCAGTACCCGCTCCGCCATTCTTTCGGGAAGGCTGCCGCATCCACAACTGGGGGTGAACAGGGATTGGTTCAAAATGCGATCAACTGTAACTTCGGCGGACTCGAGTTCCCGGATATTCTCAAACCACCGCTTCACCAGGCTATCGGAGGTTTCCTTTGAAATCAGGCTTGGATCGCCGGTTGGAACAAGACCCCAGGCGATGTTTCCGCCTGAATGAATAAACTCCGTGAATTGATCCCTGTAAAGAGCGAACCGTTCAAAGTAGCTGTATGCGTCAAAGTTGATGATGTCCACTCCGCTTTCGAAGGGGATCGACCAGTCCGTGTTGGCGCAGACGTGAATCCCCGCCAGGGCGTTTTCCCCGTGAATGGATTCGACGACCTCTCTCAGGAGCTCATCGATCAGGTCCTTCGAAACGCTTATGAATGCCGAGGATCCATAGCCCGCAAGGGCCGGTTCGTCCAAGAAGACGATGACCGGACAGTTGAGGGTCTTGAGTTGGCTAATCTGCCACCTGCACTTCATTGCCAGATGCTTCACAACGACATCCTTAAGGCGCTCATCGTACAGGATAGATCGATCCCCCTGGTCCTTGAGCCCTGAAAGCAGAGTGAAGGGGCCGACAATCTGACCCTTCACTGCAGCCAGATCAAGGTTCAGGTTGCCCAGTCTTTCGAGAAAACGATAGAAGGTCCGCCCGGTTTCCAACCCCATGCGAAATCTGGAATCCTGTATGTGCACAATGCCTTCATCCGCCTGTAAGTACTCTTCGTAGAATCCGAGGAGTTCATCCTCAAACCCTGGTGAAGCGGAATCAACGAAGAGACGATCTGCTGAACGCCTGATCCCGGGCAGTCCCTCCAAAAACTGGATCATCATCTGTTCGGCTTTAACTGCCGAGAGCTGAGGCCAGACAGGAATGCGCGGTGCGGCACCGAGGACAAGTTCGATGGCTGCATCCGGGTCAGAATGAGGCATACTGCCGATGAAGGTGGGATATGATTTTCCTGACCATGGCGTCATTAGGGACACCTCCTCTATGAATGACGGTTTTGGCGCTGCACTCCTCAGGGACCCGGTGCGGTATAACCGGGGAGGGGGGTGCGGTGTCGGCGAATGTCGAGGCGGCCCTCCAGGGTATGCCCGCCAATCGCTACCACCATTGCATCATGTGTTCTGGGGTCCAAATTGGTCAATGAAAAAATGGGCTATAGGCCCCGTTCTCTTGGAACAGTCGTCAGGTCCTCGCTGGAGACGCCCATGGTTCCCAAAGAGAGAAGGCGGTCAACGGGAACAACTCTCCCGGATACCCCCCAGATTTCCTCCAGATTTCCCTTGACCGGACCGTAACGCTCTGATAGGGTGTCTGCGTCTATTCTTCAAGTATTAAAAATACTTAGCATGGCCTATTTTGAATCCTAATCAGCGCCATGGATGGAGCGGGCCGCTATGGCTCGGGATCCATGGACCTTCCATTTCCTGCACTTCAGGCGGTCGGCACTTAGCAATGCGGTATCGGACTTTCTACGGCTTCGCGTATAGCCCTGGTGGGGCTTCCAGGGTTCTTGCATGAGGAGGAACGGGGCATTCTGTGATTTGAGCGGGAGGAGGGGCACATGATGAGAGGAAGAAGTTGGTTTGCTGCGATGCTATTGGTGTCCGTGGGGTTGTGCTTCACGTGTCAGGTTGCTTTCGGGGCGGGGTTTGCGCTTTATGAAGGCAGTGCCAGGGGGATTGCCCTCGGCGGGGCTTTGGTGGGACGGGCCGACGACCCGTCCGCCCTCTTTTATAATCCAGCGGGCATAACCCAATTGGGCGGTTTTCAGGTGATGGGTGGTGCGGCGGCCATTGCCCCATCCACCAATGTGACCACTACAGACCGGTTTGGTGTGACTCGAACGACGAGCACCGAAGACAACATTTGGACACCTCCCCACATGTACAGCACCTACCAGGTCAACGACCGGGTGTGGCTTGGGCTCGGAGTGTTCTCGCCCTTCGGCTTGGGCACGGAATTCGA
>CAZURN010000388.1:0-2959 GCA_964623165.1 uncultured Syntrophobacteraceae bacterium
GAAGTTTTCGGTGCGAAACCCGGAACATGAAATGCAAATCGCCCAGATCCTTGACCACACCTTCGACTACGTGGTCATGGGGCACCGCATTTCAGGGAATCTCAGTTTCCCGCGACGGATTGCGACAGCATTTCTTCATGCCTCAGTCTACTCCATGCACCGCAAGTTCTTCGAAGCGGTGCATGAATCGATGAAACGGAAAGGGCTGAACCTCCCCATCCACATCCTCAAGGCGGACGGTGGAACCATGAGCTTGGCGAGTTCCCTGGACAGTCCCGGCCAGAGCATCCTTTCGGGACCGGCTGCAAGCGTCATGGGCTCCCTTCCCTTTGCTTCCGAGGACCAGGAGACCCTCGTTCTGGATATCGGGGGAACCACGACAGACATGGCCATCCTCATCTGTGGATCACCCCTGCTTGATCCCCTCGGTATCGAACTCGGCGGTTACAAGACACTCATCCGTGCCCTCCACACCAGATCCATCGGCCTCGGAGGGGACAGCGTGGTGCGTGTCACCGATGGGAGGATCCGCATCGGTCCGGAGCGGCAAGGGCCGGCCATGGCGTATGGCGGACCGGTGCCCACTCCGACGGATGCACTCTTCGTGCTGGGCAAAGTGACCAATGGTGATGGGAACGCGTCTCACCGCGGCTTTACTGCCATTGCCGAGCAACTTGGGGTTTCAGTGGAGGAGGCCGCAAGCCGTGTTTTCGATCACGCCTGCAACTCCATTTTGGAAGCGGCGGCGCAGATGGTCCACCAAATCAACGGCAAGCCCGTCTACACGGTCCATGAAATGCTGGAAGGCCACGTGGTGAGACCATCTGAGATCCTTGTCCTGGGTGGCCCCGCTCCTTACTTTGCAGGCCGCCTTGCTGCCTTGACGGACTTTGATGTCCGGGTGGTGCCTCGGTGGGGGGTTGCCAATGCCATCGGTGCCGCCTTGGCCCGCAGCACTTGCGAAGTTACGCTCTTTGTCGACACGGAGAGAGGCATTGCCCTGGCTCCCGAGGAGGACTTCTCCGAATCGGTCAAGAAGGATTTTGACAAGGAGGACGCCGTCCAACTCGCTCGAAAGCTGCTTCGGTCGAAAGCCCTGAAAGAGGGCGCCTCAGACAGTGAACTGGAGATGGATGTGGTCGAAAAGAGCCAGTTCAATATGGTTCGCCAGTTCTACACGAGTGGTCGTAACATCCGGGTCAAGGTCCAGGTAAAACCAGGGCTGATCCCTGAGTACAGGGAAATCGCCGAATGCGTGTTTCATCCGTCTTCTTCCACCGAGTCCGACTAGTTGTACCCGAGAGGACAAACACCATGATTTCCGCTAGCACACGAACAGGGCTGGTTTTTTTTCCCGCCTTCGACTGGGCCATCAGCCCGACGCACCCCGAACGGGAAGAGCGACTTCTCTACACGCAGGATCAAGTCTTCGAGGAAGGACTCCTGGATGTGGATGGGATCGTGGAATACAAGCCGGACCTGGCAACGGAGGAAGACATACGGCGCGTTCACTTCTGTTACCCGGACGAGCGGAGGGTGACTACCGAATCGCACCTGATCAGCGCCGGGGGCGCCAAGAGAATCGGCATCGAAGTCCTCGAAGGGCGCATCGCCCGGGGATTTGCCCTGGTGCGGCCGCCGGGGCATCATGCCATGCGGGTTGTCCATGGAGCTCGGGGCTTCTGTAACATCAACATCGAAGCCGTCATGATCGAATACCTCAGGGAAACCTACGGCATTGATCGGGTGGCCATCGTTGACACCGATTGCCACCACGGAGACGGCACTCAAAACATCTATTGGCACGACCCCGACACGCTCTTCATCTCCCTGCATCAGGATGGCCGCACCCTCTACCCCGGTTCAGGATTCCACAACGAGAGTGGAGGGCCTGGTGCTATCGGGACCACGGTGAACATCCCTCTGCCGCCGCGAACCTCCGAAGAAGGGTTCCTCTATGTGCTGGAAAACGCCATCCTGCCCATACTTGAAGACTTCAAGCCTCAGCTCATCGTCAACTCTGCAGGTCAGGACAATCATTACACCGATCCCATCACGAATATGAGCTTTTCGGCTCAAGGGTACGCGGAACTCACCCGCAGGCTCTCCCCGCACATCGCAGTGCTGGAGGGTGGCTACTCCATCGAGGGGGCTCTGCCCTACGTCAATGTGGGAATCATCCTTGCGCTCGCCGGTATCGACTATCGTCATGTGAAAGAACCCGATTACAATCCGGCAAAAATACGGCAATCCAGGGAGACGACTGACTACATTGAGCAGCTGGTGGATCTGGTCATGGAAGCTCAGAGGCTGACCCCCCAAGTCAGGGCCTTCAACCGGGACAAGGGAGGATTTGCCAACCGGGATGTGCGCATCTTCTATGACACCTCGGGCATCCTGGAACTCCAGAGGGAAAAGCTCCGTGTCTGTGCTGATTGCGCCGGGACCCTGTCCATCGAATCCGGTACGGACCAAGGCGCACGGATTTACGCCGTCCACATTCCGCGAAAAGCCTGCAAGCAGTGTCAGGAACAGGGGTATCAGTGGTTTGATTCGGCCGTCGTGAAAAGGTACAACTCCGTGTTCCTGCAAGATCGAACCCAGGATCGGTATTTCGTGAAGAAGAGGTGACAGGGCCAGGCGCGACACTGGATGGACAGACTCCCGTGTACCCGATCACGCTTTTCCATGGTGTTGCCCTCCCCGGCAATGCATCTCCCAAGACCGCCATGTATTGACCTTCTTGCATTTACCCTCAAGAACGGACCTCTGACACAAATGGAACGTGTTTTCATCAAGGACTACACCCTTCCTGAACTGGAAGCGTGGGTGGAGCGTGTCGGGGAGCGGCGCTTCCGCGCACGGCAGATCTTCAAGCATGTCTATGTCCACAGGATTTCGTCCTGGGACGAATGCAGCGATCTCAGCAAGACATTCCGTGTGCAGCTGGAGTTCGGGA
>CAZURN010000389.1:0-2947 GCA_964623165.1 uncultured Syntrophobacteraceae bacterium
CGACCAACATCGCCATCCTCATGAGCGACCGCTATGCCTCGGGCGATCTGCACACTGGCTTCATTCAAGAGCTCTTCTCCGACCGCTCGGTGCTGGACGACCTCTGCAAGCCCCTCTGGCCGTGCATGTAGAGGGTGTGCCTTGTGCCCGTCCTTGCACTCATGAGGGGCTATGGATCCGGCAGGCATTGACCAGGCAGTGGAGTCTTCCCGAAACGTGCCAGGTGAATTGGAGTCATTGAGCCTTGACAGGTCGGTTTTGTCTGTACAGGCGAAGTGGGGTATACTGATCCCGGTTGATGAATATGGTGGGGCGATTGCCCTGTCTACAGATGCGCCCGGCTTTTCTTTGTCCGTGAATTCAAGCTGACGCCCCAACGCGTATGACCAGAGCAGGAGTGGACCATGTCCAGCAATGGAAAACATGAGCAGTTGACCGAATTGCGAGCGCAAGTCGTCCCCAAGGGACCATTCAACGTGACCCCTTCCTTCACTCGGAGAGCCAAAGGCGCCGTCATCATCGATGAGTCCGGCCGTGAATACATCGACTTTGCAGGAGGCATCGGCGTCGTGAACGTCGGCCACTGTCACCCCAAAGTGGTGGAAGCCATCAAGGACCAGGCGGAAAAATATCTCCACACCTGTTTTCACATCGTCATGTACGAGCCTTATGTGGCCCTGGCCGAGAGACTGTGTGCCATGACCCCGGGGAATTTCCCCAAAATGGCCATGTTCGCCAACAGCGGGGCCGAAGCCGTCGAAAACGCCGTGAAGGTAGCCAGGCACTATACCAAGCGGGCCGGGATCATTGCCTTCGAGAACGGCTTTCACGGACGGACCCTGCTGGCCATGACACTCACGAGTAAGGTCAAGCCTTACAAGTTTGGTTTTGGCCCCTTCGCACCCGAAGTGTATCGGATGCCGTTCGCCTATTGTTACCGCTGCCCTTTCGGACTTGAGTATCCCCAGTGTGACGTGGCCTGTGCCGACTACCTGAAGGACTTCTTCATCACCCACATTGCGGCGGAAAGCGCTGCAGCGGTCATCGTGGAACCCATCATGGGCGAAGGGGGGTTCATCACCCCACCACCCGAGTACTTCCCGAAGCTTGCCAAGATCTGCAGGGACAACGGCATCGTCTTTGTCGCCGATGAGATCCAGAGCGGCGTGGGGCGGACGGGAAAGATGTTCGCCATCGAACACTGGGGAGTGGAACCGGACCTGGTCACCTGTGCCAAGAGCCTGGCTGCGGGAATGCCCTTGAGCGCCATCGTCGGCCGTAAGGAGATGATGGACGAGCCCCAGGTGGGAGGTCTCGGGGGAACCTACGGCGGCAATCCCGTCTGCTGCAGGGCTGCCTTGGCGGTGCTGGAGGTTTTCGAGGAAGAAAGGCTTCTTGAGAAGGCAGAGGCCCTCGGCAGGAAACTCCGAGCCAGGTTTGACGCATGGCAACAACAATATCCGATCATCGGCGAAGTCCGCGGCATCGGCCCCATGCTGGCCCTGGAACTGGTCAGGGATCCCGTGACCAAGGAACCCGCCGCAGATGAGGCCAAGGCGCTGGTCAAGGCCTGCTACGAGAGCGGCCTCATCATCCTCTCCTGCGGCAACTTCAGCAATGTGATACGCACCCTGATGCCCCTGGTGATCACAGACGAACAATTGGAAAGGGGTCTGGCCATCATGGAGGAAGCCCTCTCCAAACTGGGGAAGTGACCCAGAACCACCCATCGGTTGGCATTATTCGGATTGCCACCTCCGTCAAACTGCGAGGCATCTCATGAAAGGCTTCTACAACCGGATTTTGATCGTGGACATGACCTCCGAAACCTTTGAAATCCGGCCACTCGAGGACGAGGTCCTCCAGCGGTTTCTGGGAGGAAAGGGAATCGGATCCTACCTTCTTTCAACCCTCAATCCTCCAGGAGTTGACCCCCTGGACGCCGCCAACGTTCTCATTTTCACCACGGGACCAGTAACGGGAAGCGCCGTCTGGGGGGGGTGCCGTTACGGGGTCTTCACCAAGTCTCCACAGACGGGATTTTATTCCGAGTCCTATTCGGGCGGGAGGGTCCCTGAGGCCATCGACGCCACGGGCTTTGACGCCGTCGTAATCAAGGGGCGACGGGAAAGGCCCGCCATCCTGGCCATCGGACCCGAAGGGGCCGTTTTCCATGACGCCACCGACATCTGGGGCTTGGACAGCTACCGGGCCGAGGACGAAGTCCACGCCAAACTCGACCCTCTTTGCCCAGATGCCAAAAGGACCGGCGCTGTCGTCATCGGCCCAGCGGGCGAGAACCTGGTGAGCTTTGCCGTCATCGAAAACGACTACTGGCGATCGGCCGGGCGAACGGGCGTGGGCACCGTCATGGGGTCCAAGCGGTTGAAGGGAATCCTCTTCCACGGGGACCGTACACGTCCTCTTCACGACCTGCCTGGGATCAGGGAATACGCCAAGAAGTTCTCCAGTGAGCACGTGAACCACCCTGGGGTGAAGGCTTACAAGTCCATGGGCACTCCCCAGATGGTCAAGATCATGAATATGGCCAATGCGTTTCCGACAAAGTATTGGACCGAGGGAAGCTACGACAGGTGGGAACAGATCAGCGCCGATGCCATGAACGAACGGTTCGAGGTGAAACCCCACGCCTGCCTCAAGTGCTTCATGGCCTGTGGCCGCATGAGCAAGGTACTCCATGGGCGCCATGCGGGCCTCAAAATCGAAGGACCCGAGTACGAGACCATCTACGCCTTTGGGGGCCTTTGCCTCATCGACAACATCGAGGAAATCGCCCGGCTGGCTCACCTCAAACCCCTGAGCAACCGGTATACGAGCAGCCTGCTTGCGGTGCTGGCGATCGGCTGGTTTGCCCTGATCAAGATCGACGGCAAGCCGGCAGGGCTAACCTTGTGGCAGCTCTTCGGTACCACAAACCAGCTTCTCG
>CAZURN010000390.1:0-2928 GCA_964623165.1 uncultured Syntrophobacteraceae bacterium
AATATACGTTGAGAAGCCAAATGTCAACTTGAATTCGGAAGTCCTTGCATTTTAAGAGGGTTATCAAAACATGAATTATACGAGATCCGCCAACTGAACCAAAAGCACTCATACACTTGCGAGACTCCACCGTCGTTCTATCGAACTGCCCGGTTATAATACCAAAAGACTAAGATTCTTCGGGCGCTCCATGCCTCGCTCCGAAACGGAACAGTAGCGGTGAGGAAGCCTTACGGGAGCTTCGCGGGATCAACCCGGCGTGATGGTCGTCATCTCAAGCGTCCATGGCGAACAGGAGATTATGGCTCGTTTTACCGGGAAGGACCTTGGCGGGCTCATCCATAACGCCCACCAGCTGGCCATACCCAGCGATGCCATGGAGGGGATCTTCCAAGTCACCCGAAGGGATCATGTCCCAAGAGGAAACCGCAGGAGAGGGAGCTCTCGCCATGGTCAGAAGCAACTTGGAACACGCAGTCGCTGCTCGGCCTCTTCCTGAGTCCGGATCGAGCGATACTGTTTCTCGTCTCGCTGGATACGATGGATTCGAATGCGATCTTGGATCCATAGTATTTCAACGACCTGATGTGGATTGCAGAGAGAACTCTGCTCAAGGGGAAGCCGATGGAGTGTGAACTGCATCATCAACTGCCGGGACCAGCGGGCAGGATAATAGGTTAGGGGATCGAATTCGAAATAGCCATCCATGACCATCGATCGCACGATGACGTGCCTTGGGGGGGAAACGACAGCCTTGGCAAGCCGCTTTTCGATCTCACGAGCGGTGGCCTTGCCAAAATTTTCCCCGATCACTTGAGTTGGGAATTCATCCCCGGAAGGTTGTGCCCCAAAATTCCGTCTCACAGTGGCCAGGTCACCCAAAATGCGACGTGCATCCCAGAAGTCCAGATCTGTGAAAATGTGGAATCCGTGCTTGGTCTGGCTGGGGTGACAGTAAAGGATTCTTGCCATGACCGTTCTCCCCTCTCAGTAGGCAGCAGGCATCATGAACACCCGCAACCGCAACCACAGTCGCCGTGGTCGCCATCCCCGTCGATGAACGCGATGATCCTCAAACCATAATCCTTGATGAGTTTCAGAATCTCATCCCGCGTCATGCAGTGGATCAAGGACTCCTCGATTTGGGGGATCTGACGGGTGTAATCCTTGACCAGCCTGGCAAGCGGTTGATAAGAGTAGGACACTGGGAGCGTGTCCAGACCTTCGCTTTGCTCAGGATCACTCACCAGACAAAACGGAAACCAGGCCTCACGGCCTTTGAGCAAACACGCATAGAACAGCTCTCGATCAGTATTCTCAAAAAACGACGGGGCACTGAAGAATTTCATGAAATCCTCCTGATTCTCAGCATATATAACTGATGCTGTAATTTTTCAAGGCATCGGATTTGATGATCGCCAAGACCGGGGCCCCAGGCCAGGCTGCTCCCGAAGGAGGTTTCAAGGGTGGATCGGATTGACCTCAACTGCGACATGGGAGAGTCGTTCGGTATCTACACCCTTGGAACGGATTCGGCTATCCTCCCCCATATCACATCAGCCAACATCGCCTGCGGCTTCCATGCCGGCGATCCCGTGGTCATGAACCGGACCATCCACAGGGCGGTGGCCCACGGCATCGGCATTGGAGCTCACCCCGGATTTCCCGATCTTATGGGCTTTGGACGCCGCATCATGGACTGTTCCCCTCAAGAGATCAAAGCCTTCATGATGCTCCAGATCGGAGCCGTCGGCGCTTTCTGCCGAGCCCACGGTGTTGCGCTCCAGCATGTGAAGCCTCATGGAAGTCTCTACAACATGGCCCTGGCCAGCGAATCCATCGCCCGGAGCATCGTGGAGGCCATCGCGTGCGTCGACAGGAACCTGATTCTGATGACCCTTGCCGGAAGGCGAGGGAATTGCGTGGTTCGAATCGCCGAGGATGCAGGTTTGAGAATCGCCCTGGAGGCATTCCCTGACAGGGCATATACACCCGAAGGGGCACTGGTGCCCAGGAGCAATCCAAATTCCGTGGTCAGAGACCCTGAGGAGGCTGTGGAGAGAGCGGTCCGGATGGTCAAGGAACGCCGCGTGATCGCCCTAGATGGCTCCTCTGTCGACCTCGAGGCGCACACGCTCTGCATCCACGGAGACGCGCCGGCGGCAGTGGATTTCATAAGAGAAATTCGAAAAACCATGGAATCTCATGATGTTCACGTCCTCCCATTGGCCAGGATATTCGACGGTTGAGAGAAAGAAGGCGAGGGAGGATCCTGGGTGAGTATGACAGGGAAATTATACGAGAAAGCAAGATTTCGAATCAATGGAGATCGATGTCTCCTGGTGGAATACGGCGAGGGGATCGATGCCGAGGTCAACCACAAGGTCCGTGCCATGTGGGAATTGCTGCGTTCACGGCGTATGGCGGGCATCGAACACATCATTCCCGCGTACCGATCCCTGGCGCTGATTTATGACCCCCTGAAGACAAATCCCTCAGCACTGGAGGAACGACTGCGAGAAGTGGAGCAAGAATTGAATCTCGAGGCACTCCCACTCCCGCACACCGTGGAAATCCCCGTTCTTTACGGAGGAGAGTGCGGCCCGGACCTGGAATTCGTGGCTGAAAAGAACGGCCTCACCGTGGAGGAGGTCATCGCCATTCACTCTTCACCCCAATACCAGATCTATGCCATTGGCTTTGCTCCGGGCTTCTGCTACTTGGGTGGACTCGATTCCCGCATTTCGACGCCCCGCCTTGCTACCCCAAGGCTGAGGGTTCCCGCTGGTTCCGTGGGGATCGCCGAATCCCAGACGGGGATTTACCCTTTGGAGAGTCCTGGCGGCTGGCGCCTCATCGGGCGAACTCCCCTATGCCTTTTCGACCCAGGGAATCCATCCCCTTTCCTATACGCGCCGGGGGATCGCA
>CAZURN010000391.1:0-2920 GCA_964623165.1 uncultured Syntrophobacteraceae bacterium
TGGGTCAGCGCAGCGGAAGGGCAGCTTTTTGCCGACACCGTCAGGGAACTCACCCAAACTGCGCTTGAACTAGGGCCTTTCAATCCGGAAGTGCATGGAATGCAGATGGCTGCCGTGGAGAGAGTGATCAAAAGCCAGCGTGCTCGATGGCTGACTGGAATGGACACTCACGTGACGGAACGGGAGAATGTTTATGGCGAAAAGGTCGATGAGAGGACCTACCAGAAGCTGCTTCATGAGTCGCTGGAAGCTGAGTACCAGAAGGCCCTGATTCTGGAATCCCTGGGTGAGGGAGCGCTTTCTGTGCGGGAGATGTCCGGCAAGACAGGCCTTCCCGTTTACACGATTTCGTTGCGGCTCAATGATTTGGAACGAAGAGGGAAGGCCGAACTGCGGACTTTTTTGGGTACTGCTCCGAAATTCGTGAGACTCGTGGCTTAGAGAGAATGCAGGCTGAAGAGGCCCCGGATTCCCTAAAGGGCAGTGGAGCTCTGTGTAGGCCCATACAGGATCTACAGCTTGTGTCTTGAGGAGAAGAATTCATGGCGAACGCACAGTCTACAAGAAAGAAGGGCGCCGTCCTTGTGGTGGGTGCCGGGGTTGCGGGCATGCAAGCGTCTCTGGATCTGGCCAATTCGGGCTATTTCGTGCACCTTCTGGATAAGTCGCCAACCATAGGCGGTATCATGGCCCAACTGGACAAGACCTTTCCCACCAACGATTGTGCCATGTGCATCATCTCGCCCAAGCTGGTTGAAGTGGGCCGCCATCTGAATATTCAGATTTGGCCTAACACGGAGGTCGAGAGTCTGGAGGGTGAAGCAGGATATTTCAAGGCTGCCGTCAAGAGCAGGCCCCGTTACATCGACCTCAGCGCGTGCACTGCTTGCGGGCAATGTGCCGAAGCGTGCCCTGTGACCGCAGTGAACGAGTTCAACCAGTACCTGGATCTGCGGGAAGCCACCTATATGCGCTATCCACAGGCCATACCCAGAGGATTCACCATCGACCGCGATGTCTGCATTGGTTGTGGTCTTTGTCAAAAGGTTTGCCTTGCAAAAGCAGTCCATTACGACGACAAGCCCAAGATTTCTGAGCTGGAGGTGGGGTCGGTGATTCTCGCCCCAGGTAATGATGTTTTCGATCCTTCCCGGTTTGACACCTACGAGTATGCAAACCATCCCAATGTGGTCACCAGCCTGGAATTCGAAAGGATTCTGAGCGCATCGGGACCTTACCGCGGGCATCTGCTGCGCCCGTACGACCGGGAGCAGCCGACGAAGATTGCGTGGCTCCAGTGCGTAGGTTCGCGCAACATCAATGCCTGTGACAATTCATACTGCTCCGCCGTATGCTGCATGTACGCCATCAAGGAAGCGGTGATCGCGAAGGAGCACGCCCACGAACCGTTGGATACCGCCATTTTCTACATGGACATGCGCACCTATGGCAAGGAGTTCGAGCAATATTACAACCGGGCCAAGGAGCATGGGGTTCGCTTCATCCGTTCCCGGGTTCATTCCATCGATCCAGAGGGGGAAGGAAACCTGAGCATCACCTACGCGGACGAAGACGGTGAGATGAAGTCGGAAACCTTCGACATGGTGGTGCTCTCGGTGGGTTTCGAAGTCGGCAGGGATGTGATGGAGCTCGCAGAAAAGGTCGGTATCGACCTCAACAAGCACCACTTCGCCGTGACCGACGGATTTTTGCCCATAGCCACCTCGCGGCCGGGGGTCTACGTGTGCGGCACCCTGCAGGGTCCCAAGGACATCCCCCAGTCCGTCATGGAAGCTTCTGGGGCGGCGGCCGGGAGCGGTGCACTTCTAAGCGATGTACGCTGGACTGAAAGCCGAACGAAAGAGCTTCCTCCCGAGCGGGATATCAGTAAGGAGCCTCCCCGGGTCGGGGTTTTTGTGTGCAATTGCGGCATAAACATCGGAGGCGTTGTTGATGTGCCTGCCGTTCGAGAATATGCACGGGGTCTTCCCAACGTGGTTCATGTGGAAGAAAATCTCTTTACTTGCTCTCAGGACACGCAAGTACGCATGGCGGATGTCATTAAGGAAAAGGGCATCAACCGGATGGTGGTGGCTGCCTGCACACCCCTCACCCACGAACCTCTCTTCAGGGAGACGCTCTTGGAGACGGGACTCAATAAGTACCTTTTTGCCATGGCCAATATCCGCAATCAGGACTCCTGGGTGCACATGAACGATAGGGAGAAGGCGACGGAAAAGGCCAAAGACCTAGTGCGCATGGCGGTTGCCAGGGCAGGGCTGCTGAGGCCCCTGAATGAACGCGAGGTTCAAATCACCCAGCGGGGACTGGTGATCGGCGGAGGCGTTGCGGGTCTCAATGCAGCCCTAAACCTTGCACAGCAGGGCTTCGAGGCAGTCCTAGTGGAGAAGGGCGAGGAACTGGGGGGGCTGGCCCGCAAGATCACCCACACCATTGATGGCCTGGAAGTGCAACCGTATGTTGATCAACTCATCGCCGATGTGCTCGCGAACCCCAAGGTCAGAGTGTTCACCCAATCGGAAGTGACAAGTTTCAAGGGGTACAAGGGAAATTTCACCTCCAAAGTGCGGGTGGGTTCCAATGGGACCGAAGAAGAAATAGCACATGGGGTGGCCATTGTGGCGACGGGCGCTTCTGAGTATCGACCAAGCGAGCACCTTTACGGCCAGGACGATCGGGTCATGACCCAGTTGGACCTCGATCAAAAGCTTCACCAAAGTCACCAGGACGTCGCAAAATGGCAGCGGATCGCCATGATCCAGTGCGTGGGATCCAGGAACGAGAAGAATCCAAACTGCAGCCGCATCTGCTGCCAGAGCGCTGTCAAACATGCGCTGCAACTCAAGGAACTGAACCCGGAAATGGATATTTACATCCTTTACCGGGATATGCGCATGTA
>CAZURN010000392.1:0-2899 GCA_964623165.1 uncultured Syntrophobacteraceae bacterium
CGGCGGTTCATGGCTTTACCCCCGGGCGAGTTGTCGTCCACCAGGGGGTGAGTGCTGCCATATCCTCCCATGGCCAATCTTCGGGGATTGACTCCACATCTCGTGGTGAAATGCATGAGGACAGCCTGAGCCCTGGCGTTGGAGAGTTCCAGGTTGGAAGAAAAGCGGCCGCTTCCAATGGGTGTGGAGTCCGAGTGACCATCAATTCTCGCCCGATACGCAGAGGTCTGGAGGAACTTGCCCAGAATCTCCAGGATTGTCAGGGCCTCCGGGACCAACTCTGCGCTCCCGCTCTCGAAGAGCAGCTTTTCCCCGAAGATGATAGAAAAGCTCCCGCTCTCCTTGTCTTTCCTGACCCAGAGGGTTCGTCCCGAATCCACGACCAAGCTTTGATCCCTGTCCGTGGCGGTTTGTTCAATCGCCTCCTCAACATCCACCGTGTTCAGGTTGAGCACCCCTTCGAGGGTTTCCACAATTTCCCTCAGGGCAAGGTCTCTCGGCGTGACCGCCGTCTCCTTTTCCTTGAAAAGCCTGTCCGCAATGGAACTGTCGAAGTTGCGGAAGGAAGCCCTGAAGGCCAGCTTGTTGAGTGAAGACATGGACAGGATGAGCACGAAGAAGGTGAGGAGCAGAGTGCACAGGTCCGAGAAAGTGATCATCCATCGGTCATCGCGCTGAATCGATGCCTGGGGCCTCCTGCTATTCCTTCTTGCCGTCGATCCATTCATAGATGTCCTGCTTTTCCCATTCGTACATGGAGTCAGGGTTTTCTTCCGTCGGGAAGAGGCGGAAAAAGAAATTTCTGTAATTCAAACCATGTGCCCGGATTTTCGATGGACGGGGACTGGCCTCAGGGAGATGTTCGCCGGGTCCAAGGACGATCTCGACACGCTGGTTGTTTTCGCTCAAATGCGGGTATTCACGGCTGTTAACAAGGGGCCTGTAGTAGCTGTACCCGTTGCAGGTCATGCGTTTCACATCGATCCCCTGGACCTGGAAGTAATCATACACGGCTTGCGCCCGTTTGAGGGAAACTCCCCATGAATCTCCTGGCCAGTTTGGCCGGTCGATTCCCTCGAAAAGGTCTGTGTGGCCTCGTATTTCTATCGCTCGAGTGGTTGTCGCCAGTTGGGCTGCAATATCAGCCAGGGTTTTGAAGATCTCGGGGTTCAGTTGAGTTGAACCGGGCAGGAAGAGGATCTTTCCCTGGATCCTGAAAATCGTCTTGTCCTTATCCCCTTGAAGTTCGTTGGGCTCAAGGCGGCTAATGGTTTTGAGCTCCCGAAGCATGGCCAGGTCCATGGTTTTTCCCTTAGGAGTTGCCGCGATTTTATCCGATGCGTCGGGGCCCTTGAGCCTTCCCGCGAAAGAGCGTCCTCCAGGCATGGGGCCGAAGGACCCCACCAGCGAATCCAGCGCCTTGCGTTCCCGGCGGTTGTCAATGGTTGACATGCTGACCAGGAGGACGAAGAAGGTGAGGAGAAGGGTGCAGAGGTCCGTATAAGTGATGACCCAGCGATTGGTGGAAGGTTGCTCGGGTTCAACTGTTCTACGTCCCATGGACCCGCTGCGCTCCGCCGGTTCCGCCGCTCCGCCCCTTGCCCGACCGTTGGGCGGCAAAGAGAAAGGAGCCTTCGACGCCCCCTGCGTCAAATAATCTCAAGTTCAGCCTGCATTGCCCCCGAAGCCTTGATGGCCTGAAGGATGTTGATGAGATCCCTGGGCGTGGCTCCGATGGCATTGAGGCCCTTTATCACCTTGCTGATGGTCACGCCCCCCACCATGGAGAGAGTCCCCTTGCCTTCCTTCACTTCCACGTCCGTCTGCGGGACGACGACTGTCCTTCCCTTCTCACTGAAAGGGGCTGGCTGAACCACGGCGGGTTGCTCGCTGATTTGCACCGTCAGTCCACCATGAGCCACGGCAACGGGGGAGATCTTCACGTGTTCGCCCATGACGATGGTTCCCGTTCGCTCGTTGATGATGACCTTGGCCACCACGTCAGGCTTCAGTTCAATATTTTCGATCTTCGTCACCATGGCGACAATCTGTCGCCGGTATGATTGAGGGATCTCGATCCGTATGGTTCCCCCGTCGATGGCTTGCGCGTGGGCTCCGCCAAGGGTCTGATTGATGCACGATGTCATCGCACTGGCCGTGGTGAAATCGGGGCTCTTCAGCACAAGATCCAAGGTGTCCAGGTCACCATACGCCACGTTGACTTCCTGTTCCACGGTGGCACCACCACTGACGAATCCGACGGTGGGGTGGTTCTTCTGGACCTTGGTCCCGCTGGCTCCCCCGGCACTGAAGCCTCCTGTGGAAATGGGCCCCTGGGCCACGGCGTAGGTCTTTCCGTCCGGCCCCATGAGGGGAGTCAGCAACAGGGTGCCCCCTTCAAGACTCTTGGCGTCTCCGATGGAGGAGACCTCCACATCGATCCTGCTGCCGCCCCTGACGAAGGGAGGGAGCTTCCCTGTGACCATGACCGCCGCGATGTTCTTGACTTTCACCTGATTGGGGTCCACATGGATTCCCATGTTGTCGAGGAGGTTGGCCAGGGTGCTTATGGTGAACTGGGTTTTTTCCTTGTCCCCAGTTCCATTCAGGCCCACCACCAGACCATAACCGATGATGCTGTTGGCTCTGGTTCCAAGGAAGTACCCAATGTCCTTGATCCGCGCCGCCTGGATTTCCTCGGTCGGGTGGAAAGCCAGGGCCAATGCCACGATCACCCACCAAACCACTCCATGTCTCCGCACAGCTGTCCGCATAGTCTCATCTCCCCCTCAGAACGGTGAGATCATGTCAAAGAGCCGCAGTGCCCAGCCTGGTTTCTGGTGTTGTGTGACCGGCCCCTTGCCGACAAAGAAGATCTTGGCCTCCGCCACGTTTTGAG
>CAZURN010000393.1:0-2899 GCA_964623165.1 uncultured Syntrophobacteraceae bacterium
GCTCTTGGGGTTTATGGGGTAAAGTGCCCCGGGAAATCCCCCGTCACGGAGATTCCTCAGGATTTCATTGCCCAACTTCCCCGCAGCCTCGGAAGCACCAATCACCGCAATGCTGCTCGGATGAAAGAACGTTGACAGACCGTTGTGTCCCATAACTCGCCCTCCCGCAGACTTGGGGATCATCCCATCTTCTTGGCCTTCTCGTCCACCCGGGCATTGAACTTGTCGGCCTGAATGATGAAACGTTCATGGGTGGCCTCTCCGATCTTTTCTGCCTCGTCGAACGCTTCGAGCGTAAAGGTGAGTTTTTTCCCCTCGATGGCAATGATTTCCGTCTTGACCCGCACCTCCATGCCCAGTGGTGTTGCTGCCGTGTGCTTCAAATTCATGGAAATGCCCACCGATTGCTGACCCGGCTCCAAATATTCGTTCATGAGTTCCGCCGAAACCCTTTCCATCAACCCGCCCAGGAAAGGTGTGGCGAACACGTTAGGCAAGTTCTTGTAGAACACTTGAGCAGAGTGCTCAGGAAGGGTCTTGACTTTCACTTCATGGGTCATTCCTACAGACAGTTGTGCACTCATGAGCGACCTCCGAATCAGGGGGTTAAGGAAAAAATGGTGGAACCGGATTGACGGAACGCTGATTCGCATGAATGGCTGGCACGGTTCCAGAACGCTTTGCCTGGAAGGTTTGGTCCATCGAGTCCCAGTGAGATTACCCCAACGTCCCTCGAAGTCACAACAAAAAAAACCTCTGTTCATTGACTCGATCAGGCCGGATTCTTATATAACGTGGACACTTCAACAGGCATTGTCACATCAGTCGTAACCCTTTGCAGCACTTTTAATCCCATGAAGCAACGACGAGCAATGTCAGGCTATGTTGGCGCCGATCAGTGGCATACTTTGATCACAACTGTCGAAAAGGAGGATTTATGTCTAAGACCTTGAAGAATCTGCAGGATGCGTTTGCAGGCGAATCCCAGGCCAACCGCAAGTACCTGGCCTTTGCTCAGAAGGCGGAGGACGAGTTCCTCCACGGTGTTGCGAAGCTCTTTCGCGCCGTGGCCGAAGCGGAAACCATCCACGCCCATAAACACCTCAGGGTGATGGACGGGGTCAAGTCCACGAAAGAGAACCTGAAGGAAGCACTGGCGGGGGAGACCCACGAATTCAAGAGCATGTACCCCCAAATGATTGCCGATGCCAAGGAAGAGGGTCAGAAGTCAGCGGAAATCAGCTTCAACTATGCCAATGAAGTGGAAAAGATGCACGGGGAACTATACGCCAAGGCAATGGAAGACCCGGACAAATTTCCCGTCCAGGACTACTATGTCTGCAAGATCTGCGGAGCCACCATACCCAATGAAGCCCCTGACAAATGCCCCGTTTGTGGCGCCAACAAGAAAGCATTTTTCAAGGCTGAATAGCTGACGCCGGAATGAACCGTGATCGACGACAGGCCTACGGCAAGACTCCTGCAGGCCTGTCGTGTCTCCATGGCCTTCTCAAGGCCTCACCATCAATCAACGTTTTCATGCGCCCGGTCCGATTGAGAGAGAATCCGCAGGCGAAAGCATTCGAGGGCGTTTTCCAGAGTCTCCCATAACCGTCCCCTGTAGTTGCCCGTTTTGTGAATGAAATCATCCGCTCCAGCTTTGAAGGCCGCCGCTTCGGTTTCCTCATCCCCAGTGCCCGTCACGATGACAACGGCCAGAGGCAAACCTTCTTCACGGATGAATTCAAGAATGGACATGCCGTCTCCATCTGGGAGACTGCAATCCAGGAGGGCGAGGTCGTAGCATTTGCCACGAGACTCGTTCAAACACTCTATGGCCTGTCCTCTCGTGGGCACGGCTTCAACCGAAATCCCTCGATGTGCCTTGCTCAGTTCAAGGACGGTCAGTTCAACATCGGCGGGGTTGTCCTCTACATAAAGAACTCTCATTGTCATCTCGCGTCAGTCTCGGCATGTTGATGTTCTCCCTCCCACAGGAAACCATGCCCTTCCGATCATGCTCAGCCAACTGAGAGACTGGTCGTCCGTGCATTCAGGGGATGCCGCGGCCGATGATCGAAAGCGCCTTTTCCACACGCGTCTTCCCGTCCGCAGAGTGGCACTGCTCACTAAACGCACCTCCCAGAGGGGTGGTGCAGAATCCAAATGATGAAGCCTATGCCGTGCAACGCACCAGCTCGCAACTTGTTATGAGATGGGATATCGCTTCCCATTGAGTTCCAAATAGAATTGTCCTGTATCGGGGTCTTCCATGATCCATTCAGCCAACTGGTAATAGGCAGGCCTGGAGAAGCGGGCGGGGAAGGCCCTATTGAAGACCTCGCAATACATGACATTATCCTTTCCCACCCGAAGTGTCTCAGGGTTCAGAGCTTCAAACCCGCTGACATTCCTGATGCTCAGCAGGATCTCCTCGGCACCGGAACTCTGTGACCTCACGCGGTCCACCCGAACAACGACGAAGGGCGTGTCCATCACATCAACTGGACAGCTGTTGGCTCCGACCTGAATGATGTAGCCCCCGTTCTCGGTCCGCCTGAGACTTGCCATGAAGTGTTCGAGGATATCGCGCCGAGTGATTTCATTGCCCTCATAGAACCAGGCGCCTTCCTTGTCGATGTGGATGCTGCACGGGGACAGTATCATCGTCTGCGGTGCAATCCTTCTGTTGAGGGGCCATCAAAAACGCTTCTCGCTGTCTAGAAGCAGGGTGACGGGCCCATCATTGATGAGATGAACTTCCATCGTTTCCTGAAACTGGCCGGTCGCGACCCGATTGGTGTAAGCGCTCAGCTTTGCGACGAACTCCTCGTACAACGTGCATGCCAGTTCAGGGGGGGCGGCTCCGGCATAGGAAGGCCTCCTTCCTTTCCGGCAA
>CAZURN010000394.1:0-2897 GCA_964623165.1 uncultured Syntrophobacteraceae bacterium
CGGTGAGCCCGGACACCCCGGCGGCGAGGTAGACCATCAACGGAGGAAGGTAGGAAATCCGCATCTGCCGTGCCAGGGAAACCAGGTTCTCATCAATCCACGTCACGACCTTCATGGGTTCGGCAATCTCCTCATGGTTCAAGCGGTTGAGTTCGGTCCTCATATATCATTTCAAAGGTTTCTATCTACCATCGGGCACATCACTTGGTGAAGCTAAAAATCCGTTCACAAAACAAATTCATGCAATAATATCAAATGGATTTAAGTCAACTTTCACCTCCAGGCAAACGAGTTTCAAGTTCCCTTACCTGTTCAGAAAATGTTTGATCCCGGCAATATCCGGACTGGCTGATTCGAGTGTTCGAGACACGCGCCCTGATGCCCGCTTCACCACCGACCCTGGCTCTGCAATCTTGCGCCAGTCCGCTGGCCGATCAGGTTATTCATTTTCAGACAGAAGACAAGTGCCTTGGCGTGCAGAGAGGGTCCTGCAGTGATCCTTTGCAGCGCTCCTGATCCTGCCCTTGACTTTATTGCCATCCGGCCATTACAATATTGCCAGATGGCAGAACCCGGAAGCATGCGCCATGCTTCCCGCTCTTTCGAGGAGGTTCTACAATGGCAAGCCCAGCTCCCATGAAACGCCCCCCCAAGCGGAGGCCTCCTGTGATGCGTCCGGACCGAAGCATTTCCTGGAGGCACTGGTATATCACTTTGCTTGGCCTCAAGGTCCAGGAAGCGTCCGCCCTTCTCAGCGAGATCCGGAGAGGCCTCTCATTCGACGCCTGGGAGCACTTCATCCTCAACACCTCCCTTCGCAAGGAGGAAGCCATCGGAATGGTCCAGATCACCGCGAGGACCCTCAGCAGGCGCAAAGGGGAAGGGCGTCTTCGCCCCGACGAGTCCGACCGCCTCATCCGAGCTGCCCGCATATTCGCCCAGGCCGCAGAGCTTTTTGAGGGTGATGTGGAATCAGCACGCAAATGGCTCACAACCCCGCAGCCTGGTCTCGGTGGAGCGCCGCCTGTCGAGTACGCAGCGACCGACGTGGGTGCGAGAGAGGTGGAAGCGCTTCTGGGTCGCCTGGAACATGGGATCCCTTCCTGATGGCATTGGCCTGGCGCATCACCAAGACAGGCAATGCCGGGAACGCTTTCGACGGCGAAGGGGCGAGACTCTTCGGCAGTCGATGGTCCACTCCCGGTCGCCGGGTGGCCTTTGCGTCCGAGACCCTCTCCCTGGCCACCCTGGAAGTGCTCGTACACCTGCAGACGAGTTCTCTCCTTGCCTCCTACGTGACTTTCTCCGTGGAGTATTCAGAGAGTTGTGTGCTGCGCCTGGATACGGATCTTCTTCCCCCGGACTGGCGTCGGTTTCCTGCTCCCCTAGAGCTTCATGATATTGGAGATCGCTGGATCTCGGAGTCCAGTTCCCTGCTGCTCCGAGTGCCGAGCGCCATCATTCCGCAGGAATTCAACTTCCTCATCAATCCCCGCCACGAGGATTTCCCGAAACTCAAGATCATGGGGCCCATTCCTTTCGACATGGACAGGAGGCTGTTTCGATCCATCTGAGCATGGCGGTCCCCCCGGCAAGCCACGGACTGTGCCCATCACCAATCTCGACTCTTTTCTCCACTCACCGGCTCAATTGAGAGTTACTGACCCCCTTGATCCGGTGAAATCGGCCGAAAATGGCAGAAAGAAAGTTCAATTTTCGGCACTTGCCATTGTTCGCGGGATGAAGCAGACTATCTTTCTTGAAGATGGCAGCATAAGCAGCGGCCCCAGCTGTAATGTGCTCCGTCTTCCGGCGACATCACCCGAAGGCACACTTGTACGAGCATTCCACAGCACGAGGCGTTCTGAACCCAACCGGTATGGAGGATGTCATGGATCACATTGCCAGGGCACTCAGTCAGGGGAGGCCCACCCTCACCGAGCATGAATCGAAGGAACTGCTCAAGGAATTCGGGATTCCCATCTGCCGGGAGATGATGGCTCTGAATGCGCAGTCGGCAGCTTCGGTCGCTTCCGAGCTGGGGTTTCCCGTGGTGCTGAAGGCAGCCGGGGCTGCGCTCTCCCACAAGACCGAGGTGGGTGGCGTCGTCCTCAACCTCAGAAACGTGGAGGATGTTCAGCGGGAAGCGGAGCGACTCCTGGAGATTCCGGGGTGCGAAGGCCTTTTGGTCCAGGAAATGGTCAAGGGTGGTCGTGAACTCGTCTGCGGCATGACCCGGGACCCCCTCTTCGGCCCGTGTATCATGTTTGGCCTTGGGGGCATTCTCACCGAAGTGCTGAAGGACACCGCTTTCCGTCTGGCACCCCTGACTCGCTGGGATGCCATGGAAATGGTGAGGGAAATCCGGGGTACCAAGATCCTTGCCGCTTTCAGAGGCGAGGAGGCCGTGGATTTGGAAGCCCTGGCCCGGACTCTGGTGGGTCTCGGGGAGGTTGCCGTGAAACACCCTGAGATCCTGGAGATCGACGTCAATCCCTTGAAGATTCGTCCCGACGGACAGCCTGTCGCCGTGGACGCTTTGGTCGTATTGAAGCGCCCTGAATAGAGGATCGAAATGAGAGAACATTTTGCGGCGTTTTTCGAACCGTCAGCCGTGGCCATCATCGGCGCGTCAGCCAGTCCCGGCAAGCCGGGCCACGATGTGATCCGCAACATTCTTGCTAACGGGTACCAGGGGAATCTCCACCTGGTCAACCCCAAAGGGGGGGAAATCCTCGGAATCCCAGTTCACAGGTCCGTTGCCGATCTACCCGAGGGCGTGGACATGGCGATTATCATCCTGCCCGCCAAGGACACCCCGAAAGCTTTGACGGAGTGTGGCGAGAGGGGGATACGTCATGTGGTGCTGTCGGCCGGGGGATTCGCCGAAGTCGATG
>CAZURN010000395.1:0-2894 GCA_964623165.1 uncultured Syntrophobacteraceae bacterium
GGATCAACCCATCATTCAGTCGGTGATTCAATCGGACAGCTACAGCTATGCTGATCTGATGGAAACACCGCCTCCAACGCCGGCTCATCCCTCCTATGAGGAAGATCTGCGAGGCAATGGGCTCGACCGCGCTGCCCTGGTAAGGAAGGTTTCACCCGATGCGGTGCGGCTGTTCAAGGAGAATCATGGTCGGAAGACCTCAGGCGGATGAGTGGGAAACTTGTGGGAGGGTCATGGCCACCGTCTGATCTGGGATGTCTCGTGGATAACAATTGAAGCTTATCGAGAGGAAAATCCAATGCAAGAAGCACTATTGAATCCGAACCTGAAAGACCCAGTCAAGAATTACCTTCAAAAGTTCAACCTGAACCTTTGCCTCACGTGCGGAACGTGCACCAACGGTTGTCCCATCACCGGGACTCCCGGCATGGAAGGCTGGGACACGCGGAAGGTTCTGCGAATGTTGGCCCTGGGAATGGCGAACCAAGTTGCCGAGTCCAAGTTCCCATGGCTTTGCACGGGTTGTGGGCGTTGCGTTCACGGGTGCCCGATGGAGATCGACATCGTGGGCATCATGGGACACATGAAATCGCTGCGACCCAGGGACCAGGTTCCGGGCATCCTCCACAAGGGCGTTGAAAACGTTCTTGCAACCGGGAACAACATGGCCATACCCAAAGAGGATTACTTCTTCCTTCTGAGCGACCTCGGGCGCGAACTGGCCGAGAACGAATGCCCAGGATTCTACGTTCCCATCGACAAGGACAATGCGGACATCCTTTTCCTTCCCAACTCCAAGGAGGTGTTTTCGGACAACGAGGACATGAAATGGTGGTGGAAGATCTTCTATGGAGCCAAGGAGAACTGGACGGTGCCCTCTGAGAATTGGGAGGCCGTGGACTGGGGGCTCTTCACGGGGAATGCGGAGGCAACGAGGATCCTGGCGAAGCGGAAGATCGACTTCATGAAGCTCCATCACATCGGTCGCATGATCATGCCTGACTGCGGTGGTGGGTCCTACGGCTGCAGGAAAGGCATGAAAGAGTGCGTCCTGCAGGATCCCAACGACAGCATCGATCACATCTACCTTTACGATTACCTCAAAGAAATACTGGAGACAGGCAGGATCAAGGTGGACAAGAGCGTCAATGCGGGGAAGGTCTTCACGTGGCATGACTCCTGTAAGCACGGCCGGGAACTTCAACGCAACTTCGGCAAGGGCTACTTCGACGAACCCCGCTGGATCATTGACCATTGCGTGGATCATTTCGTGGAGTTGGAACCCACCCGCATGAACAACTTCTGCTGCGGAGCGGGCGGCGGCAACTGGCCCTTGCCTTATGAAAAAGAATCCGCGTATCACGCCCGCCACAAATACAAACAGATCAAGAACAGCGGCGCCAACGTCGTGGTGGTGGGGTGTTCCAACTGTCGTGATCAGATGATGAGGCGCATTCCAAAATTCTATCCCGATTGCGACTACGAGGTGAAATACATCTGGCAGTTGGTGGCGGAGAGCCTGGTCATCGAACCCTGGAGTGATGAGGAGATTGCAAAAGCCAATGAAGAGGCCGAGGCACAGTGGAAGGGGCTTGGAGTCGACTTCGAGGAGGAAGAGTGATGAGCCAGCCCTTTGAGCCTCGGATTCTTGCATTCCTGTGCAACTGGTGCTCATACGCGGGTGCCGACCTGGCAGGCGTCTCCCGCTATCAGTATCCCGCCACGATCCGTATCATGCGAACCATGTGTTCGGGTCGCGTGGATCCGGTTTATCTGTTGGAGGGATTGAAGAACGGTTTTGATGCGGTCTTTGTATTCGGCTGCCACATCGGGGACTGTCACTACCTGGACGGAAACCTTTACACCATGCGCCGGGTGGCGATGGTGAGGGACCTCATGGATTATTCCGGCATCGGCAGTGAGCGGGTCCAGCTTCGCTGGGTGAGTGCCGCTGAGGGTCAGCAGTTCGCCCAGTTTGTAACGGAGCTGAGCGAGCAGATCCGGGCCTTGGGGCCCTTTCAGCGTGAGCCCCACGGGATGGCTTTGAATGCCTTGGATGGAGCCTTCAACTCTCCGCGTCTCCGGTGGGTTTTGGGCATGGAACGCCACCTGACCGAACGGAGCAACGTTTACGGCGGGAGAATCGACGAGGAAAAGTACCACGACACGTTGAGGCAGGTGGCCAGAACGGAATACGACAAGGCCCTGATTCTTGATGCGCTCAAGACTGGTCCTCTCTCCGTTCGGGGGATTTCCGGCAAATCGGGGTTGCCCGTCTACACGGTTTCCCAACTCCTGAGCGACATGGAGCGAGCAGGCCAGACCGAGTTCCACCAATATGAGGGAACGACTCCCACGTTTATCAGCCTGGTCGGCTAGGGTCGATCCTGTTCACCTGACGCGACTAAAGCGCCCCTCCCTTGATGAGAGGAATTGGGGAGGGTGAAAAGGGAATGAGATACCCCCCTCCACGCACCCCTTCCACTGCGGGGAGGAGAACCGGGGGACGTCAGAATTCAGACGGAAGTGCATCTGTCGTATGGACTGATCGGCTTCATGTGAGAAAGGCGATTTCACGCGGTGGAAGGAAGGGATACAACGCATCCTCGGCCCTATTCACCAGCGAAGAGAGGAAGTGACCGTTCCGATGATTGAAACGTCAATGAATACAAACGGTTCCGTAGGCGCAGTGATGGTAGTTGGCGCAGGGGTCGCCGGCATGCAGGCGTCACTGGATCTTGCGGATTCGGGGTATGCCGTCTATCTCGTGGACCGGTCCCCGGCCATCGGGGGCTTGATGGCTCAATTGGACAAGACTTTCCCGACCAATGATTGTGCAATGTGCATCATTTCACCCAAGCTGGTGGAAGTGGGTCGGCATCCCAACATCCATC
>CAZURN010000396.1:0-2893 GCA_964623165.1 uncultured Syntrophobacteraceae bacterium
AAGTGGGCATACGGTCCATTTTCAACATGCTTGGGCCCCTCACCAACCCAGCCGGAGCCAACTGCCAGCTCCTGGGTGTCTTCGCGCCCGAACTCACGGAGATGTTCGCCCAGGCCTTACGGGTCCTCGGTACCAGACGAGCGTTCGTGGTTCACGGTCACGACGGCCTCGATGAGATCTCTGTATGTGCGCCGACCCGTGTCTCCGAACTGAGGGATGGACTCATCCGCACATACGATGTGACCCCGGAACAGCTGCTGGGCAGGAGATCGGAGCCTGATGAACTGATTGGCGGAGACTCGACCACCAACGCAGACATCACCCTAAGGATCTTCGAAGGGGAGATGGGACCCAGGCGTGATGTGGTGTTGGCCAACGCCGGAGCAGCCCTTGTGGCTGGGGGGATCGCCAGGGACTTCCAAGAAGGCATCCGGCAGGCTGAAGCCTCTATTGACGAGGGCCGGGCATCCGCCAAGCTGGAAGCCCTGATTCGTTTCACCAGAGAGAATGGATGATAAGTCCCATGTCGAGGTGTAAGGAATGAACTCGGGCTTTTTGAGTCGAATACTGGAACACAAGAGGCTTGAAGTCGATGAAGCCAGCAGAAGAATCCCGCAAAAGGACTTGATGGAGGAAGCGACCAGGATGAAGGCAGGTCCGTCACTCGCTGAGGCCCTTCAGAAACCCGGCGACCTCAGGGCCAACATCATCGCCGAAATCAAGAGGGCTTCGCCTTCCAGGGGCATCATTAAGGCTGATCTGGATGCGGCAGGTTACGCCATGGCCTACGAGCGGGGTGGAGCAGCAGCCATTTCCGTCCTGACGGACAAGTCGTTCTTTCAGGCACGACCTGACGATTTTCCCACCGTCAGGGCTTCCTCCACATTGCCAATCCTGCGAAAGGATTTCATCATTTCCGGCTATCAGGTCTACGAAACCGCAGCCATGGGCGCCAACGCGGTCTTGCTCATCGTGCGGGCGCTTCACGTAGAACTCCTTCGCGATCTGATCACCCTCTCCGGAGAATTGGGGTTGGATGCCCTCGTTGAGGTCCATTCAGAAAGAGAACTGGAGAAGGCGAGCAAGGCCGGAGCGCGCCTGATCGGAATCAACAATCGTGACCTGGCCTCGTTTCAAACGGATATCAGAATATCCATTGCCGTTGCGCGACATCTGGAGGTTGGCCAGGTGGCCGTATCGGAGAGCGGCATCCATGGGAAGAGCGATATCGAGAGTCTTCTTGACGTTGGGATATGGAATTTCCTCATCGGAGAAAGCCTGGTGTGTTCCGCCGACCCCGAAGGATTCCTTGGCGAGCTCCTGGGGAGGCAGAACCATTGAATGCGAATTAATCCAAATCGAATGGATACGGCATGAGTGAAGGGCTGAATCGTCCACAAGTGAAAATCTGCGGCCTCACGAGTGTTCGTGAAGCGGCGGCCTGTGCCGAAGCAGGTGCCGACGCCATCGGGTGCGTTTTCTTTCCACCAAGCCCTCGCCATGTGACGGAAGACCAAGCCCGAAATATTGTTGAGGCCTTGCCAGAGAGTGTCTGCAGCGTCGGAGTATTCGTGAACGAGGACCCCGCTGTCATCATGAGGATAGTGGACCGTTGCCGCCTCAGGGCTGTCCAGCTTCATGGGCAGGAGACTCCCAATCTCATAGAAAACCTTCGTCGCGAGCGCATCACTGTCATCAAGGCCCTTTTTGCCAACGCCGCTCCTTCATTTGAATCGGCAGCCGTTTATCATGCCTCCGCCTTTCTCGTGGAATGCGCGGGAGGCAAGCTACCCGGAGGGAATGCCATGGCCTGGGACTGGGGCGCGGCGTTACTGGTTTCACGGACATATCCCGTGGTGCTCGCCGGCGGGCTGGATCCCCAAAACGTCGTGTCCGCTCTGAAAGTCGTCGAACCCGACGCCGTGGACGTGAGCTCTGCCGTGGAATCAACCCCTGGACGGAAGGACATTGGCAAGGTGCTTCAGTTTTTGGAAGCAGTACGAGGGAGGAACCCGTCGAAGACGTTGAGGAGAATATTCCTTTAGACCCTGGGCCAAACCCTGGGTGTTGATTCAGCGACAACATTCCAGATCGGTACCCGGATGAACCCAGTCCTATCGGACGTGGGACCACGAAATGAGTCCATCATTCATCCATCGCAGTCACAAATCCTTGCTGCACCAGGAGAATCACACCCCTATCCCTTCGCTTCGGTTGGCTGCGGTTCTTCCCGTCCAAGACGATCATAGCCTTCACCTGATTTTTGTGCTATAAGCAAATTGGCCTAAGAATCAGCTCAGTGAATCAACATTCTTGCCCGGGGTAGCGTGGCTCAATGTTCTTCTTCATTGGGGGTATTCAACCGAAAACGGTAACCCTGGAGGATGCCAAGAGGCTTTGCCAATCGTGTGGACTGGCTCAGGCTAGGTTGAAGCGGATCGACCACTACCTGAGCCTTTTTTTTGTTCCCCTCTTCCCTGTAAGAAGGGGAGATCCGGTTCTCATCTGCGACCGATGCGGATTCGTCTCACATCCTGGTGCGCCCCACGAGCAACCCCGAATCGAATCGAAACCTGCCGAGTGCCGCAAATGTGGCAGTCCGTTGGAACCGGCCTTTCGATATTGCCCTCACTGCGGATCTCCGATCGTTTGAGAAGCGATGTCTTTGGAGCTGACAATTTGGGATACGAGATGAAGAAGAAGAGAAAGGTGATTGAATTCCCGAAAATTGCGGAACCCAACATCGACAAGGTTTTCGCAGAGTTCCTCAAGGACCAGCAGAACCGACTCAAACTAAAATCATACCAACGCTACGAAGAGGTCATCGATCTCTTCCGGCATTGCCTCAACGGCAGTGGTTACCACGAACTGGACGACTCATCGGATGTCATCC
>CAZURN010000397.1:0-2878 GCA_964623165.1 uncultured Syntrophobacteraceae bacterium
CCAGTGGTCGCCAAACCGCGCATCTGCCGCACTCTCCCCTGTCCATCCACAAAGACCAGTCCGATGTGGAAGTCCTCCAGGCGGCTCGCATTGTACCGGATAGAATCGTCCAGCCTGATAATTCCCGATATTTTCAGCTGGTTCCCCGAACGGCTGAATCGGTAATCCACCTTCACGTCCCGCGTCGTCCATACCGCCTGCTGCTGCGAATCTCCAGGCAAAGGGATCCGATCCCTTTCCAGGACCAATCCCTTCGAAACGGCAAAGGGCATGGCGGGCCCCGCAAGAAGCATGAGTGTACAGAAAGCGACCACCGCCACGGACAATTTATGAGGTTTACCTAGCCCCATCGTGAGTTCCATTTCGACACTCCCTGAACTGGAATCCATTTCCTGATAATTTAGAGTAAATTCTTTCCGCTACGCCCTAAAACTACGCAGCGCCGCAACCTGTGTCAAGGGAGACCCGTGGTTGCCGGACGCCATGGTGCTTCCCTGAATGCCCGGCTGTGCTCCGATGCGCCGTTGAAAAGATCGCTAGCCTTCCACCACCACCGAAGCACGCGGATCGAAAGGATTGGTGCGGACCGCCAGTGAGAACAGATAGGCATAATGCACCTTGAGATAGTGCATGGACCCCAGCCATTCACGAACAATGAGGGTGTAAACCCTTCCGATGTCCCCTTCAAGGTGTTGGCGATCAGGCTGGGGCAGATCCGAAAGGCTGGGTCGGTTGAGAAGCTCGTCTCTCAGGTGGAACACGGACCGAAGGAGATCGCTGAACGAACCCTGTTCCGCCACGAGAGGGTTCTCCAGCAGGCGCAGAAGGAAATCCGCCTTCTCGTCCAGGATCGACTTGATCTCACTCAAATCCGCATCATCCAGCTGCACCTTGCAAGGATATTTTGAAAAGTTGCGCACTCTTTCCAGGAAATCCCAGTCACTCCAGCTGCCAATGGCCGCGAGATCCCCCCGCTTGGTTTCACTCTCCCGGTCCAGCGCAATGCAGAGCTTGAGCAACCGTGTCCCAATTTCACTGAAGAATAGCCCCGCCACCATCTGGAGCTTCTGGAGCCGGGCTTCCTCATCCCGCCGACTCAACAGGATTTCCGTGGCATTGGCGATGACTCCGAGGAAGGTGCCCACTCCGCCCACGATGAGCATCACGGCCACGAGCTTTCCCATGCCCGTTGTGGGGTGGATGTCGCCATAGCCCACGGTAGCCACTGTCACGATGGAGAAATAGAGGGCATCGAGAATAGGGATCTTTTCCACGTGGGAGAACCCCAACACCCCCGCCAGGCAGACAACCCCGAAGATGATCAAGTAGATGCGCAACCTTGACTTGTAACTCTCCATGACCGGCATCCTTTCCCATAAGACTTGAAGGACATCCCACCCATCCGCGGCAGTCTCGAAGCGTGAACCGATTCACCCTTCCTTGTCAACTCCCTAAAGGGAATGGACGGGAGAAATTCCCGAAAGATCGTGCCACCCGAATCGATGGGTTTGAGAGGCTCTGGAAATCACCCCGGTTGGGTGCTATACGGGAAAAGGCTGTGGATCAGTTCACCGCCAAGAGTTCAGCATCTCGGCGAAAGCGCGGGTATTCATCTGAGACATCCAAAGCGAGAGGGAATTGACGCATTGGATTTCCGGGAATCTGTGTGCCGGATGCATGGCGTTGCACAGCAATTTGTGGGCATCTCTACGGGCACGAGGTCACTGGCTGCCGGACAGTGCGAGTGGGGGGAGCAGGGGTGCCCACTTCTTCACTCTGTTTTAAGCACAGACCATTACGAGAGAGGCCATGACAACTCTAAGGCTCTTTTGCGGCAACCGCCTCGACCTTCTCGCTGGAGAGCTCTGCAAGGTGATCCGGGTTCCCCTCGCTTCGCCATTCGATCCGGAAATCATCCTGGTACAGAGCAAGGGGATGGAACGGTGGCTTTCCATGCGGATTGCGGATCACCTGGGAGTGTGCGCCAACTGCAAATTCCCATTTCCCAACACCTTCGTGGACGACATGTTCCGCAGGCTGTTTCCCGAACTGCCGAAGGAGTCCCTGTTTGACCCTTGCTTCTGCACCTGGAAGATCCTCGAGACCCTGCCTTCCGTCGTGGAATCGCCCGGGTTCGAAGCGCTCAGGAACTACCTGGACGAACCGGGCTTCACTCTCAAGGCTTTGCAGCTGTCCCAGCGCATCGCCGAGACCTTCAACCAGTACGTCATCTACCGCCCAGAATTCATTTCCTCCTGGGAATCAGGGGAGGAACATCACTGGCAGGCAATCCTGTGGAGGCGGATCTCGAAAGACTCCAGCCACAGACACCGCTGCGCACTCAGGAATCAGCTCATGGAGCGCCTCCGGACAGCCGCCGTGGGCTCCCTGAACCTGCCAGAACGGGTGAACGTGTTCGGGATCTCCTATCTACCCCCATTTCACCTCCACATCCTGAAGGCCCTTTCGCAGGTCGTCCAGGTCAACCTCTTTCTTCTGAACCCCTGCATGGAGTACTGGGGGGACATCACGACCAGAGCTCCCGCACGAGGGGGCTCGTGGCGATCCTGTCACAGTGGTCCCTCACCAGAGGACCTCCACCTTGACCAGGGCAACAGCCTCCTGGCATCCATGGGCACTCTCGGCCGGGATTTTTTCGACCTCCTCATCTCCCTGGACTGCCACGAAACCGCTCTTTTCGACGATCCCGGGGAAAGGAGCCTCCTCCACTGCATCCAGTCCGACATCCTGAAGTTGCGGGACCGGGCCGCAGTGACAGGCGCCAAGACGATCGTCACCGAAGAAGACAGGTCCATACAGGTCCATTCGTGCCACAGTCCCATGAGGGAAGTGGAAGTCCTCCACGATGTCCTTCTCG
>CAZURN010000398.1:0-2874 GCA_964623165.1 uncultured Syntrophobacteraceae bacterium
CTCTTCCGCATCGGTGATCTTGGCTTTTCTCATGGTGGGACCACCATACCACCATAAAGCCTTATGCGCAATTATTTATGACGTCATGTATAAACATGCAGTCCCAGTTCATTCCGGCGACGTCGGCATCATTCTCTTGATATGATGCCGGGAGCAGTCTGAAGCTGTTCACTTCTTGAGCAACTTGGTGACCATGTCCCTGAGCCAGGGTGGCTGTGGAAGGAAGTTCCAAGCTACAACCAATCCTATTAGGATTCCAATAAAAAGCAGGA
Organism: uncultured Syntrophobacteraceae bacterium; assembly: GCA_964623165.1. Lineage (GTDB taxonomy): Bacteria > Desulfobacterota > Syntrophobacteria > Syntrophobacterales > Syntrophobacteraceae > JAAYUJ01. Next base: position 273 of record CAZURN010000398.1, read on the forward strand.
TCATTTTTTTCTCCTCTTCCCGTAGGAATGACTACGAAGACTCATAGGTTGCAGAACGTGTCCCCTCAACCTCGGCGGCTCACTTCCCAACCCCGTGTGTTACAGGGCCTTTGACCTCATAGGACCCGCCGTAAGTGATTTTGGGATCAGGTTTATGGGCCTCGGTCGAGGCACATGCAGCAATCAAGACCAGCAGAGTCAAAGAGATAAAGATCGCTTTCATCTTGGTTTCTCTCCACGGTCCACCCTGCACGGGATGTGGCGAATCCTGCTTTCAACCACGCGACAGATGACGGGATCATCAGGGTGAACTCCGTGCCGGGAGTAGTTGGGCGGCTCCAGGTTTCGAGGGACGAGGATAGTGAGGTTGAGCCTCTTACCAAGAAGGAGGTCCAACACTCTCTTGCGACCGGTCTCACAGGACGGGCGGAGTACAAACCATTGTAGATCACGGCTACCCTCCCCGCAGTTCCTTCTTGAAGCCGACACCGACACGCCAACAGTCGCCCACCGGCTCAGGTCTGAGGCCCCAATACTTGCGGCTGTTCATGTCGAACATGAGTGGCCGAATCTTGGCCAGATCAGGCTTGCTATCAGTCAGTGCATCCTCGCGGGCGTAGGTCTCGATAATCTCACCGATGAACACGTTGTAGCCTTTGACCCCGTATATATCCACCATGCGGCACTCCATGCACACAGGGCATTCCTCGATCATGGGCGCTGCGGGCAGGGTACCGTAAAAGATGGTGAACAGCGACGCCTTGTCCTCTCTCTCGCCGGAGACCACGCCGCAGTAGTCGGTCTCGCGGACCAGTTCCTCGGACGGCAGGTTGACGCTGAACACCCGGTTCTCCAGTATGCCCTGGGTAGTGTAGTGGCGCACGGCCATAGCGATCGAAATTAGCTCCCGCGCCCCCTGCGCGCCAGGGCCGTAGTTCAGGATGCCTATGTGCGCAATGGTAATGAAATTCGGCTTGCCGTTCACAAGCGCGCCGACCAGGATCGTGGGGGTAGGGTAGAGGGCATTTACGCCCCCTAGCTTCGTTCTCATGATCGCCTCCTCGTTAACGGGCTGACTTCGCGGTCCTTCTGTTGGTGATGCTCTCCGTTTCATTTTCCTAGCGGCGTGCTTTTCATCTGCCTCTTTACCATGAGCATGATTTTGGCCGCAAGCAGTAGATCGTCAAGTCCAATTGAGCGCTTCTTCATGCAAATTGGCCCTCCTTGATATTGGGGCTCGCTAGCGGGAATGGTGTTGACTTAAGGGAGTCCATTTTCACTGCCTTTTGAAATGCCTCTGGTAAGAGCGATTGGGAGGTTTCTTGCGTCTATTCCAGGAGATTCCGAGTAGGCGGAGTGCCCAACCCATTTGAGGCACTGCTCCAAGGTTTTGCTCTGTCATATGAGATCAATGGATTCGGTCTAAAGGGAGGATATGTCGCGATGAAGAAGGTGACGGACTTGTCACCATCCGAGCTTTCCAAAGGATTGTCAGCGCCGGAGAACAAAACAACGACACCACAGACCTCTCTCATTGTTATGAGAACAAGTCTTCTGGAGGATGCGGGGAAAAATTCATTTGATATCCCACGCCATAAATGCTCAAAATAGGTAGGTTCTTGGCTCCTCATTCAGAAGAGTAACTGAAAATGCCCATATCCCTAGCCCGCTTCCCGGTTGAAATTCCACCTGATTTTGATTTCGCCCAAGCGCCCGATATTGAGAAACCGAAAGGTAAAGGACTCTGTGTCAAACACATTACGTTCTCGAATGACTATGATGAAATCAGACGTGGTGGAAAACACGAGGCCATAGACATTTTCGGGGCCGTTGGCTTGTGGGTTGTCTCGACAACCGGCGGGGCAGTCGTAACCACATGGCGCTACCATGGCGAGGTCCTTCCGGGGGCTGGTTATTCCCATCGCGGAGGCAATTTCATTCGTATCATCGATACTCAGGGGAATGTACATTATTATGCACACATGCGAGATCCAGCCCGCTTCAAGAGTGGGGATCTGGTCCTCGCTGGCTCACTTTTGGGCTTCTTGGGTAAATCGGGGGAATGCGGCTGTCCTCATCTCCACTATCAGGTAAGGAAACCAAGCCCATGGAACCCCGGGCGAGGAGGGCTTGCTGTAAATCCTTACAATGAATTGCGAAGACTCTATGGAGGCACCTAGCCATAATGGATGACGGAAGGTGAATGATCTGCCCCTTGCAAACGTGGGTTATTCTGAGGACTGCTGAGTCAGCAGAACAGAGCCACAACCAAGGAGGCAGATCATGGAGAAGTGTATCACTTATGTCGGTCTCGATGTTCACAAAGATTCCATCGATGTTGCAATTGCCGACGGTGGCCGAGGGGATGAAGTTCGCCACTACGGCACGATCAGTTCCGATATGGGATCCCTGGACAGACTTGTGAGGAAACTGGTGTCCCAGGGCCGTGAACTTCGGTTTGTCTATGAGGCAGGGCCGTGTGGCTATGAGATCTATCGGCACCTGACCCGCAAAGAATGCGACTGTGTGGTGGCCGCTCCTTCTTTGAGGTTCATCCGGTTAACGAGTACCTCTGAGTGTGAAGGTGGTACAACCTGAGCTT
>CAZURN010000399.1:0-2851 GCA_964623165.1 uncultured Syntrophobacteraceae bacterium
TGGACACCAACGACTATTTGTTTCAATCCACGCCCCCGCGCGGGGGGCGACGGTTTAGCTATCAAACATTTGAAAACAGAGTTGTTTCAGAGGGTGATCCGCGAACCCCACAAATAGAAACCAGTTCCCCAACCTGTTCCACACGACGAAACAAAAAAATCTCCTGCTTTGGCAGCATTAGCGTTGCGCGAACCTCCCTGGGAAAAACTGTCAGCTTGGAGTTCGCGATGCGTCATGCGATGAGGGGTCCCTCCTGGTCAAAAGAGGGTTTGGCGCCAATGTGCTCCACGCGCTTCTGCCAATTGGCTCCGAGGAAGTAGAACCTCAGGCTGTCCTGTTCAGGGTCGATCACCTCTTTCAAACGTTGCCGCATCCTGGTCCACTGAGCCGGATCCAGGATGCACTCGAAGACGGAGTACTGGACTCTTTGTCCGTAGTTCTTGCATACCTGCGCCACACGCCTGAGGCGGCGCTGACCATCGTGATCGCCTGTCGCCACGTCGTAACTGATCAACACCATCATGGCCGCTATCTCCAGACAAAAGGCGGGTAAACATCCAAGTCACCTCTCAAGTGGCGAGCCAAAAGAAGGGCTTGCAGGTGAAAGAGGAACCCCACGCTCACCTTTTCGTCCAAGAAAGGATGAAGCATTTCGTCTTGTTTGCGCTTCTGATAGGCCGCGATCACCTCCCTGCGGGTGTCATCATCCATGGCGACACCGCCCGTCTCCAGTGTGCGGAAACCTTTGGGGCTGACCTGACCGAGATTGATGAGGGACAAAGCCAATCGGTCCGCGAGAAAGGGACGGAACTCCTCCATCAGATCCAGGGCGAGACCCGGCCTCCCAGGCCGGTCACGGTGGAGATAGCCTACCGCCGGATCGAGTCCAACCCCTTCAAGGGCTGAACGCACATCATGAAGCAGCAAGGTGTAGATGAACGAAAGCAGGCAGTTGACGTTATCCAACGGAGGCCGGCGGTTCCGTCCCTGGAACTTGAACCCCCCCTTCTGGCTGGTGATCAGATGGTCAAAGACGCCGAAATAGCAGCGAGCGGTTTCCCCTTCGATCCCTCTCAGCGCATCCAGGTCCGTTGCGGCTTCCAGGCGTTTTAAGGCTCCCCCGAGCAGGCTCACTGCCCGCCCGACTTCCTCCCTGTCGATCTTGTCCCCGTGGTCCCGCGCCGCGCGCTGCAGCACTGTTCGTGAATTGGAAATCTTGCCGATCAGGATGGATTTGGCCATGGCAGCGGAGACTTCAGGGGAATCTGCCTGCCGGTATTGTTCGCGCCGCAACAGGACATTACCGGAAACGGCGCCCTGAACCCGGGCCAGGAAGCGACCGTTCTCGCTCAGGAAGCTTATCTCCACACGGTTTTCCGCGCAGAAACCCATCAAGAAGGGGCTGCACATCACCCGGCCAAAGCAGATGATGCCGCTCAGGGTGTGTATCGGCACCTGCAGGCGCTTCTCTCCGTCCACGGAAACGAGGACGGTTTCACCCTCCTTGGAGAGGTAGGCACCCTGGGTGGTTACATACAAGGTATTGAGGAGCTTTTTCATACTCGCGCCCTGTGAACTTCATCTGATGAGTGCGTTGGGAGCTGTCTCTCCAAACCGTGCACCTGCATCGGCCCGTGGAGGTGCAGCACAGACGCCGCTCATGAGAAGACTAGGAGGAAGACGGCTGGCTATCCAGATACAATGTGTCAGGGCACAAATCCTGCCCATTGCTCCATTCGATGGTTCCCAGACTGGCCCTAACCGAATTGAACACTTGCACATCCTTCAGTTCCTGAAAGATCCCTTTCTCAAGGTAGGGGCGCACATCAAAGCGCCGAACCTCTCCATTGGTGAATTTAAGGGTCAGCGAATAATCGGGATTTGGTCTCACCTCTACAACCCGGGGATTCATGTTGCCCTCCTACCGCAGCGGTTCAATCTTGAAAATAGTCTGACCTTCGGTGGCCAATTGCCAATCGGCCATCAGTTCATCCCTGTGGATCTCGATCCAGGCGAGCACGAGCTTTGTCTTGCCGGAAGGGATTTCGCCCTCCAGTATGTCACCCTCAGGAATCGAAAAGACTGCCTCGTGATCCTGGTATTTCACATGGATGTGAGGGCGCTTGTGTTGCCTGTTATCAAAGTAGTACATGGAGATAATGATGCCATAAAACATGGAGATAATGCCCATCGTCACTCCTCCGTCTCCCATTCAGTCTCCTGAATCTTTGATATCCCGCATCACTTCGGCAAGATAATGGGATGCAGCGCTCCTGCGGGTGGTGGTTTTGGGCAGGCACAAAGAAACGAACGAACACGATTCGCATCTCTCATCGTAGCGGGCCGGAGGGGTCTTTCCGGAAGCAATCAATTCATGGAGGCGCAGAGCTGCTTCCTCGGTCTTGCGACGAAGATCCTTGTCGAAGACCACATCCACCCGACGACGGGTCTTGCCATAGAAAAGCGCCCCTCGAGGCACATCAGTGCGCAGCATCTCCTCCAGGCAGATCGCCTGCGCGCAGAGCTGCACTCTGTCCCAGTCTTCCTTCTTGGGCCGCCCGCGTTTGTACTCCACCGGAAACGGTCGCGATCCCGCCATGGTGGATCGGTTTCTCCCCGGCCCTTTTTCGTCGAGGTGAAACTCGACGACATCGGCCTTTCCTACCAGGCCCAGCCCCAGGGATCGGAGAGGCAAACCGAATGCAACGCGCACGTTGCCCCGCAATTCACTGCGCGCCGCATCCACCCGCTCATGCAAAATGCGCCCTTGAGCGGTGAAAAGGTTCTCGTCCCACAGTTGCTCCACATGGATCAGCGCACACTGACGCTCGCAGAAGAGGAGGTGCTGCAG
>CAZURN010000400.1:0-2846 GCA_964623165.1 uncultured Syntrophobacteraceae bacterium
AAAGAAGGGAGAACAGCGAATCCTTGGAGGGGAGGAGAGGGATTGTGATTCCGGGGCCGCCTTCGTCGTCGGCGTGTTGTACCGTCCCAAACCCATAGAGGAGCTGCTCGGTGATGCCGGGAACGAGGAGCAATTGATCAAGGGCGGTCAGAGGTCCATCGAATGGAACATGGCCAAGACCGAGTTTCTGGTAGTGATCCTTTTCCGCTCCCTTAAGCCGCGGAGTGTCGTCGCTGTCGATGAAATCAGCGATGAGGTCCGCAAGCCCGTCTGCCGCGTCCTCACTCATCCCTGCCTTCACCAGGACTTCGGCCAGTTGGCGGGGGGCTGCCTTGTTGACGTTGAGTTTCTCGTCTTCAGACTGGATAATGACCAACGCCTGACCCGTTTGATAGTTCACCAGGCGGGGCTGTCCGTCGGGTTGCCAGTTGTTGTCAAGTGGTTCGTCTCGGTTGAGCGGCAGGGGGGTTCCCATGCGTGCCATGGCCTCGTAACACCCTCCAATGGCCAGATAGAGCGCTTGGGAACGACGCAGCATGTGCACCTGTTCCTCGCCGAGGAGTCTCGTGTCTGCCCCGATTTGGAGTCCAAACCACATGATGAGCGTGCAGATCCAGAGAACGGCGATGATGGCCACTCCATCCTCTCGAAATAACAGGGAGGCCTTTCTGTCCTGATGCAATCCGTCGCAACCGGGGAGATTCAAGAGTTGCTACCTCGCTCCTCTGGTCCTTCTCTCTCTGGTCCTTGCCCGCTGAGTCTGTGTCCCGCTTCCCGACCCTTCGAAACTCTCCTGCTTCATAGCGAACATGGAATTTGGATAGACCATGTATGAGTAGGCGTCGGGGCTGTCTTTCGTCTTCCATGAAACCAGAACCGCAGATGGGGCGCCCGCGCCCCCGTCCCAGGATTCCTCAAGAGGCTTCTTGTCATCGCGTGCAAAGGCCAGGGAAAAATCCTCCATATCGAAGGCGAAAAACATAGGAGTCCTTGCGGCCTTCCCAGGGTTGAGCTGCCGAAGCTCCTCAAAGAGCTCCAAGTGGTGGGGGTTGAGTGGGACTTCGGTGTAGAAAAGCTGCTTGTCCTTGGCCGAGTAGACGTAACGGGCGATGACGGGCACCCCCCTGCTGATGGCTTTGACCGAATGGTCCGTGGCCAAGGTGATGCTATGATTGTCTCCGGACAACATGAGCCGCGATTTGCCATCGACTGTTGCCGGCATCACCGAGAACTGGGCCAGCTGCCGCTTGAGGAGCTCGATCACGTTGGGTGTGCCGAATGCCTTCTGGTTCTGCGTCCTCTCCCAGAAACGCAGGGCAACGCTCAAAGAGACACCCAATATACCCATCACAAGAGTCGAAATGAACATTGCCAAGACGAGTTCCACGAGCGTGAAGCCCTTGGCGTCCCTTGCCCGCCGGCCCAGCCGCTCGTCTTGCTCTTTCCGACTTCCAGCAACGGAGGAAAAAGAAAAAACCGGCATTGTCAGCGGAACTCCGACTGGGGGATGAGAACGCTGAATTCCAGCATGCGTCCCTGACATCGCAAGAGTACGCGGTGCAATTGGCCGGTGCTGTTGTTGCCGATTGGTTTTCCATCGGGGGCCAAAACGGGAGTCAGCAGCACCTCTATCTGAACCGGGTTCTTGGAATCCCCCGCTGTGATGATAGTCCCATCGGTTACATTAGGTTTGGCGAGTATCTCCTGGGCTGCGGCTTCCAAGTATGGCTGGACCCGTGAACGATCCTTCACCCGTTGGGTGTACTGGAGTGAGACGGAGATGACTCCCATAACCGCTCCCGCGATGAGAGTGCCCAAGGTGAGGCTCACCATGACCTCGAGAAGGGTGAATCCTCGCGACGAGGCGGCGAAGGGGAGAGAAGGCAAGGATTTCACGGCATTTCCTTCCGAGACACCTGGACGTCTCCGGTTATGGGGTGGACGGAGATGAAGAAGGATCGCTGCTGGTCGAAAACCACCTGGATGTCCCGTCCAGAGAAACTCCCGTCGGGATAAAAGAGCACCACGTTGTCGTTTGTCTGTGGGTCCCGTTCCAGGGTGTCGGCAAAGATGTCCACATTGACAGGAACGACCTTTTCTGGAGGAATCCTGATGCCGTAGGTCCTTTCACTTCCTCGCAGACGGAAGACGACCACTTCACCCGAATTCATTGCGATGAGTCGTGCGCTCCTCAGGGTCTGGGTGAATTCCTGCAAGAACTCGCGGTCCTCCATCCTCTTCCATCCCGCGCCCACCCGAGGGATGAGCAAGGCTGCGCTGATGGAGAGGATGATGAGGACCACGACCAGCTCAAGGAGAGTAAAACCCAAGGAATTCCTCGCCAGGCGCTTCGAGAAGATTTCAGACGGAAGGGGCCTTGCGGAGGATGCCCAACGGTCACGAATTCCAAGGCCGTTGACGATGTCGATACTCAATGAGGTCATGAGCGACTCATGAATTCCCGGTGCAGCACATAGGGGCTGCTTCCCGCCAGGCTCTCGTGAAGAGACTGAGTGGGAGACCTCTCTCCCGTGAGGCGATCATCGCGCTCATGGTTCAAAACTGGATCTCATTGATGCCGAAGATGGCACTGAACATGCTCACCACCATGATCCCGATGACAAGGGCCGTCATGATGATGATGATGGGTTCCATGATGCTCATGAGGCGCTGGATAGCCCTCTGCAGTTCTTTCTCAAAATAGTCTCCCAAGCCCAGGAGGCCTTGCCCGAGATTTCCCTGTTCCTCGGCAATGCGCAGCATGGTGGCCATGCGGGCCGGAAAGGCTTTATTGGCGCGGAAGAAGTTGCTCATGGATCGGCCTATCTTGATCTCCTGGTGAAGTG
>CAZURN010000401.1:0-2843 GCA_964623165.1 uncultured Syntrophobacteraceae bacterium
CGTTCAGATTCGTTCGCGGGTTGCCCGATGGGTATGACCTTCGCCATTAGCGACCCCCCTCCTCAATGGTGCGCTCGACGAGAGAACGTGCTTGGTCTTCGCAATCAATCGCTTCGTCATATTTTTGGAATGCATTCCTTACAATCGCATCGATAGAGATGGACTCGTCGTCAGAAATAATCGGGACAGGAATCTCTGCAAGTAGATCCGGGTGAAAATCCTGTTGCATACTCCCAACAGCGCAAGATCTCAGCAGGCGAAAGGCGAGATTTGATCGGATGTAGGCAAATAACGCTCCGCGAAGAATCTTTGACTGATCAGCAATTATTCTTAGGAAATGCTCAGAGTAAATATACTCAAGTCGTTTGCCAAACATGAATTGGGCTCTTGCAAATGAGTCCGTTTCATTGATTCCACCCTGTGACGCTACTACTATGGTCCCCTCGGGGACGTAAATCAAAGGGTCATTAGGAAGGTGTGATTTCGCAATGAATCGCCCTTCAGGCACCAAATGAAAGCCTTCACGTTGTCCAACTAATCGAACGCCAAATTCAGGTTCTGCATCGATTCGTTTAAATCTAAGTCCTCTACGCAATGTTCCAGGTAAGGTTAACTCTCCCAAGGGACGCCATGATGAACTTTCACGCTTGACAGTGTCTGCCAGCTCCTGATTAAGAGGGATATAATTAACAGCTCTCAGGATGTTTTTTGATATTGTTGTCGAAAATCCTATTCTTCCAGACCGTTGAATCCAGTCATACGCAGAAATATCCTCTATGCCAGCCGCCGATAAGAATCGAAGGCTTGCATTTTGAATTTGCTTGGCTGCTTCAAGTCGTAGTTCTGAAGCCTTTTCAACAAGATTATGTGCTCGTTCTTCTACATCGCCTAGACGTGGAACTGGCAGACCAGAGATATGATCGGGCTCAATGTGTTGAATAATTGCACCATAAGTGCCGGACACGACAATTGGGACTCCAAATCGGCTAGACAAATAAGCGTAGAGATAACCTGGCTTAATGGAGCTTTCATTGGGAACAACTCGCATCACGTGTTCTGAACACGCGACTCCATCCATGTCAGAACGGGCGAAAGCCATTCGTCCAACAGTTCCTGATCTAGTAATTAATGTCCATCCTTTCCCAATCGAAAACTTTGGGTTGGAGGCTATTTGCTTTTTTGATATTAGCGGCAAGCATGAAAGATCCATCGCTAAGATATCGGTGCTTCCCATGAATGGGACACCATGCTCAGGTGAATCAACCCATATTCGACTTTCTCTTCCTGCGTGGTAAATCTCAGAAGTGACTTTACTAAGAGGTTCTGTAATGTGCTTTCGAAGCAATTCTCTAGCTTCAAGGGCTCCTGACATATAGGGGCCACAATCAAGCCGACGACCATTGTTTTCCAGCCAAGAGCTTGGAACTGCTTTAATTTGGAATTTTCTGCTCATAACGTCACCTCGCCGGTTGCGCGGAATTTTTTATATTTCTCTGCCACCAGCGGCAGCTCGTCATGAATGCGGCGATTGCGGCGCGTGGTGTGACGGATTTCCACTTCACCACCTTCACGAACCCGCTCAATCACTTCCTCGTCAAAGACCAGCTCTTCTCCATCGGGAGCCCGTTGAAATAGTAGCTTTCCTCGGGCATCGACACCGGCCCGATCCACCACGGCCATGAAGACCTTATACTCGGAATATTCGGTATTAATCAGCTCCTCCTGGCTGCGGCGGCGGACGATCAATAAACTCGGTAATGCAGGGGAAAGACCATACTCCTTGACGGTGACCTTGAAGGGTTCAACCGGTAGGTCGACGCTGGCCAATACCTCACAGTGGCGCAGAATCCACCAGCGTACGTATTCATCGCCGGGGTTACCCAAGATTCCGTCTGGCAATAAGATAGCGACTCGACCGGTGCCCGGTTTCACCCACTGCAGGGCGCGTTCGATGAACAGGACCTCGGGCGGCACGCCGCCGGTGCTCAGGTTGCCAGTGTTGCGGAATCCGCCTTCTTCGTCACGCTCCCAATTGTTGCCCAGTTCATAGCGCTCCAAGATGGAGGTGTCGCTCACAGTGTCTTGAGTCGAAAACCAGGGGTTGAGCAGAACCATATCCATACTGCCCAGAGGAATTGCTGGGCGGGCGGCCTCGATACCATCCAGATCACCGTCCGGGAAGGTTCGGGCATCGATGCGGAACACACGGCCGGGATTGCCGGTGGTGAACAGCAGGTTCATGCGGCTGGCCACGGCCAGGAAGGGATCGATGTCGCAGCCCAGGGCGTTGCTGGCCGCCCACGCGGCGGTTTCGTTTTGCGCCTGGCGGATCTGTTCGTTGGTGGCTTCGTCGGGCGTGGTGCCCATGGCCGCCAGTTTCTTCTTGAAGATGTGCGCGGCAGTCATTGCCAGGAAGGTGCCGGTACCGCTGGAACAATCCATGATGCGCTCACCGGGTTGCGGGTCGAGCATCTCCACCGCCATTTCGGCCACGTTAAGCGGCGTGGGGTAGCGCCCCTCGCGCCCGTCCATCACGCTGCGGGCGACTGCACGGAAGGCCCCGGTGCGGTAGCGGGGCTGGGTTTCGCTTAAGTTATAGCGGGCCAATTCCATGACAACACGCGCCACTTGATCGTTTTCAAGCTCTAGGCCCCAACCGCGAGCCAACAGGTTTGGTTGCCAGACCTTGGCAGCGGCAATGGATTCGTTGATGCGCTGGGTAATGGCCTGTTGGCCCGCCTCGGTGAAAGGCTCGTCGCCTCTGACCCAGAACTTGCGCTCGCCGGTCGGCAGCGTCTCGTCGTGGATCTTGGCCAGCATCAGCACGGCCAACTGTCTGAAAG
>CAZURN010000402.1:0-2835 GCA_964623165.1 uncultured Syntrophobacteraceae bacterium
GGCCGCCGAACCTTACAAGATCGGCGCCGTGTTCTCCATCACTGGAGGGGCTTCGTTCCTTGGGGAACCCGAAAAGAAGACGGCCGAGATGATCCGCGATGACATCAACAAGCAGGGCGGCATCAACGGTCATCCGATTGAACTCATCATCCTCGATGATGAAACGGATCCCACCAAGGCCAACCTGGCAGTGAAGAAACTGGTGAAGGAAGTCCCTATTGTCATTGGGCCAAGCACCAGTGGCACGAGCCTCGCAGTGGTCGGTGTTGCAGAGGAGGCTCAGGTTCCATTGATCTCCTGCGCAGCGAGCTACAAGATTGTCACCCCCATCGAGAGCCGCAAATGGGTCTTCAAGGTGGCGGGATCCGACAGTCACGTGGTGGGAAAGATGTTCGACCACATGAAGTCCAAGGGCATCCAAAAGATCGCCATCATGACGGTTTCCGACGGGTTTGGGGCCAGCGGCCGCGAAGAACTCCTTCGATTGGCGCCTGAGAATGGGCTCACCGTGGTGGCCGATGAGCGTTACGGACCCCAGGATACGGATCTCTCCGCCCAACTCACCAAGATCCGGACGGCGCAACCCCAGGCCATCGTGAACTGGTCCACTGGTCCCACGCAAATCCTGGCCGTCAAGAACTGGCGGGATCTTGGAATGGATTCCATCCCCCTCTACCAGAGTCACGGCTTCGGCAACAAGAAGAACATCGAGCTTGCGGGCAAGGGTGCCGAAGGGGTCTTGCTTCCCCTCGCCAGGGTCAACGTCGGTCCCCTTCTGCCTGACAGCCAGCCTCAGAAGAAAGTCATCATGGAATACACCAAGGCCTACGAGGAGCGCTTCAAGGAACCTGTGTCGTCCTTCGGCGGTCATGCTTGGGATTCGATGCACCTGGCCATGGCGGCCCTCAAGGCGGTAGGCCCAGACCCGGCCAAGATCCGTGATTTCATCGAGAACACAAAGGGGTTCGTGGGGCAGCACGGGATTTTCAACTTCTCTCCCCAGGATCATTGCGGCTTGAGTAAGGACGACCTCGAAATGGTGGTTGTGAAGAACGGGGACTGGGCCCTCGCCCAATAGATCGGTGACGACCGTGAACTGACGACATGGGGGGAAACCCTGCCCTACCCTTTTGCCCCAATCCTCAGGGGCATGTCCCTGTCGGGGCGGCCGGCCGGTCGCCCCGACTCTCCTGAACCGCATACAGAGAGGTAAGGAGAAGGCTGGTGTTCGGGCGGGGAATCGTATACGGCGCCCAAGGATTGCATTCCCGTGCCCGGATGGGGTAATAGAGGGACTGCTCGCCACTCGGGAGGAAAGCGGAAGGGAGGAAACACACAGGGTTGTGGACGGATTCAGCCTCGGCTCGGCAATACTCCAGTACACCATCAGCGGATTCACCATCGGCATCATCTACGCCATGGTGGCCATCGGGTACAACATCATCTACAACGTCACGGAAATCATCAATTTCGCCCAGGGCGAATTTGTCATGATGGGAGGCTTGTTTGCGGTTTTTCTGGTGCAGACGATGCATTTTCCAGTCTTTGCAGCCTTCTTCGGGGCAGTGATTGCGACCGGGTGCGTTGGGTTTGCCATGGAGCGGATCGTCATCCGGAGAGCCCGAAGCTCGACCGTTCTCTCCCTCATCATCATCACCATCGCCATCTCCATCCTGCTCAAGGGCTCGGCCATGCTGTGGTGGGGCAAGAACCCTCACAGCTTGCCGGCGTTCACCACGGGGCGCCCCATCATCATCTCCGGGGCTGCAATACAGCTGCAGGCCATTTGGATCTTTGTCGTGAGCACGGTGATTGTCGTGTTCCTGACCCTCTTCTTTCACCGATCCGTTTACGGCAAGGCCATGCTGGCATCCGCCGACAACCCTGGTGCCGCGCGGATGGTGGGAATCCCAGTGCGACAGATGGTGCTCCTGTCCTTTACCTTGAGCGCGGCCATCGGCGCCGCGGCGGGGGTGTGCATCACGCCCATATCCCTCATGGAGTATGACCGGGGAGCGCTGCTCGGGCTTAAGGGCTTCGGCGCAGCCGTGCTCGGAGGCCTCGGTCAGTTCTTTGGAGCCCTGGTGGCCGGGATTGTCCTTGGCCTCGCCGAATCGTTCTGTGCAGGCTATCTTTCGTCCGGCTACAAGGACGCCGTGGCCCTGGTTTTGCTTCTCCTGGCTCTCTTTTTCAAACCCGAGGGTCTTTTCGGGAGCAGGGAAGCAGCGGGCCTCAAGAAGTTCTGACAAGAACGACCACACTCCGGGTTTTCTGAGAGCGCGCCTTTCTCAAGCAGCGCACTTCTCGTGGTTTCGGCTGACCGTGGATTGCAGGTTTTCCCTTCATGTCCAAAAAAGACTGGCGCATTTTTCTCGTAGCGGCATTGTTCATCGGGGTTTTCCCATGGCTGGTGCAGCCCATGAAAGCCGTCTCCCACTACGTGGACGTCATGGTTTTCGCAGGAATCTTTACCCTTGTGTGTGTTGGGCTAAGCTTGCTCATGGGTTACGCAGGCCAGATTTCCATGGCCCAGGCAGCTTTTTTCGGCATCGGGGCCTACACCTCGGGAATTCTCACTTCCCGCTTCGGGTTCAACCCGTGGGCGGCCATGCCCATGGGGGCCTGCCTTTCTGCGCTCGTGGCCTGGCTGGTTGGCATTCCGGCTCTGCGCCTCAAGGGGCACTACCTGGCCATGGCCACTCTCGGGTTCGGGGTCATCGTGCACATCGTCTTGAGCGAGGAGGTGGCATGGACGGGGGGGCCGTCGGGGATGGTCGACATCCCGGGCCTTCAGATCCTGGGTTGGAAGCTCAAGAGTGAACTGGCATGGTACTA
>CAZURN010000403.1:0-2827 GCA_964623165.1 uncultured Syntrophobacteraceae bacterium
CGCAAAGGATGGGCATTTTAACCCCAAGCCCGCATTAATGATACATGAGAAAGGGCAATGTGAAAGAGCCTTTCAACTCCCGCCGACCCCCAAGAGTCGAGGCAAGTCACGGTTGTGCAAGGGCGTCCGTGTTTGGAAGATCACGGCGGTCCAGCGAATGTGTCTGATAGTGAGTTCCGTTAAAAATCGAACCGAGCGGAGTTCGGGATTTAGCCCAGCTCCCTGTGGGGCGCCACGAAACGGACGGGCGCTAGGCCCCAGGCTACACCAGCTTGACTGCAACTTCGTATGGGATAAAGGACAGAGGAAAGAGATCTGGGAATACGATCGCTGTTCGTCGGCGACTTGACTTCCAAAGGGGCCAAGATACGCTTTTAACTCCACTTGGTTCGATCTTGAACTCGACTTTGTGCCAGACTCCGGGAGAGCTTGTGCAAATTGGGAATGCGCCTTGGCACCAAGGCATGAAAGTCAGCCATGACCTTTGGATTCCATGACCAGGTGGTCGCAACCTTGTCAGCCAAACCAGCCCACTCCGAATTGAACCCATACTCAGCCTCGGCGTGCATACAGGGGTGCGCCTTCCTCACAACATTTCGGCGGATACTCACCGCATGGCTCTTCCACACCTGGAATACCCCCATCCACCGAGTAACGCCACTGGGGGGCCGCCTCCTGCTGGAGCTCGGTTCACGGGCTTACGAGTGGGGCCTTCGACGCGACCAGGCCCTTTCCCTGTCGAGGAGAAGAACGCTTCCGGTAAGCGTCATCAGCGTGGGAAATCTCACCACCGGGGGAACCGGCAAGACACCCTTCACCCTCTGGTTAAGCGCTTATCTGCACTCACGGGGCTTTCCCCACGGTATCCTGAGCCGTGGCTACGGAAGGAAAGGGAGCGAAGTCTCAGTCGTCCCGAAGTTCGGGGAAACCGGCCCCCTGGTGCCCCTGTTCGGTGACGAACCGGTGTTCATGTCCCGCAGCGTGACTGGTGTTCCCGTGTGGGTGGGACGCGACCGATGGAAATCCGGAATGGCGGCGATTCGGGATTCGGGACCTCGAATTCTTCTCCTGGACGATGGATTTCAGCATCTCAGCTTGGCCAGGGATCTGGACCTGGTCCTCCTCGACGCACACAATCCTTTTGGCAACCGGTCCCTCCTCCCCCTTGGTCCACTCCGTGAACCCGTTGCCCATCTCGCCCGAGCTGACGCATTCATCCTCACGAGGGCTCGAGACCCGGATCAAGTCGCCAGGACGCAGGTCCTTCTGAGGGAATTGTTTCCGGGCAGGCCAATTTTCTGCTGCAGGCATCATCTAGCAGGATTTTCAGCTGGCCCTGACGGCCTTTTCTTTGGGTTGGATTGTCTGGCGGCAAAGCGCGTGGCGGCATTTTCAGGGTTGGGTAACAACGCGGGATTCTTTCAAAGTCTGCGGGAGGGAGGCATCGACCTCATCGAGGCATTTCCTTTCCCAGATCATCACCCTTACAGGATGGAGGACCTCGAGGCCATTTTTCGGTTGGCCTCACAAAAGGGTGCCCAAGTCCTGGTGACGACGGAAAAGGACTGGGTGCGCCTCCCCTCGGAAGTGCAGGGATCGGTACTCGCAGCGCGCGTCGAACTTAATTTCGGAGAGGAGCATGAGGACCTCTGCCGCTGGCTTGATGACAGGCTTTCCCATCTCATGCCCCGCTCCTTAATATGATCATTCATCATCCTAGAGAGGACTACTTGCCCTCCGTGGGGTATTTCTTTGCCTGCCACTCATCCCACCCACCCTTGAGGGCATACACTTTCTTGAAACCCTCTTTCATGAGCGTCTGTGCCACACGGGCACTCGTTCCCTCCGCAGGTCAGGCGCAATAGAGAACGTAGGTCTTTTCCCTGGGGTATCGAATGGCCCAGGACGCCGCCTTCAAGGGCTCTTCCCTCAACGCCCCCTGAATCTTGGAGTTGCTCGAATTCCAGTCCCTGTCTGCACGGACGTCTAGCACAACGACATCCGGCTTGCCAAGCATGCCTCTCAACTCATCCACCGTGATCCTCTTCGCATCCTGTGCATGGACCACTAACACCGGTAAAACGGAAATCAGCAGGCTCAACACCAGCAATGCCACCGATCCCCTTCCAAGTCTGGCCATAATGCTATCCTCTCGTGCCATGTGGTCTTCGATGCAGTGGAGCAGAAAATTCCACCCCCCGCTCCCCTCAGTGCTGCAATGTGGTAACAACTTAAAGCCACTGGGGAACCCTGTCAAAGCACACCCCAAGGTAGATGTGCGGAACAGAGTCGGGGCTCATGAGGCGACGTGGCTCAGGGCCTCTATAGAACCTTGCCAGACAGCTCTGGAGTAAGGTAGCATGTCTTTGGGCCCCAAGGTGATCGTTCCAAGTAGAAGAGGCATGCGTGATCGAGATTGATGGCTCCCTCCATTCCGGAAGCGGCACGATTCTGAGACACGCAGCGGCTCTCTCCACCCTGCTGAGTGAACCGCTGCACGTCACCCGAATCCGCGCGGCAAGAGAAAAACCAGGACTGAGGCCACAACACCTCCTCGCGTTAAGAGCCTGCAGCGATATGTGTTCCGGAAGACTCGAAGGGGACACTGTCAGTTCTCAGGAAATCTATTATTTCCCCGGCTCTCTGGTGAAGGGCGGAACTTACGGTTGGGACATCGGGACAGCTGGCTCCACGACCATGCTCGCTTTCACCCTCCTGCCCCTTGCGCTCTGGGCCAGCGAGCCCTGCGCCTTCACCATCACTGGAGGGCTATTTCAGGACTTTGCGCCGAGCGCATTTCACATGCAGAAGGTTCTGCTGCCACTGC
>CAZURN010000404.1:0-2821 GCA_964623165.1 uncultured Syntrophobacteraceae bacterium
TCTCGATCCTTCGGAGCCCCTCGGCGATGTTTTCCGTGGAATTGGCGTAGCTGAACCGCACGTAACCTTCTCCGTTGGGACCGAAATCAACCCCGGGCGTGATGCCCACCTTGGCATTCTCGAGGATCTCAAACGCGAAGGCATAGGAATCCGAGGAAAACCTCCGGGCATTGGCGAACACATAAAATGCCCCGGTGGGTTCCACCGTGATGCCGAAGCCGATTTCCTTCAGGCGCCGGACCATGAACTGCCTGCGCCGGTTGTAGCGGTCGAGCATGTCCTGGACGTCCATCTTAACGGAGGAATCGGTCAGGGCCGTGTACCCAGCCGCCTGGGACATGGAATTGGCCGAGATGAAGAAATTCTGGAGAAGCTTCTGCATGGGCCGGATGTATTCCCTGGGAACGATGAGGTAGCCGAGGCGCCAGCCGGTCATGGCATAAAGCTTGGAAAACCCGTTGAACACGATGCACCGGTCTGTGAATTCGAGCATCGAATGGGCCTTCCCCTCGTAAACCAGCCCGTGATAGATCTCGTCGCTCAGAACCATCCTCCCCATGTCGGCAATCTCCCGCATGCGCTCCGGTGATAGGAGGTTTCCCGTGGGATTGGCGGGGGAATTGATGAGGATGGCCTTGGTGTTGGGAGTGAGAGCGGCTCGGATGGATTCGGGCCGGTATTGGAAGGCATCTTCCTCGTATACGGGGATGGTCTTGGGGACGCCCTCGACGAATCGCACAAAGCTAGGGTGACATGCGTAGTGGGGGTCCGAGAGGATGACCTCCTCGCCGCATTCGATGAGAGAGCCCATGGCCACGAGGAAGGCAGGGGAGGTGCCAGAGGTCACGAGCACCTGGTCCGGTTCAAGGTTGCGGACTCCGTAGGCACGGTCATAGTGATCGACGATGGCTTCCCGCAGCAACTGGGTGCCCAGGCTGTGGGTGTAGTGAGTCTCACCCCGCTTGATGGCCTCAATGGCCGCTTGCTTGATGGCCTCGGGCGTGTCGAAGTCCGGTTCTCCGACTTCCAGGTGAATGACGGATTCCCCGGCCCGCTCCATCGCCTGGGCCCTCTCGAGGACGTCCATCACAATGAATGACTTGAGTTCCTCGACCCTTCTGCAAACCACTCTTGCTTTCCCTTTCCAGTCTATTCGCCCGCGGGAACTTTGATGATGAGAGGCTTCAGCTTCTCTTCGCCTTCTATGCGTGTGAGCAGTGAACTCGCTTCCTTGCCGTCTTCCACCGGTGAGAGCTGGACCACGTAGATGCTTCCCTTGGAAGGGTGATTGAAAGGTTTCACGACGGAATTATACCCTTTCTTTTCGAGCTTCTTTCTGACTCCCTCGGCATTCTCCTTGTCCAGAAAGGATCCCACTTGGACGATGTATGCCCAGCGGGAGCGACCCGCGGCCTGCCTGGATTCCTGTTTGGAAGGCTCCAGGGAACCGCTTGCGGCATCACCGGCAATTTGGGTTGGCTGGGTCTCATGGTGGGGGACGATGTTTTCGGGGCCGACGGAGAAGGCCTCCTTGGTGACAGATTCCTGGATCACCGGAGCCGCCGGGGCAGATTCTTTGGCCGGAGCTCCAGGGGTGGCCGGAGCGGTAGAAGGGGCCGGGGCAGGTTCAGGAACTGCGGGAATGTCCTTGACGGGTGGTGCCGGCACAGGTTCAGGCGCTTTGGCCAGTTCGGTTGGAGGAGGAGTTGTGATGGTCGTCTCCGGCTTGGGTGAAACGGTCCTGGGAGGTATGGTGAGGGGCACCTGGGGAACCGGTCCCATGCCTTTCGGCGGAGGGAGCATCCTGGTCCCGGATGCCGACGTCAGTCCCCGCCCCTGAAACGCCAAATCCTGCTGGGTGACAATATCCATTCCGGCAAGCCTTTCGGGGTCGTACATCATGCCACCACGCTGCATTCCCGGGCCCATGATGCTCTGGAGCTGAACCAGCACCCTCTTGGCCTCTTCCGCCATGTCCGAATTGGGCGCCAGCCTGTTGACCCGGTTCAGGGAATAGAGGGCGGCCTGCAAGTCTCCCGCGTTGTAACTCAACACACCATATCGGGAGTGGGCCTCGGCCATTTCCGGACTGTATTGGATGGCCTTGCCATAGGACCGCCGAGCCTCGTCGGTGCGTCCCATGGCTTCCAGCACCTTACCCATCCGATAGTGGGCGGCACCGTAGGAAGGCAGGATGCGCAACGCCTCCTGGTAGTAGAAGAGGGCATTGGGAAGGTCGTTCCTCTTCTCGCTGACCAGCCCGAGGTTGAAGAGCGGAAGTTGCGGCAGGGCGTAGAAGGGGTTGTTGAACGCCTGCTTGAACGCAGCTTCGGCCTTGTCCAGTTGGTCACGGGACGCGTACAGGCGGCCCATGGCGTTGTACACATCTGAAAAGTCGGGCTTGAGTTTGATGGCGGCCTGGTAATAGTTCAACGCTTGGTCCGAAAGGCCCCTCTCGTCATAAGCCAGACCTAGCTCGTAGAGGATCATGGGATTGTTGGGATCCTTCTGGTTGGCCAAGGTCAGAAACTGAAGAGCCTGAGCGAGATTGCCAGCAGCCAGATACTTCTCTCCCATCTCCTGCAACTGTGAAGCCGACAGTCTCTCCATTGGGTCCTTGGGCGTTGTGGCGCACGCACCGACAAAGAACAGCAGCACCACGCACATTGACAGGAAACGCTTTTCCGGCATCATCAGATCACCTTGTTCAAGGAATATTCGATGATTCCTTCCGCTCCTCGCTTGATCAGCTGTGGAATGAGCTCCCTCACCTGGTTCTTGGAAATCACGGTCTCGACAGACAGCCAGTCGCTCTTGTACA
>CAZURN010000405.1:0-2820 GCA_964623165.1 uncultured Syntrophobacteraceae bacterium
TCAACAATAGGCAATTGCTGGGATGGGGGAGATAAGCTCAAGAGCCAGACCCACGCGAACCGATCCATTTTCACCTGGCTGGCCAATGCCAAAACGCAGTTCAGTGTCGCCAACCTGAGCTCCCTCTATGCCAGCATGAACAATCACATCGACTTCAACGCCGACGGAAACGCGACATCGGACGACGACCAGGAAATCGCCCTTCGCTGGGCGCGGGGAGAAGACATCACCGGCACCGCCACTCGAAATCGAAGCGGGTGGATTCTGGGAGACATCGTCTATTCCACTCCTGTTGTCGTTGGCGCCCCGAGCCGTGCCTCCGTGCCCAGAAAGGTGGCCAACGAGGGTTGCACATCCAGCTATTCAGGCGAACACTGCTTCTACGACTACTTATCCAACAAGGAACACAGAAAACAGATGGTCTACGTGGGAGGCAACGACGGGATGCTCCACGCATTCAACATGGGCATCTGGAACAGCACAACCAGTCGTTGGGTGTTCGACCCGGCGGACAACGCCACGGGAGCAAATACTCTCGGCAAGGAGAACTGGGCCTACATCCCGAGCAACCTGCTCTCGGAGCTTCAGGATCTGGCCGTCACCACCTATGGAACGTCTGCGGGCTGCAGGCATCGATACATGGTGGACTTGTCGCCCCAGGCATGGGATGTAAAGATCGACCACGACAAGGATAGCGGAGTCACTACCCCGAAGCAGTGGCGGACCGTTCTGCTCGGTGGGGAGAGGGAAGGGGGCGATGTGCACTTCGCACTGGACATCAGCAACCCCGACAATGCGACAATACTTTGGGAGCGTTCCGCTCTGAAAGACTTCCCGAAGACCTCAGCCGCGGCGGCCTTCACCAGCCACTACGATCACCTGAAGACGGCCGCCCTTTCCAAGTCCATGCCATACATGGGGAGACTCCATTCCACTACTCCATCCAAACCCTATGTGGCTTTCCTCGGTGGGGGAATCCACGAGTTCCGCCCCGACCTGGTGGACGGCAATGCGACAGTCTCCCTGAAGCAGGTCAGCGAGTGGAGCTACCTCTACTATCCCACCTTCCATGCCATCAACCTCGAAACGGGCGTGGATCTCTGGAAGTCCACATGGTCCGCACTGTTGGATGCACCCGCCTACAGGAGCTACTTCTATGTCAATCCTGCGGCAACATACGTCCTGCCTCATGCCCTCAGCAATGTCGCCGCATTTGACATTTTCAACGAAGCGGGAGTGAGCATCACCCAGGGAGTCACGCAGGACAGTTTCACCGATGTTCTGTATGCCGGAGATTACAACGGGACCCTTCACAAGGTGGTCATCGACACTGCGGATAATTCGACGGCACCATCCTGCTTGATCACTCACAAGACGAAGCCCATCACCAACGCCAATGCGAACCCTTTCAGGGGAAGCCGCCAACCCATAACCGTCACCCCCGTCGCAGCACTCGATGATTCGGGTCACATGCGCGTTTACTTCGGTACAGGCAAATTCAGTGACGTGTCAGAAACCAACAATGACCGGACCGACAATGCAACCATGACTTTCTATTGCCTGATCGAGGATGTCTCCACTCCCACCACCTGCGGAGACAATGCGACGACGGAGATCGTCACCATCTCCAGCCCTCCATTTGGCGTTTATGAAAAGTGCAGGGCTTCCGGCGGGCCATACCGTTGGGTAAAAAGGCAGGAGATTTCCGGGCAAAATGTCACTCTCGCCGACGGAGACAGCTGTTTCACCTGCATGTATGATTTCGAGACGGCCGGGGAACGCGTCATCGACTCGGCCCTCGTCGCAGGCGGTTATGTCTTCTTCACGACCTTCGTGCCCAGCACGGATCCATGCCTGCCTGGCGGGAAGGCCTACCTCTACGTCCTTGATTACATGTGCCGTCCGTTGACCAATATACCCGTCACCGGAGGGAGCGGCATCACTGTGAGGTACCGCAACGCTCAGACGGGCGCATGGTCCAGCACTAAGCCCGAGCATGTGGGTGCCGTCCAGGTCAGTCTGGGAGATGGAATGCCGAGCCGCCCTGTCCTGGATTCCCAGGGGGAAAACCTGCTCGTGCAGACCAGCGATGCACGGCTCATCAAGTTGGGGGTTGATCTCGGGCATAGCGGGAAGGCCATCATCAAAGGCTGGACCCGCGAATTCGATTGATGATCATTGCCGGCTTGGCTGCAGCCTCTTTTTTTAGAGCACCCTTTTCGCACCCCCTGTGGAAAGGGTGCTCGCTTATTGTCGACGCTTCGGGTGAAACAACGGACACCCGTACACCCGTCACTCCGAAGTGAGGCGGGTCGAAGGCTCCTCCCCATGGACTTCCCAGAGCTGAAACGATGATGTCTTGAGTCGAGAAGGTCTGAAGTACCGAACATCCGCCATGCGGAGGAAAAAGAGCTTATTGAAGACCGACTCGAAGATATCGGCGGAGCACAAAGCGCCCCATCCGGTGTGGGCATCGTGCTGGAACACGAGGCCTTCTGCCGAAAAGTTCATGGATTGCCATTCCTTTCCGTCGTGGAAAATCACCCTGGATACCGGGAAGGTCGCATTCCCCGCCGTGAAGACTCCCTCGTCAAGATCAAGGGCGAAGGGAGGCAGTCCCGCCAAGGCATTTCCTTCCTGCTCGACTTTTGAGAAGGTGCGAAACAACGGGTGTATGCCGTCACGTTTACCGGGATCCCAGGAGCCGAGCCAATACCACCAGTAGCTGGTCCCGACCAGCCGCTCATCCACGAGCAAATATATGGGTCTTCTCGATTCCCTCGGTGGAAAGAAGAACTGAATCCAGTCATCTGGAGGGGA
>CAZURN010000406.1:0-2818 GCA_964623165.1 uncultured Syntrophobacteraceae bacterium
TGAGCAGCTACATCGGAGGGGACATCACCTCGGGGGTCCTCGCATGCGGCATGAGCGAGAAGCCTGAACTGAGTGCCCTGATCGACGTGGGCACCAACGGGGAAATTGTCATTGGCAACAACGAATGGCTCGTGTGCTGTTCCGCATCGGCAGGCCCCGCCTTTGAGGGTGGCGGCATCAAGTGCGGCATGCGTGCCACCAGGGGTGCCATCGAGAAGGTTTGGATCGACGGGTCCCAGATTCTCTACCAGACCATCGGAGGCACGAAGCCTAAGGGACTCTGCGGTTCGGGTCTCATCGACACCATTGCCGAACTGGTTGCGGAGGGAATCATCGATCAGAGCGGGAAGTTCGTCGATTCGGGACACGCCCGGGTCCGGGCGAGTGATGATGGAACGGCATTCGTGGTGGCCCCGGAAACCCAGACCGAATCTGGAGATCCCGTGGTGGTTACGGAAGACGATATCGGGAACCTGATCAAGAGCAAGGGTGCGGTCCTGGCGGCCATGAAGGTGCTCCTGGATAACCTCGGCATGTCTTTCAACGACCTGGACCGGATCTACGTGGCTGGCGGCTTCGGGGCGCACCTTGACATCGAGAAGTCCGTTTTCATAGGTCTCCTGCCCGATATCGCCAGAGACCGCATCCAATTCATCGGAAACAGCTCCCTCGCCGGGGCGAGACTCGCACTGCTGTCGCTGGAGGCCTTTCAGAAGGCAGAGGACATTGCCAGGCGCATGACGTATTTCGAGCTCTCCGTCCACCCTGAGTTCATGAACGAATTCATTGCCGCGCTGTTCCTCCCTCACACACAGATGGATCTCTTTCCCACCGTGACAAAAGCTCTTGCCCGGAGGCGCAGGAATGCCTGAAAAGACGCCTCCTTTCGAAATCGGAAGCCACCTCCACCGCCACGAATCTCTCACGCTCATCGCGACCATTGTGGGCACGAGGAGCATGTGCAATTCAAGGCCAACGAAGGCAGTCATCACCAGGGGCAAATACATGCTTGCCACCGGCGCCGGCTTCTCTTCCGGTGAAAAATGAAGCGTCCCACCATCCTCTTTGATATCGGAAACACTCTTGCCACGGCCATGGAATTGACTCCCCGCAGGCTGTGGGGTGCCCGTCTCGGCTTGTCCGAGAAAGAAACACGCAGGGCCGGGCGACTCATCATGACCGAAAACACCACGACACCTGCCGCCCTTGCTGCTGCCCTGGCCCGGATCCTCCCCGGTCGAAGCACGGAGGAACTTTTGGGGGCGGCCGAATTCCTGTGGCAGGAACAAAGGGAGAGCGTCAGGGAGATTCCCGGGGCGAAAGCCGTCATTGAGGCTCTTCACGGCATGGGCTTCCGTCTCGGACTCCTGTCCAACACCTGGTGCCCGCTCTTCGAGGGCTTCCAGAGAGTCTTCGATGACGTGCTGGAGCTCTTTCACACGGTCGTCTTGAGCTATCGCGAAGGCGTCAAGAAGCCTGCCCGCGAAATCTTCGAACTGGCTGCGCGCAGGGCAGGGACGCCCACTTCGGAATGCTGGATGGTGGGTGATTCTTATGAATTGGACATGGCACCTGCCATGGGAGCGGGCATGAATACCCTGTGGGTCCTCTCAGCCCCGGAGCGTGAGCGAAATGTCATCGCCTGGCTTCTTCGAGGGGAGGCCAGGAGACCCGACTGGACCGTGGAAAGCATCCAGGAAACACCTCTCTTTTTCGCGGAAAAGGAGCGTTCCGTATGACAGCGTTCTTTCTTCTCGTTTTCATTCTACTGATCCTGATCCCCTCCTGTGTGGCTCTGATGAGTTACGCCTTTTTCTGGTATGAAGCGGCCAACGGCCCTCACGGGAAGGAGCTTGCCACGCGCTACGGAGGGAGACTCCGTCGTGTGATCACGGGAGGAATCCTGTCGGGGGTTATCAGTACCATCCTTACCATTGCTCTCTATCCGCTTGGATTCTTTATCAGATCCAGCGAAGGTGTGACTGCAAGCCTTTCCAATGAACCCCGGATCATCCTGATTCACGGCCTTTACCACAACTCGAGCGCATGGACGCTGCTTCGCAGAAGACTCATGGCAGGCGGATTCCACAGATTGTCCACCATAGGGTACTCGAGCCTCCGACAAGACTTCTGGCGGTTGGTTGCGAAAATCGATCAACATATTTGCTCAATTTCCGATACTCAACATGGGCCAATTATCCTCGTCGGCCACAGCTTGGGGGGACTCCTGGCAAAAGCGTGCGCTTCGACGGGAAAGTGCAGAGGGAGAATCGCTGGGTTGATCACATTGGGGTCTCCGCATCAGGGAAGCAAGCTCGCCGTAATGGGCATCGGACCCTTGGCCAGGGACATTGTCCACGGAGGGCCGATACTCACCGAAATCGCCTCCGGGTTGTCCGCGGAACCTGTGCGCTGTTTTGCCATATATTCTCCTATCGACAACATGGTACTGCCCAACGAGGCCCTAAAACCCTTGGAACCCGGCTGGACATGCATCGAGACTGATCCGGTGAGTCACGTCTCCCTGCTTTATCATCGGCCCACTGCTGACCTTGTAATCCAGAAGCTTCTGGACATCAGCCGAGGGGGCTGATCGGCGCCATTGGTGGAGGAAATGATTCACGGCGATGGAGAGAGCCCTCTCGAGACCATCACGGAGCATTTGGAGTCATGAGATTGAAAAACGTTCTTGAAAACCCCTATGAGTTGACTTCAACGGGGCCATGTGCTAAGAGACGGCGGGAATTGGGGTTTGGGAATGATATGAGTATGCAATTCAGTGTCGCTGAAAAGATGGATGTAGTGGAGAGGGAATTCA
>CAZURN010000407.1:0-2817 GCA_964623165.1 uncultured Syntrophobacteraceae bacterium
GGATCGCGCTGTTCACCGAGTCGCGGATTTCGGGGTCGTCCAGCACCTCCTGGTGGGCGGCGAAAATCGCTGCCTTGTTGGCGTCGGCATGACCGTGCAGCTGGACCTGCAGCGCCTCCAGCTGACGCCTGGCTCGATGGACGGCTTCCTCCAGTCTGAGTGCTTCTGCCTGGGGGGCATCGCCGGTCTCAGGGACTTGCAGGTCCTGGTGGCGAACCTGCAGCACATTACCGACGACCAGCCCGGGTGATGCAGTGACGCCCAGCAGGAGATTGGGATCGTCGGATCGCCGCACTGGCGCAGGTTTGGTGATGTCGGCCACAATGCGACTGGCCGGAGCTGGAGCCGATGTACCTTCTTCGCCCAATCCCGACACGATGAGCGGCACCAGTTCGGTGAGGGCGTCCCGGGCATCCGTCCCCTGGGCCGTCAGGTTCACCTTGTCATTGAAGCGCAGATCCAGGTTCATCAGGCTGCTGATGCTTTTCGCGTTGGCTTTGGCGTCTCCACGCTGCACCCAGATGGAGGACGTGTACTTCCTCGCAAGATTTGCCAGCACGGCCGCGGGTCGGGCATGCAACCCGGCCGTGTTGGTGATCAGGATGGCTCCCGACGTGATGGGGCCACCGATCTCCGGAGCCACTGCCTCTTCATCGCCCGCCAGGTGAAGATCCAGGACGATGTCCTGTCCCGCCGACACACTGCCTGAGGCTCGTTCAAAGGCAGTTACCCGCTCGGGGTTGGTCACGACGATCATCGTGAGCAGGCTCTTGGCATGGGTGGCGATAAAATCCGCCTCAAAATCAATGAGCGGTGCGCCTGCCATGACCTTATCCCCGTTCTTGACTCTTGGGCTGAATCCCTCCCCCTTCAAGTTGACGGTGTCCAGTCCAATGTGTATCAGCACTTCAATGCCCTCGGCGGTGACCAGCGTCAATGCGTGGCCGGCGCCATGAATCATCACAACCTCGCCGTCGCACGGGGCCAGCAGCACCTCGCTGATGGGGTCCAGGGCAATTCCGTCACCAACCATCTTCTGAGAAAAGACCGGATCGGGGACGCGCTCGATGGGCATCAGAACCCCCGACAGGGGAGCTCTCAGAACGACCCTGTGATTTGTCTGAGCTTCTTCCATGTTCGCCACTCCATGTTTCGGGGCAAAGCTACTGGACTCAGGATGGAGAAAGGGTAATGGCGGTGCACCTGCAACAGCCACCGGCGCTGATCTATGCAGACCTGCGCAACACTCGTGTCCTGTGCATCTCCCGTCTCAGGAGCCCTCTGGCCTTTGGGCACAGCTCCTGAACCCCTCCATGGATGGACCGCCAATCGTGTCTGGTCAATTCTGCTAAACCAACAGAGAGCAGTTGGCCAGGACGTGCGGGAAGTATCTTTTGGTCACCCGCATGGGCAGTGTCTCCGAGGTGAAAGAGGAGGTCCTCACCAGGGCGGGGCGATACCGACTCATCGGCGAAAACCTCCACGCCAAGGAGGTCACGGTGGGCGATGGTGAGCGCAGAAGGCGTTACATCCTCTGCTACAACCCTCGTGAGGCGAAGCGGGAACAAGCCCATAGGGACGAGGTTCTCAAGGAACTGGAAGAAGAGCTCGGGAGGCACCCGGACAAACTTGCCAGCGCCAGGTGGGCCATCGATCTCATGGCCTCCGGCAGAACCAGGCGCTATCTCTCCATCGACGACGAAAACCGGATCTCTCTCGATCGCAAGGTGATCAAGGATGCCGGGAAGTACGACGGCAAATGGGTGCTCATCACCAATGACGACACCATCACCGTCGAGGACGCTGCCGCGGGCTACAAGGGACTCCTCATCATCGAACGGTGCTTCAAGACCCTCAAGCGAACCCGCATCAAGATGGAGCCCATGGTCCACTGGCTGCCCCGCCGCATCGAAGCCCATGTCAAGCTCTGCGTCTTTGCCCTCCTCATCGAGCGGGTGGCTGAGCTCAAGTGCAAGGAGCCGTGGTCGAGAATCAGCAGAGCCCTCAAGACGCTCCAGGTGATCGAGTTCCGGACCCCGGAAAACCAATTCTTTCAGCGCAACGAGGCGGGCCCAGAGCTTGCCCGCACACTCAAATCCTTAGAAATTCCAATGCATAAGGTGGTCCTTAGCCTCCCTTCAGCAACACCTCAAACGTAGGCACACGACGATTTTCGGTGACTTTGGTAACCCATGAGTATTTCAAATGATTTAGCCTTTTGCTTGTCTAGCCGGCAAAAACCCAAGTTGGAGTTCCATGTCTACTTGACGCGCTGGTAAACCCATATCCCAATTGCTTGTTGTCCCCCCGCGGTATGGGGCACGGTCTGAAGTACCAGCTCATCGGCGGAAATCTCCTTGATATAGCGCTCCTCTGTCTGACTCGTAACTTCGGGCATCAGACTCACCTCAAATGCATGTGTGATGACCCGTTCCTGTTCGTTAATGACCTCGTATCGTCCGCAGGTGTTACGATAGCTGTCGTAGGTTGCTGCCTTCTGCTCAGGTGTTCCCGCGAGTCGATCTCCTGTGCCCAATTAAGGCCGGTTTGTACTCATGGCGGCGAAACACATGTACCCGTCTGGGTTATACATGATTAGGCCCACAATATCGTTCCCCCAGAGGAACTGGTTTCGTTTCCTCTCCAATCTGCATGGTCTCCGATACTACTCTCCACGTCCCGATCACCTGCTGCTTCAGGGATTGGGGATACGCTGCTTGCATCCAGACCACCATGACGATCACTGTGATTACCGTCGAAATCCCACTCTTCCAGGCAATCAACCGTTCCAGACGCGTTCCTCCTTCCTTCCTTCCT
>CAZURN010000408.1:0-2815 GCA_964623165.1 uncultured Syntrophobacteraceae bacterium
GGCCTGCGTCCCATCCCGAAGTGTTGTGTCATAGATCTTCACGTTTGGCACCGGACACCCCCATGTGGTTGTGATGCTGAAGGGTTTGTTCGTTTACGTCTCCTCCCGGATGAGGATCCTCTCGTTGGGGGGCTTTTCCAGTTGGAATGCGTCGTGGAGGACCCGTACGGCGAGTTCCGTGTACTTTTCATCGATGATCACGGAGATCTTGATCTCTGAGGTGCTGATCATCTTGATGTTGATGTTTTCCTTGGCGAGGATGTCGAACATTTTGCTCGCTACCCCGCTGTGACTCCGCATGCCCAAGCCGATGAGGGAAATCTTGGAAATGTTGGGGTTGCTGTGGACCCGTCCCGCCCCGATCTCCTCTCCCACGCGCAAGGCCACTTCCATGGTCTTGTCGTAGTCCTTCTGAGGGACCGTGAACGAGATGTTGGCCTTGCCAAGAACGCTGCCGCGGCCCTGCACGATGAGGTCGATGTTGATGTCCTCGTCGGAGAGGGGCCTGAAGAGCTTCGCCGCCATTCCGGGCACGTCGGGCACATCTGTGAGTGTGATACGGGCTTCATTCCGGTTGTATGTGATTCCGGAGACGACCACTTTCTCCATTTCTGCATCCTCCTTGGTGACCAGCGTGCCCGGGGTATCCGTGAACGAAGAGAGCACCATGATGGGAACCCCGTACTTCATGCCGAACTCCACCGACCGCAAGTGAAGCACCTTGGCCCCCATGCTGGCCATTTCGAACATTTCTTCGTAACTGATTTTGTCGAGCTTTCTGGCTTTGGAGTATATGTTCGGGTCCGTGGTGAACACGCCTTCCACGTCGGTGTAAATTTCACACATTTCGGCATCCAGTGCGGCGGCGAGAGCCACGGCCGACGTGTCCGAACCGCCTCTGCCGAGCGTGGTGATGTTGCCCTCGTCGTCGTAGCCCTGGAAGCCAGCCACAACCACAATCTTGCCTTCCTCCAGCTTTTCCTTCACGGGGGATATTTCAATCCAGCTGATGCGTGCTTCGCCGTGATGATGATCGGTCATGATCCCGGCCTGGTAGCCTGTCATGGAAACGGCTTCGAGTCCGAGGTCCTTGACCGCCATGCTGAAAAGAGCGATGGTCACCTGTTCGCCGGTGGACAGGAGCACGTCCATTTCCCGCGGGTCAGGGTTCGGGCTCATCTCCCGAGCGAGCGCGATGAGCCGGTCGGTTTCCCCGGCCCGCGCCGAGAGAACCACCACCAGGTCATCTCCGGCTTTTCTCCTTTGAACGACGCGGCGGGCTACCGATTGAATCCTCTCCACGTTCGCCACCGAGGTGCCGCCGTATTTCTGGACAATCAACGCCATGAATCCCCGTTCCTCCGTTCTTCATTGCCTTGTCTGCGTTTTCGCCCGGTTGGGAAGTCGACGACCGCTCTCACAAATGGGCAGGGATGAACCCGTATCTAACCGGAACTAGAAATTATTTTACCTAACACAATCATGTCGGGATTGGTACCGCATTTTTCACTGGTGTTAGCGATGGCTTGGGACATGCGGGCAATTCCCAGGAGCGACTGCCGGTGGCAGATGGTCTCTTGTAAAGTCCGGGAGCCTCTTGTGCGCAGGGAGGTCAAGACAGCGCCTGACATGAGTCATTGATGGTCTTACTTCTCTGTGGTATTGTGAAACATGATGGACGGATTCACGTTAACTTCGCGATATTCCCTGCCATGATCACTGCGATGCGTTACAGGACACCCGGATGGTATCCTCTCCCGAAAAGGCCCAAGGGGTGCCTCCTGTTCAAGAAGCAGCGCTTTGTTGACTCGGCAATATGAACGCTCTTGCGCGTCGGAACAGGACTGTCATTTGGCTTCAGGATGATGGAAGGAGGTGATGCCGCAGAGCCGGAGTGAATGCATCGACTCCCGCGCGGCTAATACCGAGGCAGGGGTCGGGGAGATCCATTTCTCCAGGGGCGCCCAGGCCAGGGTTGCTGAATGACGGACATGTTCGCGGTCAGCCTCGGGGCCTGTTGCACGCCCGTGGCATTTTGCATGAGGAGGGAATATGGCTCAAAACGGTGTGAAATCGTCCCCAGAACCGGATTATGTGGTCATTGAGAGTGGCAAAACCACTCTCAGGGATCTCTACAAGAAAGAGGACTGGATGGCCGTCTGGATGGGTTTCTTGCTACTCATCATCGGGTTGGCCATCTATCTGCCGCGTCCTCCTGAAAAGGCGGCTGAAATCCCCAAGTACAATGCCACGATGAAGGAAGAAGCCGCCAAGGCGCCCTTCAAGACGATCGAGTGGCATAACGCCTCATCTGCCAAGCGCGGAGTTCGTGCGACCAACCAGGATTTCTCCAAGACCATTCAGAACTTCCTGGCCCCGCCTAGCGACTGGGACACCAACCCGATAGACGCTCTCTACCGCAGCGAGGAAACGG
This sequence comes from uncultured Syntrophobacteraceae bacterium, assembly GCA_964623165.1. Taxonomy (GTDB): domain Bacteria; phylum Desulfobacterota; class Syntrophobacteria; order Syntrophobacterales; family Syntrophobacteraceae; genus JAAYUJ01. Next base: position 2,435 of record CAZURN010000408.1, read on the forward strand.
CCAAGGCCATGGGCGCTCCCTTTAAGGACGCTGCGGACAAAGCCAAGGCTGCCGCCGAAGCTGCGCTGGCTAGCGCCAAGACCGCCCAGGCCGCTGCCGCCGAAGCGGGCTTCAAGGATGCGAATCTCAACGCCGCCGCCGAGAAGGAGATCAATGCCTGGCAGAAAGCCAAGGACGCTGCCTCCAAGGCCGACGCCAAGTTCAAAGTCAAACCCTATAACCGAATTCCTTATTTGATTGGATTATGCATTATCCTGGCCTTGTTTTTTGGTATCGGCAAAGCCATCATGGGCACCCCGTTCGGCCAGTTCGTGATCGCTTTCCCAGTGGTCTTCATCCTTGCCATATTGGCCTACATGGCCGAAACCCAGGCCCTCATGA
>CAZURN010000409.1:0-2798 GCA_964623165.1 uncultured Syntrophobacteraceae bacterium
CCTGACGGGGTTCGTATTCGTCTGTTGCGCGGTGTCCAATCAGCGCAAGAATTAGAAACGGTCAACTCAACACAGGCCCTTCCAAGGGAATTCAGCCCCGCGAAGCGGATTTCGGGTGACAGGGCACCGCTAACTCCCCGCCTAGCACGACCAAGGGTAACCTCATGCCCAGAACGTGTGTTACATATGACTCAATTGATCTGAAAAAAGCAAGTCATTTTCCCGGCGAGGAGTGCTTCCAAGGGATAGCCTTGCGTACTGGACTGTTTCCGGGAAGGCTCTGCGGACGGTCGTGGCGCGGTCCAACAGGATGCACTGGTGCGCTCTCACATTCAGGTAATCCCTGAGTGTTGGCCGCCTTTGCCCCCGGACCAGATGCTGCCAGCCTCCCACGAAAAGCGGACGTGTTGGTGCTGTCTTGCATAGAATTGTCACGATCTTCCTGGCCATATGCTGCTCTCGTTTCACCCAATCGAAATCTGGATAGGACGAACCCTTACGGTAACGCAGAGTGTGCCCGGGTCTGCCGACGTGCATCAGAAGGTCCGCCTGTCTATATTGCCAGGCACAAGATCCTTGGGCCTGCAACTGCGAACTGACAAGCAAGCAGAGGTTTTGGACAGCGATGAGTTCGGGCCAAAACGAAATCCATCGGCGACTGAAGTCCGAACGATCAATGAGATAAACTGGAATCCCCGTAGCCAAGCTGTAGTGACTGGATGCTCTGAACTCGAACGGAAGGCTGATCTGCTTCCGGATGGCTGCGACATGCGGGTGTTTCAGGAGGGTTTTGAAAGAAATGCCGCTTTGACGGGACACTTGACGGAGATTGAACATGAGGTCTTTGTGGAGGCGGGCCTGGTTCTTCAAGCGGAAGTCGAGCCCGTGCCGGCTCAACTCCAAGAGGATGCAGTCAGGCCCGTAAGACCTGCAGAACTCCAACAAACGAGCCATTCCCCGCGGATCCCCGTGAACCGTCCCAAGGAGGATGAGGTTGGCGAACAACGGATTTGGTTTTCCAGAGGGGATCACCCCTGGAGTGGCTCATGTGCGACCACAGGGTTTTCCTCCGCGGATTGCGCCATTTTCGGTCTCCCTGGAGAGTAGGGCGTGGAGTTCATCGAAGTGCCCGATATGAAGATGGGCTGTCAGTTGGGGGTTCTTGTACGCGGCGAAGACCACCCCGGTGGCGGCTGCGAAGGCTTCGTCCACGGGAGAGTCTCCAACATACAGCACTTGGGCTGGTTTTACCTGGAACGACCCGCAGATTCGCTCCATGATTTCTGGATGCGGCTTGGGATGCTGAACGTCGGAAGCTGACACCACGAGATCGAAATACTGGTCCAGCTGGAAATGAGCAAGGACCTCATGAGTGGACACGGTGCGATTGGTGGCGAGGGCGGTGAGATAGCAGGACTTGGCCAGTTGGAGGACCTCCAGTATTCCCGGTTCCTTCTTGAGGTGCCTGTTGAAGGGCCAGATGTCCATGGTCCGAACATAGTCCAATGCCGCGCGAAATGCATCTCCTCCCCCGGTGAGGTACTCCAAGGAGTCGCGCACCGGGTGCATGTGCACATACTGGTGCTGGTCTGGTTGAACCTCGGTTTGTAGCCCGATCTCCTCCAGAATATGGTTGTAAAAACGGATATTGGCTTCCTTGGAATCAAAAAGGACCCCATCGCAATCAAAGGCAATGACATTGATTGATTTCAGAATCGCGTGGTGGTTCTCGGTGCCGTTTCCCTTATTCATAATGCCTTACTCGGTGTAGTGCTCAACTGTTGATTTCAGGCAAAGACCCGGCAGTTTCATATTGAACCCTGGATGACTGGTGATTGCCCCCGGGTCTGGCGTGCTCGACAGAGCTTTACAAGGTGTTTCTTATAGAATAGAGTCCAAAGAGTCAAGGAACGACCGCTGTTCGTTCTTTGGACACATCCCGGCCTTTCGTTGAACTCCTTCAACAAGTATGGAATGGCATGGAATCAAGCCCATGGAGCACCTTTACGACTACCTGGTGATCGGAAGCGGAATCGCAGGCCTATCCTTCGCGCTTGAGGCGGCGGCCGGCGGAAGTGTTGCCGTTGTGACCAAGAAAGACAAGCTGGAAACGAACACGAATTATGCCCAGGGTGGCATTGCCTCAGTGCTCGGGCCTGATGACTCCTTCCAGCTCCATATTCAGGACACACTCAATGCGGGAGATGGACTGTGCCACCCCGATGTGGTGGAACTGGTGGTGCGTTCGGGTCCTGAGCGTATCATGCACTTGATGGAGCTGGGGGCCCCGTTCAACAGGGGCATTGATGAGGGCTCGCCGTTCGATCTTGGTCGGGAGGGTGGCCACACAAGAAACCGCATCGTGCATGCCCAGGATGCCACAGGCAGAGCCGTGGAGCAGGCACTTATCGCCGCGGCCGAAGCGCACCCCAATATCCGCATATTCGAGAATCATCTGGTCCTGGACTTGATCGTGGAACACCAGTCCATCAAGGCTGGGTCCATGGCCATAAAGCATCGGGATATCTGTTGCGGAGCCTACGTCCTCGACATCACCGGCCAGCAGATCCATCACTTCCTGGCTCGGGCAACCCTTTTGTGCACAGGCGGAGCAGGGAAAGTCTACCTCTACACCAGCAATCCCGACGTTGCCACCGGCGACGGCCTGGCCATCGCCTACCGAGCGGGAGCTCGCCTCGCCAATTTGGAGTTTGTCCAGTTCCATCCCACATGTCTGTACCATCCGCATGCCAAGAATTTTCTCATTTCAGAGGCAGTGAGGGGGGAAGGGGCGAAGC
>CAZURN010000410.1:0-2798 GCA_964623165.1 uncultured Syntrophobacteraceae bacterium
ATTTTACTGGCGCGCCTGACAGGATTCGAACCTGTGACCTACGGATTAGAAGTCCGTTGCTCTATCCAACTGAGCTACAGGCGCATCCATGATGTCAGCAGCCGGGCGTTGGTTTTCGAACCAGGGGAACCTAGGGCATCGCGGCACCGCCCGACATCTGTCGCACCCTGTAATACAATTCCCGGTGTTTTTCAAGGCCATGTTGCCCGTTGTCCCCTGAACAGGTGGGGCTAATTCAGCAGTAGTGGGGGCAATCCGCAACTCCCATGAAACCAGCATCGCTGAGGCCCTAAGCAGTACGGTGGAGAGCTATTCCTGCAGCCGGGTGCCGCATTCGGGACATTTCCCTGGGTTCATGACAACTCCCAGATAGTACTTGTCATGGCCCCTGATGATGGCGTCACACACAGGACACCGATACTGTTGAAACCCAGCCACCGCGAAAATGACCCCGGCGATCATCTGAGCCAAAGCACCAGCCATCCATCCGCGGCGTCCGATCCCCAGGAACCCTGGAAAGAAATCCGCTGCCATCGTCAGAGCCAACCCAAAAGCAAATAGCGTGAAGGCGAGCCCAAAGTTTTGCAGCAGCCGCCTTCTGCGTCGTTCAAATTCTTCCATCACTTGACGGTCGTATCCCGCCATTCCTCCCTCCCAGATGCCCTCCACGCCGCGCTTTGCCCAACGCAAACATATCCCACCCAAATTTCCTTCCGCAAAAAGAAAATGGATCCCCCCTACGTGTGCATCGATGCTCAGCAGTGAGGACTCTGAAGCACGGCACTGGGATTCCCCCGCGCTGTTCCTTACGTGCTGGCTCCTTTTACAGGCCGCAGGCGCTCGCTCATTCTCTGAATCACCACGAAAAACGCTGGCACGAAGAGGACCATCAGACAAGTGGCCGCGATCATACCCCCGAATACTGCAGTCCCGAGGGCTTGTCGGCTGGATGCACCCGCTCCGGAGGCGACGACCAGGGGAAGAACTCCGAGGATGAATGTAAAACCCGTCATGATGATGGGGCGAAATCGCAGTCTTGAAGCTTCCACCGCTGCTTCGGCGACGCTTTCCCCCAACTCCCTGCGAACCTTTGCAAATTCCACAATGAGAATTGCTGTCTTGCAGGCCATGCCGATGAGGAGAACCAGACCGATCTGGGTGTAGAGGTTCACGTCCATGTTGCGGATCACCAAAGCGCCCACAGTACCAAGAAATCCCAGGGGGACCACCAGGATGATCCCCAAAGGTATGGACCAGCTCTCGTACTGGGCGCACAGCACCAGGTAGATGAATGCGACGGCAAGAAGGAAAATCCCCAGGGCATGGCCGGATGCTGCTATTTCCTGATAGGACATGCCAGTCCATTCATAACCCATGGTCGATGGGAGCTTTGTCGCGGCCATACGCTCCATGAGGTGCAGGGCATCACCGGAGCTGAATCCCGCTGAGGCCTGGCCATTGATGGCGGCCGACGGGTACATGTTGTAACGGGTGATGATCTGAGGCCCTAGGCTTCTTTCCACCTTCATGACCGTGCCGAGTGGAATCATTTCTCCGCGGGTGTTGCGAACCTCGAGCCGGCGTATGTCTTCCACCCGCCTTCTGAATTCGGCGTCAGCCTGCACATTCACCTTGAAGGTGCGTCCGAACAGATTGAAGTCGTTGACATAAGTGGATCCAAGGTATGCCTGGAGCGTGTCGAAAATTCCAGAGATGGGGATGTCCAGGGACTTGGCCTGAGTACGGTCGACTTCCACAAGAAGCTGAGGAACAGTGGCTTGAAACGTTGAAAACACTTTTGTCAGACCTGGCTGGCCGTTGGCTTCCGTCATGATCTCCATGGCCATCTGTGCGAGGGCTGCCAGTCCCAGGTTTCCTCGGTCCTGGAGTTGCATCTGGAAACCGCCTGCCTCGCCGAGCCCAATGATGGCGGGCGGGGGAAACGCGAACACGTTGGCTTCCTGGATTGCAAATGCCTCCTGCCAGAGCCTTCCAACGATTCCCTGGAGACTCAGGGACGGGACGGTACGCTGGGGCCATGGGTCCAGAATGATCCAATACGCGGCGCTGTTGGAAGCATTGGCTCCATCGAGAAGAGAGTACCCGGACACGGACACGTAACTCTCAATGCCTTTCATGGTGGCGAGCCGGTTGTTGATCCGCTCCACGACGGCATCGGTCCGCCCCTTGGATGCTGCATCGGGCAGCTGGACACTGAGCATGGCGTACCCCTGGTCCTCGTCGGGAAGAAATCCAGTGGGAAGGCTGATGAAACCCCAATAAGCCACCCCAGCCAAGACCAGATAGAGGGGCAGGATCAAGATCGCCCTCCGCACCGTTGCCTTCAGGGTCCGGAGGTAGAGCCCCTGCCCCTTTCCAAAAGCCCAGTTGAAAGCCCGGAAGAAAGCACTGCGCCGTTCCGGGGTCGGTCTCAGCAGGATCGCGCACAGCGCCGGGCTCATGGTGAGGGCATTGAGGGCACTGAACGCGGTTGCCGTGGCAATGGTGAGGGCGAACTGGCGGTAAAGGGGACCGGTGATCCCACCGAGAAACGCCGTGGGCAGGAAGACGGCCAGCAGCACAAGGGTGGTTGCAATGATGGGCCCGGTCACCTCCTTCATGGCCAGAACAGTGGCATCTCTGGCATTCAGCCCCGACTCCTCCACGTTGCGGGAGGCGTTCTCCACGACGACGATGGCATCGTCCACCACAATGCCGATGGCAAGCACAATGCCAAAGAGGGAAATCATGTTGATGCTGATTCCCAGGAAACCCATCACGGTGAAGGTCCCGATGAG
>CAZURN010000411.1:0-2793 GCA_964623165.1 uncultured Syntrophobacteraceae bacterium
CGGGAAAGGGGCTACTGGTGGAAAGGCGCAACTCGAGGAAGTTTCTCAACGCGCGTTATTGGGGCTGCTACCTCCTTTTCAACACCCTGGTGTTGGTCGGATTCTCCCTCGTTCTCTTCAAGGCCTTTCAATTGCAGGTCATACAATACCCCGTGTGGCTTGAAAGGGCCAGGGACCAGGCCGAGACGACGTTCAAGGTGCCGAGCTTCCGGGGCTCCATTTACGACCGACATGGCCGACTGCTTTCCTATTCCGTCCCCCAGAGATCACTTTTCGCAGATTGCGGCCAGGTGGAAAAGCCCAAGCTCATCGCAAGCAAGCTCTCCAAGGTCCTCCACGAGCCCTCGGGTGAAATGGACCGCAAACTCGCATGCAATCGCCACTTCGTCTGGCTCAAGAGACACCTCACGGATCAACAGGCTGCCGCCGTGGATGAATTCAAGGGGCGCGGCCTCCATCTTGTCGATGAATACAAGCGGTTTTATCCCTACCGCCAGGTGGGGGGACAAGTGCTCGGCTTTGTCGACCTCGACGGCACTGGCCTGGAAGGGGTGGAAAAGGCCTTTGACCACATTCTCCGGCATAATTCCAGGACCGTCGGGCAGATTCGGGACGGAGTCAAGAACACCTTGCTGCTGACTCCCTCGACCCTGCCGGAGGCGAAGGAGAGCTTCGGAGTCCGCCTGACCATCGACGCGCTCATCCAGTACGTCGCCGAAAGGGAAGTGGAAAAGGCCGCCCTCCAATACCGGGCAAGAGCAGCTGAGGTGGTCGTAGTTGATGTCAACACCTCCGAGGTCTTGGCCATGGCCAACTGGCCCTTCTTCGACCCGAACCTGGGGGACAAGAAAAACGCCGACATTTGGAGAAATCGTACGATTACGGACTCTTTCGAACCGGGCTCCACCTTTAAAGTCTTCCTCGTCGGGGGGGCGTTGGATGAGGGGATAATTAAGACACGAGACAAGATCTTCTGTGAAAACGGCAAGTGCAACCTTGCAGGACACACAATCAATGACGTCCACCCTTACGGTTGGCTCACCATCCCTGAGGTGGTGAAATATTCCAGCAACATTGCCGCAAGCAAAATCGCGCTTCAAATGGGCAGGGAGAGATATGGCCGCATCATCCAGGCCTTCGGCTTCGGGTCGATGACAGGAATCAGCCTCCCCGGAGAGGTCAAGGGGCTCCTTCGGCCCGTGAAGCAATGGCGTCCCATTGATCTTGCAACCACGGGATTCGGCCAGAGCATCGGCGTCACTGCCTTACAGCTCACCCTTGGCGTTGCCACCATTGCCAACCGGGGGATCTACACGCCACCCCTCATCGCCAGGGATATTGTCAATCATGCCGGTCATTCCGTTCAAACAGCGGAAAGCCAGCCCCTGCGGAGGGTTATTCAAGAGAAGACTGCCCGGCAATTGTGTGATATGATGCAAAGTGTGACCGAAGAGGGAGGCACCGGAGTCAAGGCAGCTCCTGAGGGATATACCGCGGCGGGCAAAACGGGGACTGCTCAAGTCCTCGATCCTGATACCCGGCATTACGCCGCGAACAAGTACACGTCCATATTCACCGGCTTCATCCCGGCCGACCACCCGCGACTGGCCATCACTGTCGTGGTGCATGAGCCCCATGGGGCCATTTACGGAGGGGTTGTTGCCGCGCCTGTCTTCCGAAACATCTCCGCGAAGGTTTTGCCCTATCTCGGAATCCCACCCACCCTTAAGGCCATCACTACGCCTTCGCAGCCACGTTTGGTGAAGGCGGCACCAACCGGGGAGCCCAAAGCCGGCAAGCCCCCCAAGGGGATTCCCGTCTCCAAGGCTTCCCCTGCTGACAACGGCAACAACGCGTCCAAGCCATCGATGCGACCTGCAAATGACGTGAACGCGGAGGCGAAAGTGGAAAAGCCCTCAACCATCCCTCGGGAATCAACCCGGGGGGCGGTAGCATCCAGGTATGGAAGACCCGTGGACCTGGTTTTAAACAATGTGGGAAGGGATGGCCGCATGTGAAAACGTGGCCTTTGGAAAAGCGGCTATGGTGAAGCGACTTGATTCATTGCTGCAGGGCCTGGAAAACACCGAGATCCGCGGAGATCCCCGAGTCGGCGTGACAGGCCTGGCGTATGACAGCCGACAAGTGCGCCGTGGTGACCTGTTCGTGGCTGTCCATGGCACCAAGGTCGACGGAAATCGGTTCATCCAGGACGCCTTGCAGAAGGGTGCCACCGCAGTCATCACGGAGAGCCCCATTCAAAACCACACCCAAGTTCCATTCATCCGGGTGCCGAACAGCCGTGTTGCTCTTGCCACCGTCTCCGCCAATTTCTTTGAACACCCTTCACGCGGGCTCATCCTGGTCGGAGTGACGGGAACCAACGGCAAAACGACCACTGTGTTGCTCCTGGAGAGCATTTTCAGATGCGCCGGTCACTCCACAGGAGTCGTTGGCACTCTTGGATACCGATGGGCTGACAAGCACCGTGTCGCTCCAAACACCACCCCCGAATCCCTGGACCTGCAGGATCTTTTTCATGAAATGGTTGCCGATGGTGTCTCCCATGTGGTGATGGAGGTTTCCTCCCACGCCCTGGCCATGGAGCGTGTCACGAACTGCGCCTTCGATGCGGCAGTTTTTACGAACCTCTCCCAGGATCATCTGGACTTTCACGGAACCATGGAGGATTACTTCCACGCCAAGGAGCGCCTCTTCAGGGAACACCTGGACCGTCACGGGAAGCGGACGTCGAGCGTGGTGAATCTGGATGATGCCCATGGTGAACGGCTG
>CAZURN010000412.1:0-2781 GCA_964623165.1 uncultured Syntrophobacteraceae bacterium
AGATTGTTCTTGTAATACTCCAGGGCGACCCGCTTGTTGTCGTCCATGGTGAAGACTTCCTCCTCCAGGTCGTCGTCCTCGTCCTTGAGTTTCGCGAGCAGCTTGCTCTTCTCGAAATCACGGAGCGTGTCGTCCAGCGAGGCGTCATAATTCCGGAAGGTCTTAGACATTTCGATCTTGCTGCAGCTGAGATAATCATAAAAAAACCGATAGACCTCCCTGAACTCCATGAGTGAAATACCGAGCCGCGGGCTACTCAGCAGGGCGGCGGCGGCAAGAGAATATGGAGTGACCATAGACACTTGGTTGATACTGTTGATGATCCGGTAGGCGAAGTCTCGGTACATGGCGTGCCGTTCTTTGGGGCGCAGACTCTCGGCTTCCCCCCGGTACCTTTCCAGGTAACGCTGCAGAGACACCGGCTCAGCAAAGCGCACGTAAACCCGCCCATAGCTCCGCTTGAGGAACCTCCTCGCTCTCACTAGCTGGCCGATGTTCTCCTCCACCTTGGATCCACCCGTGATCTCTTTCACGTAGGCTTCTTCCTCCGGGATCCGATCGTAGCAAATGGAGGTGGGTACAAAGACCAGATCGTTACAGAACCCCTCTTCCACGGCCTGAATGAGGATAGCGAGTAGACCGAGTTTGGGCAGAACCATCTTGCCCGTGCGGCTTCTACCGCCCTCGATGAAGAACTCGATATTGTGTCCCAGCTGGACAAGGGTCTTCACATACGTGGAGAACACTTCGGTGTAGAATTTCATCCCCTTGAAACTTCTTCGGATGAAAAAAGCACCTCCCTTGCGGAATATCGGCCCGAGGGGCCAGAATGCAAGGTTCTTGCCGGCAGCCACCAAAGGGGTGATGAGATTGTTCCTGTACAGGATGTATGAAAGGATCAAGTAATCCGTGTGGCTCTTGTGGCACGGAATGTAAACAAGGGTGTTATTTCGGGCAGCCTTTTTGACCCTTTGAAGACTGGCTCCGTCCACTTCAATGCCGTCGAACAGGTTGTTCCATATCCAGCTGAGCACCTTCTCCCCAAGCTGCACCAGCGTGTAACTGTATGTGGCAGCAATCTCGTCCAGGTACTTGTCCGCTTCCATGCGGACTTTCCATATTTCCTGTTTGCTCGAACGAGCACGCCGTTGCATGAACGCTTCGAGGCGGGGATGATGAAGCACGATCTCCTTGAGCTCGAGGGTGCTCTTGAGAGTGGGGCCAAGGACGGCCCTCTTGATCTCGTCGATGGAGTCGATGAGCTCACGACGGAGCTGAAATAATTGTTTTCTTCTCTGGGAAAGGTTTTCGGAGAGCTCCGGAAGCACATCCTGCAGATTCAGGGGCTCACCAGCTTCCAGCACGGCGTCGGAATGCCCCCTAAGGAAAGACAGGAACTTGCGGATGAAACCCGGTTCCTCCCTGGACCCAAAGAATATATTGGCAAAACCACGTCTTTCCCGACCAGGATCCCGGCTGTAGAGCAGGAAGAATGGCACGATGAAAATGGGTTTTTCTATGTCCTTCTGAATTTCAATGAGATGCTCCAGGGGATCGCTGCCAACAAGGATCGTGCGACGATAGTAGCCCTTCTTGCCCAGCAAAAAGAGGAGACCGGACTCCCCATTCTTGATTTTCTGGCGATAATAGCCGTCTTCATAAGGGTTGGGGAGACTGCCGTGTCGCAACAAGTGGAACAAATGGTAGATGGTTATCTTGATGGCGTACCATAGCGGTTGCCATAGGTAAGGATGAAGATCAAATAAGAACGAAGCCTTGGGCAGCCCCAACTGGTGGAGACGCGCTGTCAGGCACACGAAGTCCATTTGAGACCGATACTTGATGGCGTAGACCACATGGCCCCTCTGGGCGAGATCCTCCAGGAGCCGCTGCTGATCGTCCGGCACCGATGCCTTGGATATGAGGCGCTCAAACCACCTTTGGAGAGGAAACCTGGGTTTGTCCTGAATTGAGTGGCCATAGGGATCCTTCTCAACGGTGAGGCCCGTTCCCTTCCTTGCCTTCCACCAAGGCTTCATTGATTTCCTATCCTCCGGTTAATGCTCCGAAAACGAGAGCGATGAACAAGGAAAAACTACTTAACAAAAATCAGGGAATAAACCAAACTTTTTATTCTCGTCGCCCGTCAGAGAGACCACTTCCCTTCAAAACATCAACAGACACTTGAGCGAGAGAGACGGGTTCTTGATTCACATCCAACTACAGTGACAAGCTGGTTTCCCTATTCAAAAGATCCGCATATTATGTCGATCTGGACTGGAAAGGTCGCCAAGCGTGCACGAGGATTTCAGGGCGGGAGATTCAGGAGGGATTGGGGCGTGTTGCAGGAATTGATCGTCGAAAACTTCGCCATCATACACCGGCTGGAAGTTGCCTTCCACCCCGGCTTGAACATACTGACAGGAGAGACCGGAGCCGGCAAGTCCATCCTCGTCGGTGCCGTCAACCTCATCCTCGGAAGCCGGGCGATGCAGGAGATGATCCGGACCGGAGCCAATGAAGCCTCCGTCGAGGCGGTATTTTCATCCTCCGGTGGGGATCGCATAAGTTGTTTGCTGAGTGAATGGGGGCTCGATGCATCGGAGGCGCTCGTCATCCGCAGGGTCATCAACCGCAGCGGCAGGAATAGAGTGTACCTGAATGAACAGCAGATCAGCCTCCAACAGCTTCAGCAGCTGTCAAGAGGGCTCATTTCCATTTCTGGCCAACATGAGCACCAACTGCTCCTCGACCCTGAAGTGCATCTCTCACTCCTGGACA
>CAZURN010000413.1:0-2780 GCA_964623165.1 uncultured Syntrophobacteraceae bacterium
CCCTTTTATTCCAATCATCATATGCCGATGTCAAAAAGCATTCCTGCTTCCTCTCAACAACGCAGAACTTATATTGGATATCCTCATTTCCCCCGATCAATTTTCTCCCTGATACAAGCAATCAGGGTCCTTAAATCAGCTTCATCGAGTTGGAGTAAAAATTCCAGGTAGGCGTCTGTCTGCAGCAGTCTCTTGAGAATAAAGACGAGATCTTCCTTTGCCATCCCTTCCTCCCCCAGTTCCAGGATAACGTGTACTTCTATATATATAAATCATTGAAAATTCAAGGATATTCTTGAATTGCCCAAAATTCGTCCAGAAAGGAGAACATCATGCTCAACCAGTGCGTCCTCACAGGCAATTTAGGTCAGGATCCCGAAGTGTTTTACTCCAGCGAGGGGAATCCGGTGACATCGTTCAACATCGCCTTTCACTCTAGCAAGAAGAAGACCTGCTGGATCCGTGTGGTCTGCTTCCAGAAGCTTGCCGACATCGCAGCGAGGTGCCTTCACAAGGGTGCAAGAATCGCCGTCATCGGAACCCTGGATCGCCATGTCTGGGAGACCGACGAGGGGGTCTCGAAGAGCACCTACCAGCTCATCGCCAACACCCTCGAGTTCATCAAAACCGACGGCAGGGGTTTCAAGGAGGGAGAAGCCAAAGACGACACCCCCTTCTGAGAAAGGAGGGGATGCCATGCAGGAGAAGACCATCAGGCTCATCATCAAGATCGCACAGATCGTTCTCGGAGTAGCCATTTTGATCAAGGACATACTGTTCAACGGAGGTGACAAGAATGACAACGGTGGAGCTTCAAAAAAGAAGTGAGAAGGCACAAAACCTCAGGGTCATCCAGGTGGATGAGACCTCGTTCTACGTGGAGAGCGACGAGCAAAAGATCTGTTACAAGGTCTTCTTCGTCGACGAGAATCAGTGCTCCTGCACCTGCGGGGATTTCGCGAGGGGAATCAAGAGCGACCAGAGCTTCAAGTGCAAGCACGTCCTTGCGGTCATGAGCTGCGTTCCCAACGGGGAGCAGGAAAAGGCTCAGTTCCTGGAGAGGAGAAAGCCGAAACTGGACGAGCGTTTTGTTACGACCATCGAAAACAGGGATTTCGTGCTCTATGCGGGACTCCTTGACCTCGGGCACCAGAAGGGCATCCTCAAGATCGATGTGGAACCCCTCCAGCTCCCCACAGCGGAGAACGGTCACATGGCCATCTGTAAGGCTACGGTTCTTTCCAAGTCGGGTGAGGTCTTCACCGACGTGGGGGATGCCAACCCCCAAAACTGCCATCCCAGAGTCGCCAAGCACCTTCTTCGCATGGCCAGCACCAGGGCAATCGCCAGAGCTCTTCGCTCCATGACCAACGTGGGCATGACGGCTCTGGAGGAGATCTCGGATTTCGGAGAAATCATCGACATCAACGAGAACCGGGACACGGGGAAGCTTCCCCAGGCAAGACCCAAGAAGATCGCCAAGACTGAGAAGAAGGAGGTCAAGTCCATCCCCCAGAAGCAGGAGCCGGCGGCACAAGTAACTTCGGATAATCCCCCTCAGAGCCAAGCCGCCCCTCAATCTGGCAACGGCAACAGAGCAACGGAGACGAAGAAAGCAGACGGGAATGGCAACGGACGAGGCAAATCCAAGCAGGATGCAGTTTCCAAGATCTCATCCGCTCAGGCAAACGCCATCGCCAACCTCTCCCGCAGAAGGGGAATCTCCGTAGAGGAGCTCGAGAAGATGGCCGTCGACACATACGGCGTGAAAGTGGAGCACCTTTCTCAAAAGGATGCCTCGGCTCTCATCCGGCAACTCCAGCAATCCGCATAATCAATCCCATTCATAACTCTCTATCTCCCTTTACTCCACATCCGGGACAGGATGCATGGGGATTGGTGTGTCCTGTCCCATCTTTTCGAAAAGCGCAGGATCCTGCGTATTTTGGATCAGGAGGTTGAAATGGACTTAAACGACTTGAGAAAGGAACCCCATCTGTCTGCTTCGGGCATTGGCGACTATATCGACTGCGGACTTTTGTACAAGCTGGGAAGGATCGACAAACTGCCCCCCGAGTTTCGAGCCGATGCACTGGAGTTCGGAAGCTGCATCCACCTTGCCCTCTCGGACTTCCACCAAGCAAAGAAGGATGGAAAGACCATGACCGCCAAGGAGCTGCACGAGCAATTCGAGAGATACTGGAAGGCAGCTGCAGAGGGTCAGGAGAACATCCAGTACGCCGAAGGGAAGAGCTTCGCAAGCCTGCTCATGGAAGGCAAGGAGCTGTTAACCACTTACTACCACAAGTGCCCCCACGAGCAGTTCAAGGTTCTGAGCATCGAGGAACCCTTCTCCTTCACATTGGAAAACTGCCCGGTCAAGATCATCGGCGCCTTCGACCTTGTCGAGGAGGATGAGTCCGGCACCATCATCGTGGTTGACTGGAAAACGAGCGGGAGAGCATACAGCGCGGATGAAGTGGACCGTAACTTCCAGTTGACCCTCTACCAAATGGCAGCTAGGGCAAACGGTCATGCGGACAGGGAGATCCTGCTGAGATTCGACTGTCTGATAAAAACGAAAACCCCCCGCTTTGAGCAGTACTATACGTCGAGAACAGAGAACGATTTCAAACGAGCGGAAAAGAAGATCGCCGAGGTCTGGCGAGGCATTTCTAACGGAGTGTTTATTCCAAATTCTGATTCCCAAAATTGGCGTTGTAAGAATTGCTCATACAAGAAACACTGCGACGAATGGTTCGAGAGGTGAACACCATGAC
>CAZURN010000414.1:0-2773 GCA_964623165.1 uncultured Syntrophobacteraceae bacterium
AAGCAGCCAAGAAGTTGCCCCCTTTTCCGGATGTCGTTTGGAAGGTCATGCCTCTGGTCCAGAAGATGGCACCCATCAGTGAAATCGAGTCTGTCATCAAGTATGATCCCATCATTACCGCCAAAGTCTTAGCCTACAGCCAAAGTCCCCATTTCTCACGAAGACACAGCATCAGTTCTCTGCGCGATGCGATCATGTTCCTGGGAGAGCAACAGCTGACGCAGGTTATCGTGACCGCATGCTCCGAAAGATACTATGCTGGTCAGGCTCCTGCCGGATACGATCTCAGGGAGGGTGAGCTTTGGGAACATGCGGTGGGCACCGCACTCATGACGGAGATCGTGGGGGGCCGGTTGGGTCAGGAGAATCTCTTCACCGCCTACACGGCTGCTTTGCTCCACGACATAGGAAAGATTGTCCTCAGCAGTTACGTAGAAAGCTACTTTGATTCCATCCTTTCCCTAGTAAAGCAGAAGAAAATGCGCTTTCTCGATGCGGAAAGGGAAGTTCTCGGGATTGATCACCAGCAGCTGGGGGTCCTTATTGGCGAGCGATGGAAGTTGCCCCCAGAGGTCGTTACCGCCATAGGTTTTCACCATTCACCGCAGCAGGCCGAGGACAATCGAGACCTAGTGGCTCTTGTGTATGTTTCCAACAGGATGGTTTCTGCCTTGGGAATAGGCTGCGGTGTCGACGGGTTCCTCCAGCCCAACCAGGACGAAGTATTCGCCCAACTTGGAATCCAGCCCGCCATGGTGGATTTGCTCCTGGCGGACTTGGTGGAGGCCATGAAGGAAACCAGACAGTTTCTAACATCATGAAGCCATTTAACACACAAGTGCAGACAGTTGAGTGCATGTGGCCATCGGCCGAAAAAATCTTTTAAGTCCGTCGAGGAAACATCCGATCAGTGGGTCAAATGCGATGGGAATAGAAAGGACTGAATAGTAAGAGACCAAAACAGGAGTGCTTACTGAAGTAATCGAAGTTTCAAAAGCGCCGTGATGACCACGGCAAATCCCCAAAACTCCGGCAAGAATTGCCGGACCTCAACCTAGAAAAGGAGACATACCATGGCACTTGGAGACATTTCCCTCACGGCCGGAATGCGCAACACCCTGAACAACCTTCAGAACACCGCTGCACTCATGGATCGCACCCAGGTCCGTTTGAGCACGGGCAAGAAGGTGAACACCGCATTGGATGATCCCGTCAATTTCTTCAAGGCATTGGGACACACCAACCGGGCCAGCGACCTGTCCTCGAGAAAGGATGGGATGACGGAAGCCATCCAGCTGTTGAAGGCTTCTGACACAGGGATCAAGGGACTCACCGACCTGCTGAATGCGGCAAAGTCCATTGCAACGGCCGCAAGGACCGCGACGGATACAGCCAGTCTGCAGACTCAGTACGACTCCATATTGGATCAGATTGCAGACCTGGCCGAGGATTCAGGATACGGTGGGAAGAATCTGTTGGACGGTGAATCCATTACGGTTGCATTCAATGAGGATGCAAGCAACGGGCTGACCATAACCGGTTTTACGGCGACAACCTCTGGCTCGGTGGCGGGAGTCACCATTTCCGCTGCTAACTTCGCCAACCAATCCACCATTGATGCTGCCGTCGATCAGCTGGACGACGCGATCAATCAGCTTCGGGTTGAGTCCTCGAAGCTCTCTGCAAACTTGGGCATCATCACTGCTCGCCAGGAATTCACCACCAACATGATAGCCACTCTCAAGACAGGAGCAGACAATCTCACTCTTGCAGACATGAATGAAGAAGGTGCCAACATGCTCATGCTGCAAACACGGCAGGCTTTGGGCACCTCGGCATTGAGCATGGCTTCTCAGGCGGCGCAGTCCATCCTGAGACTGTTCTAGAATATGAATTCCTGAGGTCTTTGAAGTGCACGTGAGCGGGGAGGGGGAGAGGATCCCCCTCCAAGTTCACCGTTCCTCAGGAGGGTTCCAACCATGAGAACCAACCAGATAACAAACGATCGCAGTTTCTGGGAATATGGAAACCAGACCAAGTTCCCGGATGCGTCTGGGAGTGCCTCCAGCTCGGGAAAACTGGCGATTTCGGCGAAATCTGATTCGAATTCCGAACTGAATGTGAGCAGAACGCCTACGACCTTTGGCAGGCTCCAGGCCGTCAATGCCCATCTCAGTGCACTGGCCAAAAGCATTGGGCTCTCCGATTCGGTGATGCGAAGAATCGGTGATCTTCTTGAGGAGATGGAAAAGAGTCTAAATGCAGTGGTAAAGAGCTATCCCCCATTTCCCGCGGGAAGTGAGGAGAGAGTGAAGTACCTGGAAAGCTATACGGGCTTACGGGCGCAAATTGATCAACTGACAATGCCCCCGAAAGAGGAGGACATGCGGAGGCTCGTAGGGGATTCTGACGGCTTGGACATACCCGGCCTTCCCAAAGATGCGAGCGACGAGCAAATCCTCGGCGCACTTGAAAGGATAAGCAATTCCAAAGAGACACTGGAGATGAAGCGCGGAAGACTTGCCGAGGAGATGGAGAAGCTGAAGCGCCAGAGCGATTTCAAGCTCACCTGGAAAAAGATACATCCTTCCTACGGAGAGGAAATGAAGGCGGCCGAGGAGGAGGAATTCTTTGCGGACAGAGCGAGTGCTGATGTAAGATACTCTCTATCCACCCAGTGGGGTTCGACGGTGACGGCAACTCAAACAGCTCTTGCACAGTTTCTTGGTTAGTCCATGGCGCTGAAGATTTCTCTCAAACCCAATGAAAAGCT
>CAZURN010000415.1:0-2761 GCA_964623165.1 uncultured Syntrophobacteraceae bacterium
ACAGTTTCGTGGCACTCGCCATCATTACGGTCCAGTGGGTGCTTTT
This sequence comes from uncultured Syntrophobacteraceae bacterium, assembly GCA_964623165.1. Classification (GTDB taxonomy): domain Bacteria; phylum Desulfobacterota; class Syntrophobacteria; order Syntrophobacterales; family Syntrophobacteraceae; genus JAAYUJ01. The sequence goes on from CAZURN010000415.1 coordinate 47, forward strand.
CGGCTACAGTCTGGCATTCGGTCCCGATGTGGGATCCGTCATAGGGAACCTGGACTGGATCGGTCTGAAGGGAGTCGGTTTCGAACCCAACGGGGACTATGCCCCGACCATTCCCCACCAGTTGTTCATGGTGTTCCAGATGACCTTTGCCATCATAACGCCAGCGCTGATTTCGGGTGCCATCGCGGAACGCATCAAATTCAGCGCGTACGTGGTTTTCATGTTCCTCTGGGCCGTGTTCGTTTACGACCCACTGGCCCATTGGGTATGGGGCGCCGGCGGTTGGATGAAGAGCCTGGGAGCTCTCGATTTTGCTGGTGGTCTCGTGGTCCACATCAGTTCTGGGGTCACCGCTCTGGCCGCTGTCCTGGTCCTGGGAAAAAGGAAAGGTTACGGGGCGGATCTCATGATGCCCCACAACCTGACCCTGACCGTTATCGGAGCCGCCCTCCTGTGGTTTGGCTGGTTCGGATTCAACGGAGGCAGCGCCTTGGCTTCCGGAGATTTGGCAGTGTCCGCATTCGTGGCCACTCAGATCGGCGCCGGTGCCGCAGCCTTCTCGTGGTTCATCGTGGAATGGGCTCACCGTGGGAAGCCCACCGCCCTCGGCCTGGTATCGGGCGCTGTCGCTGGGCTCGTGGCCATCACACCGGCATCAGGGTTTGTGGGTCCTCTCTCTTCCCTCATCATCGGACTCGTTGGCGGCGCCCTGTGCTACGCGGCTGTGAGCCTGAAGCCCAAGTTCGGCTATGACGACTCTCTCGACGTGGTGGGCGTGCACGCAGTGGGCGGAACCACAGGGGCCCTCCTGACTGGGCTTCTTGCTTCAAAGGCTGTCAACGCCGCAGGCGCCGATGGCCTTTTCTTCGGAAACGCCAGCCAGTTCGGCATTCAGGCCCTCTCGGTAATCGTCGCCTGGGTGTACTCTTTCGTGGTGAGCTGGATCATCCTGAAGATTCTTGATGCACTGATGGGGCTGAGGGTCAGCGAGGAGGACGAATCCGACGGCCTTGACCTGAGTCAGCACGGCGAGGTGGGCTACACCCTCTAGCCGAGCCGGGAGTCCCTTTGGGCAACACTCTGCGGCAACCCCCAGAACCGAGGAAGGGCGGCTCTATTGGGCCTGCCCTCCCTCTCTTTGATCAGGGGATTTCCAGGGGAAGTTCCACGAGGGCGATGGTGCCTCGAGGCCGTGCTGATCGAAGCTGGATGGTTCCCCCATGATCCTGGATGATGGCGCGTGATATGGCGAGACCCAAACCGGTCCCTTTGGGCTTGGTGGAATAGAAAGGGTCGAAGATCTTGTCTTCCATTCCAGGGGGAATCCCCGGTCCGTCATCCTCGATGGACACCACGACTCGTCTTGCATCAACCCTCACCCGCAACCTGACGCTGCCAGCACCTTCCACGGCCTCCACGGCGTTTCTTAGAAGGTTCAGGAAGACCTGCTTCAACTCATCCGAATCCCCAAGAATAATGAGGGATTCCTCGGGAACCTCGGTGAGCATTTTGACCTCGCCGTCCTGAAGCATTGGTTCCATCAACTCCATGGTTTCCGCAAGCACCTCACCAATGTCCAGGGAACGGTATTCCGAAGGGGACCTGGGGCGACTGATCAGCCGGAGGCCGTTCAACAGCTTGTCGAGACGCCGCACCTCCCGAATGATGATGTCAAGCTTGTGGCGGTTGCTGGCATCATCCTTGAGAGTATCACATTTTTCCACCTGTCCCGCAAACCCTCCGATCACCGTCAGGGGTTTTCGGATTTCGTGAACGACCTGTGCGACGACCTTACCTACATCCGCCAGCTTTTCCATGAACCGCACCTGACGCTCCAGTTCCCGTTTAACGGAAATGTCACGAATGATGGCGGTCACGTAGAGTCTCCCACCTGTCCTGGAAGCGGAAAAGGAGATGTCGACGGGTACGGCCTCTCCCCGGCGGTTTCGAATTTCGCACTCCTTTGACTCGCCAACAACTGCGGGCATCCCCGAACGGACAATGCCGTTCAGGTATCCCCGATGGATGAAATGATCAGGATCGGGAATGAGCAGAGAAAGGTGACGGCCGATGACATCAGAATGGCTGCAACCAAAGACGGCCTCGGCGGACTTGTTGAAGAAGACAACGCGGAATTCTTCATCGATAGTGACGAGGGCATATCCCAGAGAAGAGAGGATGTCTGCGACGATGGTTTCACAGCCCTCTGGTCCGCTGTGGTTGAACTGGGGGACCATTTCACCCTCCCTTCGCATCTACTGCAAGGCAATTCGATGCCGACCCCGGGATCTCATCGCGGAACACCAAAAGCCCGGTGCCTCCTTTACCCAGACTTCAATTCCTCCAGGACGCGCCGCAAGTCTCTCCGGTCTAACCCGTCATGGTCCATGACTTCGCCGATCCTCACCGGAAGAATAAAGTGGAGTCTGTTCGAGATCCGCTTCTTATCCGCTTCCAGGGCCTTGATCAACTGGTCGGGATCAAAGGACCGGGGTATCCTCACCGGGAGCGCCCAGTCTGTGCACAAGCGGATCAGCCGGGTCAAATCCGCGGCAGGAAACATGCCCATTCCCATGGACAACTTTGTGGCCGCAACCAGCCCAATGGCCACGGCATCCCCGTGGCGCATTTGATAACCACTCACCTGCTCCAACGCATGACCGATGGTGTGCCCCAGATTCAGAATTCTGCGGTGACCGGCCTCCCGTTCATCCA
>CAZURN010000416.1:0-2756 GCA_964623165.1 uncultured Syntrophobacteraceae bacterium
GGGCGGTAGTACCCTCCCTTGATGTCATCTTCACGAGTCCACATGATCTTCACACGCATTTGCAAGGCCTTGGCGACCTGGGCCGCCTCCACAACAAAGTCCGACTGGGGATTCGCTCGCCGGCCAAATCCCCCACCCAGGAGAGTAGTGTGCAGGTTGACCTGTTCTGGCTGCAGGCCCAGCACCCGGGCCGCCGCGTTGCGATCGACCGTCTGAAACTGCGTTCCTGTCCAGATATGGCAGACGCCGTTCTTGGGGTCCGCGAGGCAGTTGAGGGGTTCCATGGGGGCATGAGCAAGGTAAGGGACCTCGTATTCGGCTTCCAGAGTCTTGGTCGCGGCCTTCATGGCCGAGGACACGTCGCCTCGCCTTTCGGCCACGACACCGGGCGCCTTCGCCCGTTCCGAGTACTCCTTGCGCTGGGATTCGGTATCCAGGGTTGCCAAAGGGCCTTCATCCCATTCAAGTTCCAGAGCGTCCCGCCCGACCTTGGCCGGCCAAAAGCCGTCGGCCACGACGGCCACCCCTGCGGGGACTACCACCACATGACGCACCCCTGGGACAGCCTTTGCCTTCTCATCCTTCAAGGCTTTCAGCTTGGCCCCGAATATCGGTGGCCTGGCAATGACAGCGGTGAGAGTTCCCGGTGGCGAGACATCGATGCCGAAAATGGCCGTGCCATCGGTTTTTGCGGGGGTATCCAAGCGCGCCAAGGGTTTTCCGATGAGCCTGAACTGGTCCGGATTCTTCAAGGGGACCGACGCGGGCACGGGAACCTTGGCCGCTTCATCGGCCAATTGGCCGTAGGAGAGTTCCTTGCCGCTTTCATGGACGACTTTGCCCTGATTGGTCTGGCACGTGTCGGGATCGACTTTCCAACGGGCCGCGGCGGTAGCGATGAGCATCGCCCGTGCTGTGGCGCCCGCTCTCCGGAACCGTTCCCATTCCGTGGCAATGCTCGTACTTCCTCCCGTAGCCTGAATCCCCCACTGGGTGTGGTTGTACTCATGATGCACGGGGGCGCCCTCTACGCGCACCTTCCGCCAGTCGCAATCCAGCTCCTCGGCGACCAGCATGGGCAGGGATGTGTAAACCCCTTGTCCCATCTCCGACTTGTTGACCATGATGGTCACGACATCATTGGCTCCAATACGGATGAAGGCATTCAATGGAAAACCAGTCAAGGGCCGTTGCGACGCCTCGCTGTCAGTCTCGGAAACAGGGATGGAAAAGCCGAGCACCAGACCCCCTCCCATCAAGGCGCCGGCTCTCAGGAAATCCCGGCGCCGTATCTTGAAGACCTCCATCACGATGTCCCTCCTTCGGGCATCCTGGCAGCAGCCCGATGTATGGCCCTTCGAATCCGTTGATACGTGCCGCAGCGACAGATGATCCCATTCATGGCCCGGTCGATGTCCGCGTCGCTCGGTCTTGGATTCCTGGCAAGCAGAGCCGCTGCAGCCATGATCTGCCCCGATTGGCAGTACCCACACTGGGGAACCTCTTCCTCTATCCATGCCTGTTGGAGTGGGTGGCTCCGATTCCTGGACAGACCCTCAATGGTGATGATTTCCTTCCCCACCGCAGACTCGGCGCTGAAGCGGCACGACCGCACCGCCTCCCCGTCCACCAGGACGGTGCACGCACCGCACAGTTCCATGCCGCATCCGTACTTGGTTCCTGTGAGGCCAAGCGTGTCGCGCAAGACCCAGAGCAGTGGCGTGCCAAGCCGCACATCCACTTCGTGTTCCCTGCCGTTGACCTTGAGTTTCATTCGGCTCCTCTCCCGAGAAGGTTCTTGGGCTTGTGTGTTCAGAAACCGCCAGACGACGGGTCTTGCAGGATTCCTCTCATGGTAGGCCCATCCACGTTTCCACCACTCAGGATGATTCCTGTGCGGCCCTGCGCCTTGATCCTCCGGCACAGGAGCGCCGCGAGCCCAAGGGCTCCCGACGGTTCCACAACGAGTTTCATGCGATGGAAGAGGAATCTCACCGCCTCTTCAATGGCGGATTCGGGGACCGTCTGCATGTCGTGGACGTGTTCCAAGATGAGGGGAAAGGTGAGTTTGCCCAGGGACGGGGTCCTGAGGCCATCGGCGATGGTGGGTGGATTGTGAACGCTCTGAAGTTTCCCACTGCGGAATGACCGAGTGGCGTCATCAGCCAGTTCGGGTTCGACCCCCACAATCCGACACACTGGGGACACCCTTCTGACGGCAACGGCGCAACCGCTCAGCAAACCGCCGCCGCCGCACGGAGCGAGGAAGAGGTCCAGGGGGCCCACCTCCTCGATGAGTTCCAGCGCGGCGGTTCCCTGGCCTGCGATGACCTCCGGGTGGTCGAAGGGGGGGATCATGGTGTATCCGTGCCGGGCCTGGAGGTCTCTGGCCATCTCCTCCCTGCTGGTCTTTTCCGGATCGTGGGTGACCACAGTGGCCCCGTAGCCCTCGGTGGCCGAACGTTTTCCCGCCGGGGCGGTCTCCGGCATCACGACCAGGGTTTTCACCCCGAGGATCCGCCCCACCAAGGCAACGGCTTGGGCGTGGTTTCCCGAAGAATACGTGATGACGCCCTTCCATTTCTCCTCTGGTGTCAGCTGGGAAATGGCGTTGAATGCCCCTCGAAACTTGAACGCACCGACCCGCTGAAAGTTCTCGCACTTGAAGAAGACCTCCGCCCCCACCCATTCATTCAGCGTACGGGAGGTCATGACCGGGGTGAGGTTGGCATGACCCCGGAGCCGCTCCTGCGCCG
>CAZURN010000417.1:0-2755 GCA_964623165.1 uncultured Syntrophobacteraceae bacterium
CGTTGACGCTGCGACAGTTTTGAGGTGCGGCGTCAGGGGCTTGGAATACCTTCCGTCCGAGTTCTTCGCTCTGCTATCGGAGCAGTCCGGCCCCATAATACTGAGCCGTTTACTCTCCAGGGGAGATCTGGGCCTCTTTGGGTTGTGCCGGCAGATACTGACCGCTGCCGACGTCCCAAGCTGGTCCTTCGTGCAGTCCAAGTACCCGAAACTCGTGGAAACCCGATTGAGGGTGGCAAGGGAGGTTGCCCGTCAGAACCTTAGGATTTCTTTTCTGGTTGCTCTCATGGCCATAGGTCTGTCATTCTTGCTGGCATACCATATGTTCCAGCTGCCTCAGCTTTTCTCTCTCATGTGTGTTCTGACACTGGTGCTTCCCTTCCGGTACAACAATCACTTTTTTGACCGTGTGATCAAGTCTCAGGGCATGATCCGGCTCAACACCTCCTTGTCCATGGCAAAATTCCTGTTGGCCATACCAGTTTTCATTCTCTCGGCCAAGACCTATGGGCTATGGGGGGGAGTGGCAGGATTGGCATTTCTTTCCGTCTTTTCCGATCTTCTGTATCGGAGGCCGGCTCAGAGGCTTTATCCGAAACAGGGGTAATTTCATTCCTCCTCACAATGGTGAGGAACGGAGTGTCGCATGAGCGTCTTGATGAGCGTCGTAATTCCCGCTTTCAACGTAGAAGCCTATATCGTTCCTGCTATAAATTCGGCTCTCGCTCAGACTGTCTCCGATCTGGAGGTGATCGTCGTTGACGATGGCTCCACGGATGGAACGCATCAGAAGGCGGAATCATTGGGGAGCAAAAGGGTCAGAGTTCTGTGGCAACCTCATGCAGGTCCATCTGTTGCCAGGAACTTGGGCCTTTTGGCTTCCCGAGGAAGATACATCGGGTTTCTTGACGCTGATGATCTCTGGCAACCTCTCAAAGCGCAACGTCATCTGGATGTGATGCAGAGACTTGGGGACATTGATTTGAGCTTCGCATGGTGGCGGGTCATCGATGAGAAAGGAAGAGACGCCGGGCGTCGGGGAAAGCCTCGTCCAGGCCGGGTTTCCTTTCGGGAGTTGATCGTTGAGAACCTGACTGGGAACGGCAGCACTGTAGTTGCCAGAAAGTCAGCCATACAAGATGCAGGTTTCTTCGATGTCAGTTTCACTGCCATGGAAGACCACGACCTGTGGCTGCGAATAGCCAGGCTCCGGAGCGAGAATGTCTTCTGCATCGGGGAAGTCCTTTCCGACTATCGCATGAGGCCACAACAGGCCACCAAGGATTGGCGAAAGATGCTCATGAATTGGGAGAGGTTGATGGCCAAAATGTGGACACTGGATCCTGAATGCATGGCCGAAGTGCACCATCAAGCCAGTGCCCGATACCTTCGGTATCTCGCCTACATGGCATATGAAGCCGATGACCAATCGGATGCCAGACGTTTCTTGTTTGAAGCCTTGAAGATACAGCCGAGCCTCCTGGGTGATCCCGGTTCCTGGATCACCACCGCTGCAGTGCTATGCACGTATCTTCCCGAGAAAATACATGGAAAGCTGGCCGAAATGGTTAAGGCTTTTCGGATGGGCAAAGGGCGGGAATTCGACGATTCGCGAATCATCGGCTAAGGATCTTGAAAGTCAGCTTTTTCCTTCCCTGTTCTTGGTTCTCCTGACTTGTGGCCTAACGGTCCTCAATTTGACCCTGAGTTTCATTGCGTTCGAGACACTGATTCTGACTCTTGAGGCATGCAGTGCGCCCATGGACCTGCCCTGCCCAGTAACCAATCGCTTGGTATTTGTTTACTGGGGGCCCCCTCCTCCACCTGGAGTTGCCTCAGAATTGTTGCTGACCCACCGCAAATGGCGCTTGATGATCTGGAAATCTCTTGCTGAACCCTTCCAGCGGATATCCTTGGCGTTGAGATCAGCGAGTATGATCAACCCGCCTGGTCCACACCGGTCGACGACATACAGGCCAAAGTCTTGCAGGGCTCGCGCCAGGACCTTCCCCTTGGAGGTCAGCCCCAGCCGATCGACTTCAATTTCTGGAGGAATGGCCAGCAAGGCGCCCATGGGAAGACTGCCTGAGTACCCGGCGTTCATGTCGAACGCAACGGCAGGCCACTGGGCCTCCTCCTTGAGGAGCGTGGGACTGATCAGGCCGGCCAGTGCGTGCTTGATTTCCCCCGTGGAAATCTCCCCGTTCCGAATGATTCCCGCAAAAGAGGGAAGCATGCTGGCTCTTCGCCCATTGCTCCAGCCCGTCCCTGGTCCTCTCGAGTCCACATAACTGGCCATCATGCAGACAATGTCTCCGTTGGACAGGACGATTGCCGCATAGGCATCCAGAACCCAGCCGTTGGGTTGAAGGATGCTGATGAAGCCATCGGTGTCGGGAGAGGGACGAGCTCCCTCAGGGATATAAAATGATCTGGAATAGTAAGGGTCGGTAACTTTTTGGTAATCCGGGGGCCACACTGGGTCGGGTGAACCGGGAACAACGGTGGAATATTGATTCGCCGGATAGAGTGGAACCATCGAACTGCGGGCTCTGAGGCTGTTCTCAATCTCTGGACTGTTCCCCACATTTGGCAGCCCTTGGCTGAGCAGTTCCCAGGTATCGTTGGTGAAATAGAGGTTCCCGATGCGATCTGTTGTTCTGGCAGAGTAAAGAGCCGAGGTCCAGCGGTCATCATAATTCATGCAGAGCGTGAGTGTGTCGATGCCATCGACCTCCTGATAAAGGGCTCCGCT
>CAZURN010000418.1:0-2745 GCA_964623165.1 uncultured Syntrophobacteraceae bacterium
CCTCCTCCACCATCCATTCCCAGGGGTAGAGCTTGAAGATGCTCGTGATGCGCTGCTCATCCATGTCCACGAAACACTGATACTCGTTGCTCCAGCCGATCTCCTCCATGGCGATCCGTGAGGTCCTGAGGCCCGCCTGTTCGGCGGTGTCCTGCAGGTAGCTCACCGTCACCATGTCCTCGACGCTCCCACCGGAATACGCGAAGTACAGTGGGGAGCCCTTGAGATAATCCCGCAGCTCAGTCCACTTGGCCAACAGACGCTCGTGGATGGAGTTGAACTGGTCCGCCCCCTTGAACTTCTCCTCCAGCCAGAACCACTGGACCACGCTCGCTTCCAGGAGTGCCGTCGGCGTGTCCGCATTGTATTCGAGAAGCTTTGGCGGGGTCCTGCCGTCGTAGCTCAGGTCGAACCGCCCGTAAATGGCAGGGGGTTCCTCCTCCCAGGTGGCCTTGATGAGGGGCACGCAGGCCCTGGGAATGGCCAGGCGGTCGAATTGATTGGTGTCGATGATGTGCTGTGCGGCGTCGAGGCACAGTCCATGGAGTTCGTTGGTGGCCCGTTCCAGTTCCTCCACCTCGCTGGAGGTGAGCTCATAGTAGGCGGTCTCATCCCAGTAGAGACCTTCCTTCGTGTGGTGAAAGAGGAGCCCCACCTCCTCCACCTTCTTTTCCCAATCCGAACGGGCTTCCGTTGTGTAACGCTCCATGGGCCACCGCCAATTTGAGATCCCTATGAGCCCCCATCTCCCGAGCCGTGGAACGAAGCCAGGCTGCCGAAGCCTCCGCGGGATGTGGGCGTGAAGCTCCCACCGCTCACACTCGTCCCGATTCCACCCCTGCTGCCTCCGTAATACCAGCGGCTGCCCGTGTAGCCGGATCTCCTGGTTCCGGAAGTGTCCTCCTGGCACTGTTCATCAGGAACGACGATGCCATTTGCGTCGACGCAGCGCCTCTGTTCGCCGCATCCGGCAACGATGACAGCGGACATGATGAAACCCAGGGTGATGGTCGTGCTCTTCTTCATGGGCGCTCTATTCTCCCTCTGCTCAAATGAACCTGCGCATGAAAACCAAACGTGAGCGCGCTGATCGGGAATTCCACTGGACTAAGCCGCAAGGCGCTGGTAAGACGTGGTACGTTATCACACTTTGATTCCATTACGAATTTTCAATATCAGGATTCCTGCTTCTTGCGAAGGAAGCGGTCGGAGACGGTGGAGGAACCCATGATTCTGCAGTCCTTTCTCATGAGCCTGGCTTATCTCGCCCTCGCTATGGCCCTATTTCTCGCGGGGAGGGCGGTCTTCGCGTTCTCCCACGGCATTCAATCGCTCAAAACGGAACTTTCCGAGCGGGACAACCTGGCCTTGGCCCTGGCCATGGGCGGCTACTTCCTCGGGTTGACCATCGCCATTGGGGGTGCTTTTTCCGGACCTTCCCATTCCTTCGTGACCGGCATCCTGGGTGTGCTGGAATACGGGCTCCTCGCGATGGTCCTCCTCACTCTGTCCGTGTGGATCAACGACCAGGTGATTTTCACCAGTTTCAGCGAACAGAGGGAGATCCTCGCCGATCAGAACTGCGGCGTGGGCCTCGTGCGGGCCGCCAATTACATCGCCATGGGACTCATCGTGTGCGGCACGATTTCCGGGGAGGGCGGAGGCTACGTGGCCCTGATCGTTTTTCTCCTGCTCGGTCAGTGTGCCCTCATCGTGGCGGCCCACGTCTATCTCAGACTGGTGCCCTACAATGTGCAGCAGGCACTGCAGAATGGAAACATCGCCGTGGGGGCCTCCTTCGCCGGGATGCTTCTCGCCATTGGAAACATCGTGCGCTACGCGGTCCAGGGGAATTTCACTTCCTGGCCGCAGAGCCTGGCTTCCTTCGGACTCATGCTCCTCTACGGGCTCATCGTGCTCCCGGTTGTGCGCCTCATCACCGACAAGCTCATCCTGCCCGGCTCAAGCCTCACCCACGAGCTGGTGATGCAGGAAAACCCCAACATCGGGGCGGGAGTTGTGGAGGGACTCATCTACGCATGCACCTCTTTCCTCATCGGCTGGAGCGCCGCATGACGTGCAGCCCTGCCGCAAGCAACGCCCCCCTTACCCCGCAGCCACCTGGTCCATATAGCGCCCGAGCATGCCCAGGTGCCCCTTCTCCTCCTCGGAGATGGCGAGGAGCACGTTTCGGGTCGCCTCATTGGAGCATTGAGCCGCCATTCGCAGATACAGGTCCAGTGCCTGGGTCTCTACCATCATGGCCAGTTCCATGAACCCGGAAACGGAATGGAGGTATCGTTCGTTGGCGGTGAGGAATTCTTCCACGGACCCGCCGCCCTCCATGATCTCCCCGCCGGATTCCCCCTTGATCTCGGCCAGCACCTCCTGGCTCACGTTCTCGGACGCCGCGAGCTGCAGCACGGTCTCCATGTGCTTTTCCTCAGCCCTGATGAGACTCTTCAGCAGGTCTGCAAGCTTCTCCTCGTCCGTCCGGGCAAGGACCTCCTCGTGAAATCGCTTGAGACCGGCTTCCATCCCATAGGCCATCCTGACGATTTCAGCGGGCGTCTCGCCCCCCCGGACGAATTCTAGGTGGAACTCCACGGGACCTGTGGCCGTGGGGTCCTCCCAGGCGTCAATGCCTCCCTGCAGATGGTAAATGTCGGCAAACCCCTGGTGCATGAGCATCTGGGCAGCCATGGCGCTCCGCCCGCCCACGGCGCAGTAGACGATGACGGGCTT
>CAZURN010000419.1:0-2732 GCA_964623165.1 uncultured Syntrophobacteraceae bacterium
CGGCCAGATGAGGCTCCCCCATGCACAAAGGATGAGCACCGAAGTTCGAGTCCCCTTGCTGGCGAGCGTCGGTTTCCCGAGATCAATTCCAAGGGTTTCGGCCCTGGCGCTGGAATAGCTGATGAGGTTGCTCCCCATGAGAGCGAAGGCGCCGAGGACGAGCAGCAACCAGGAGGCTGCAGGAAAAGGAAGGCGCACCAGGTAAATGATGAGTCCGATCACCATGGCCCCATCGGCATAACGGTCCAGGACCGAATCCCAGAATGCCCCTCCCTTGCTCTGTTTACCGGTGATTCTTGCAAACTGGCCGTCGACCCCGTCAAGAACCTGGGCACACGCCGCAATGCACCCGGCAAGCCAGCCCCAGCCAAGGGCAAACACGGTTCCGCCCAGGACGCCGAGGCCTGACGAAAAAAGAGTGATCATCCAGGGCTCAAGCCCCCCCCAGGCGAGAAGACGAGGTGTGATCCGAGCGGAAAGATGCACCTTGATCCACTTGAGAACAAACCGATCGGACGGTTTCGTCTGCCACGGGAGCCCTTCGGTTTTGGTGCCAGTATCCATCATCATATCCTGCCGTGCTTGCTTCACGCTGGTTCACTCAGATGGGCGCTCGTCGCGTCTATGTTAGCTCATGCGTCCTCTTCCCGCAATTGTTGTCCGGTCAACTCAGATTCTCTCATCAAACCCAAGTACTTTCCCGTGTTCCTCCTTCGGGTTCGACAGAGTAATCACAGGTCCGTTCCGTTCCGCGAAGTCAGCCGAGATAATCCTGGGTTTCACTTTTCTCCTACCGCCCCTGCACGAACATCTCTTTGTATGGCCAACCCTCAATGCCCTTTTCAACAATGTGCATCCGACTTTCCGACACCCCCTTTGACTTCAGGTATTCATAGGTGTTCTTGGCTCCGCCTCCGCCTCGGGAGCAGACGATGACAACATCATCCCTGGAGGAGTTGACGGCAGGGAGGATGCCGTCCAGCTTCTTCTTTTCCTCATCGGTCTTTGCAGGATATGCGTTGGGCTCGATGGAATTCTTGAAATGGTGCTTTTGAAACTCATCGGGAACTTGAATGTCCACGATGATGACGGGCTTTCCAACGTCGAGCCACTGCTTGAAGACATCGGGCGCAAGGAAGTTTTCAGCCGACGCGGGCATTGCGGAACAAGAGAACATCAACAAGGAAATCAAGGTGATCTTCTTCATGACATGTCTCCAGTCTGTTGTCAAAGAATGTACCTAGCTCTTCGCGCGGACCGATGCATCCTCTCCAGGTGTTTGTCAGCGCTTCCTTTTTCGAGGGGTACGCAATATGGAGATCTGCAGGGCCATTGCCGCCCTTGTCTGACTTCTAATCAGGAGAAAAAGTTCTCTCCCTCTTTGCGGGTGCAGTCGCGAGCAGCCGTTTGAACCGTGCCTTGAGCCTGATGCGGTTCCAGTAAGTGAAGGGAGCTCGGGAGGTTTTCACCTTGCCCGAAAGGGTCGCCTCGGGCTCGAATATGAGATCCAGGACATGGCTGGTTGGCATCACCGCTCCAAGGGAACCGGCACAGCCCGCGCAGTAGGTGATTGTGCACTGCCCTGAGGTCTCCTCTTTTCTGAGTGAACGCCAGTTCTTTGCGAACTCGGGCTTAAGGAAGCCGACCGAGCCACCCTCTCCACAACAGAGGGTCTTCTCTCCCTGATGAGGCATGTCTTGGATGGTCAATCCCATCTTTTTAACCAGATCCCGCACCGCACCATGGATGGATTGCTCAAATCTTACCGCGCAGGGATCGTGAACCACCACCTTCCCCATTTGCCGTCCAGCCCGCGGCATTCTGTTCTGCGCCAGGATCTCATAAACGGTCTTCACCAATAGCTCACGGCCGTGTTCCCTGAAGACTTTGTGGCAATTGGGACACGCCACCAGAACGGTCCGGACGCCGTTTTCGAGCAGCCATTCCCTCATCTCCGTGAACATCTTCCGAAAGACCCGCTCGCGTCCGAGATCGTGGGAGGGCTTCATGCAGCAGTCCAGAACGATTCCCAGAGCCGGGACGATCCCCCGCAAACACTCATAGAGTTGCATCACTCTTGCAGGCCTCGTTCCCGGAAGGTTGCAACCGGGAAAGAAGACCATGTCACAGTCTCCGGGAAGACCATACCAGGTGTAGCGCCTCGACGTGCCTCGCCTTTCATAGTCGAGAATGACACGGTGCTCAGGAAGATTGCCCCCGCCATGATCGACAGCATCCTGGCGCATCTCCAGGAACATGGCCGCCGGGTCAACACCGACCGGGCACACGGCGGTGCAAAGTCCACACAGACTACACTCAAAAGCTACGGACTGTCGATCCTTAGGGGAGGCCAGAAAAGCATCGGCAATCGGCTTAGGCATGCCGTGGATTTCGAGGAACGCGCATTCCTTCTGGCAGAGACTGCACTCGATACATTTTTCCGACACTGCCTGGAGCCACTTCATGGGAGGTTCCATGGGTTTCGACATTCCAATGACAACGAGGCGTCAACTACAGGGTGATCACCTGATCGACACCCGCTCCAGCCAAAGCACCGTACAGATCGGGAAAACACCCGATCCTTGCGCCGGGGATGAGCTTGCCGTCCAAGCCCCGTTCATGGACGCACTGGTCACAGCCCATGAGCAGCATACCCGTCTGCTCGTGGATCTCCTGGAGGTTTTCCGCCGTCTCGGTCCCCTTCACCAGGAAGAAAGTGTTGTCCACCACGA
>CAZURN010000420.1:0-2725 GCA_964623165.1 uncultured Syntrophobacteraceae bacterium
TCGCTTGAGTTCGCTGATATCGTGAAAAACGAGGATGGCACCCATGCCCCTCTTGGCATCTTCCATCCTGACCGCCGTCACTTCGTAGATCCGCCCTTCACCCAACTCTATCTGGAGCTTATCGGGTGTGATCAACGATGGCTCCTGGGAAGACAGCATCCGATCGCAGGCCGCTTGGAGTTCGAGGCTGACAATGAGCTCCATGGGGCGTTTTCCGACGGGGTTGACCGGGTTCCCGACCATCTCCGCCAAGGCCCGATTGATGCTTTGTATCGTTCCGTTGGAGTCCAGGACCATCACCCCTTCTTGCATCCCCTCGAAAACCGCCTCTAGACGCTGCTTCTCTGCGGAAATGGCATGGATCTGCCTATCGATGTCCTCCGCCATCTGGTTGATGGACTGGGCGAGTGGATACAGTTCCTGGCTCGGATTGAAGCGAATCTTCCGTGTGTAGTTCCGGTTCGCTATGGCCTGAACGGCATCCACCAGAACATGAAGGGGAGAGCGCAGGCGACGCACGAGTCTGAAGCACATCAATGCAGAGATGACACAAACGAAGATGACGAAAAGAAAGAATGTTTCCTTCAGTTGGGCGAGCACGCTGTTGATGGAAGAGAATTGAAGTGCCAGCCGAAGATAACCCGAGGGGATCCAACCAACCCCCTCCACCTTCTTTGCCGCAAAGATAAACTCCCTTGGCAAAGTCCTGCTGGAGCGGACCAGGATGGCCACTCCTTCGGTGTGAGCCTGGATGATCTCAGGCCGCGAGGCAAAATTCTCCATATCACCCAGGTCGGCGAAGGCAAAGGAGCTGTCCGCAAGAACCCGCCCATTTTGGGCCACGTAGGTGATCCGCACATCGAGTTGCTTCGCGAGTGCCGTGATCCACCCCTGGAACTGCTCCGCATCCACAAAACCCCTTTCCTGAGTGAAGAGCCAGTGGACGAGATGCAGTTCTCGGAGTGCGTTCTTCTCGGCCTCCGCAGACACAGCTCGGCTGAGGTTCCGATAGGTGAACCAGGTGGGGAGCAGCAGCGCCAGCAGGAGCAAGATCCCGAATGTGGTCACAAGGGTTGTCCGGAAAGAAAGACGTCCTGCCATCACCCTCTATCCTTTGAACCGGTATCCAACACCGCGTACTGTTTCGACCCATGCGGAATAAGGGGCGACCTTCTGACGCAGGCGCCGCACGTGAGTGTCGACCGTTCGGGCATAACCTTCGAACTGGTATCCCCAAACCTTGTCAAGCAGTTGGTCACGGGTTTGGACCTTGCCTCTGTTCCGGATGAGCTCCGCCAGCAGCTTGAATTCCGTGGCTGTCAGCGATATCTCCTGACCGTCGACTGTCACCTTGTGTGCTTCAAGATCAATGCGGAGCCCCTCACGCTGCCAGTATGAGGATTCAATTGCCGTTTCCGGCGCAGACCGTCGCAAGATGGCTCGGACTCGAAGGAGGAACTCCCTCGGACTGAAAGGTTTCACGATGTAGTCGTCTGCACCCAGTTCCAGGCCGACGATGCGGTCGATCTCCTCGCCCCTTGCCGTCAGCATGATGATGGGGATAGACCTGGTTTCCGAATTCCGCTTGAGCTCCTTGCAAACTTCAAAACCGTCAAGACCGGGGAGCATGAGGTCCAGGACGACCAAATCCGGATGATGCGCTCTGGCAGTGTTGAGCGCCTCATAGCCGTCCTGGCTGCTGATTGTCTTGAAGCCCGCCGACTGAAGCGCATAAGTCAGCAGTTGGAGAATATCTGGATCATCTTCAACCACGAGTATTTTCATTGCCGGAAATTTCTCATGACCTCAATGGACAGAACGCATCCCAACAACCATCGGTGATCATGAATGACCCGATTGTGTTGAACGCGCTGAAGAACTGCGACTCTTCATCTTCGCCACCCCATCCCTGAGCTTTCGAACCATGCCGTGAAGCAGACGGGCTAAAAGCCACCAGCCGATCGCGAGAAGTGATTGCCCAAGCCGTGGAGCGTGAAAGACACATCGTGGACCCAGTGTGCCTTGCATCCCCTGTGAGGTCCTATCTCCTTATTCTCACAAGGATTTAGTAACACAATATTGGATTTGTGTATACCTCAAGTCTAACCCGCCCATGAGCGAGCAAGCGTCTCAAGGTAACTGCATTCAAGATCCGCATCTGATGAATGGCCCCGTGGTGGGTCGGCCTGGCTGCCTTGTAATCATGCCGTCTCAAGTATATATTGTGGCACCGACAACGTTGGGACTCGAATCAGAGCCTTGCTTCCGTTGTTGAAATCAAGGATCCATTCGAAATGGAACGCTGAAAGGGGTGTTGGATTGGATGCACTGGACAGGCAAATTCTTGACCGTCTCCAGCGGGCTTTCCCACTGGTGCCTGAACCCTTCGAGACTCTCGCTCAGGGGTTGCGAATCGAGCCTGACGAGGTCTTGCGGCGAATCGCCTCACTGAAGGCAAGGAAACTGGTGAGGCAGATCAGCGCCATTTTCAACACCGGGGGGCTTGGATACAGGACAAGCTTGGTGGCGATGGCCGTCTCCGACGAAAAACTGGAACAGGCTTCGAGGATGGTCAATCGCTACCCGGGTGTAAGCCATAACTACCTGAGACCGGGCAGGTACAACATGTGGTTCACCATTGCGGTCCCTCCCGGGCATTCCCTCGAGGAGACCGTGGACGGTGTGGCCCTGGAGGCTGGTGGCTGGCCTACGCTCATCCTGCCTG
>CAZURN010000421.1:0-2716 GCA_964623165.1 uncultured Syntrophobacteraceae bacterium
ATCTCTTCCAGGAGGGATCAAGGAGGCCTTCAATGGACATTTCCACCGGATACAAGAACGCAGTCGCCGAAGCGGTAAGAACAGCACTGGACTACGGAGTCATCCACCTCTACACGGGGGCCAAGCCCGCGAGTCCGAACGATGCCGAAAGCGGGTCTCTCCTCGCCGTCATCACCAACAACGGTGGAGCATTCACGCCAGGGCAGCAGACCAACGGACTCCGGTTCGGAGCTGCAGTGGACGGAGTGATCGCCATTCTTGCCGGTCAAACCTGGAAGACCGATGCGTGCCTTGCGACCGGACAGGTCGGATGGGGGAGGCTTTACGCCAATGCAAGGGTCCAGGGCGCAAGCACGACTGCAATCAGGGTGGATTTCACCGTGTCGACATCAGGGGCCGACCTCAACCTTGTGACCACCCAGTGCAATGCCGGACTTCCCTTCGTCATCCAGAACTTCAGCATCCAGGTCCGATAAGGCGAAAGGAGGAATGAGCGATGGGATTCTCAGCGCACGACGATCTTCTTGACAACGGTCCAAAGTACCTCAAGGACTACTGCACCAAGGTGACCCTCTGCAACGCGCAGCCGACCACCTACTCGGACGTGAACACCCTTTCCCCCACCGGGATGAAGCTCGCGGAAGTGACGGTCACCACGACCGACTTTTCCATGGCCGATGGGGATGTCTCGGGAAGGAAGGTGGTCATGGCGGCAAAGACCGGCATCACGCCAGGGGCCAACGGGCCCGCCACGCACATGGCGTTCCTCGACACGAACAACAGCAAGCTCCTGCTCGTGAAACAGATCTCCTCCCAGGTGCTCTCAACGTCCCAGAGCATCACCATTCCCTCGAACCGGTATGAGGTCCGCGACCCGATCCTCGGATAACTGCCCGCGTAAGAAAAGGGGGGGAACGATGGTTCCGGACAGAAACCTCATCCTTGACCTCAAATTCGAGGAAACCTCGGGGAGCGTCGCTTACGACAGCAGTCCGTCGGCAAACAACGCAACCTTCTACAACACCGGGGGAATCTCCTGGCAGGACACGGGCCGCGTGGACAAATGCGTCTACATGGCCCAATACAGCCCGAACTTCCCCTATGCGGTCCTCGGAAGCGAGATCGCCCTCACCGGTGACTTCACCATCAGTGCCTGGATCTATCCAGGCCAGACCAACCAGGACCACTGGATCATCGCAGGGTACAACGGGTCCAAGTGGAGCGGGATGCTCCTTTCTCGCAGCACGGGCTACCCCACCTTCTACATCGATGACACGGGCTACAACCCCAGCACCCATCACGGATTCTCCGCGAACACTTGGTACAACATGGTCGCGAGGAGGGTCGGGAACAAGCTCGACGTTTGGCTGAACAACTCCAAGATCATCAACAACGCCACGTGCAAGACGGCCACCCTCTACCTCCAAAACCTCTGCAAGCTCTACTCGTCCTACACCTATGACCGGCTCTACGGGAGGCTCGACTGCGTCAGGGTCTATAACACCGGGTTGATGGACCTGGAGATCGCGGCCCTCTACAACGAATCGACCTCGACCAAGAACGACGTCTGGGCGTATCCCACCATTTCAGAGTCGACATCCGACCAGGGTGGTTACGTCAACATCGTACCGGACGAGTGCTATTCCCCGGTTGCGGCAAGCGACCCGTACAACCCGATTGCCCCTGACCAATGCTACAGCGCGGCGGCATGTGACCAGATCACCCTGGAATTCACCATCGTCACGGCCTACGAGACCCACTCGCAGCCCGTTGGAGACGAGATCAGCCTCGATGTCTCCTGGGCGTATCCCTTCGGTGTGGGCCAGCTCCTCCAGAAGACCCAGGCCATCGTTGCCATGGGTGGTGGCATCGCGGTCCTCAAGCAGGCAAAGCAGGAAATCGACGGGGATGGGTTCTGCTACATCGGGGGAACCGGCCTTCTTCTGAGCGGAAAGCAGGAAATCCACGCGGAAGGCGGTGGCATCGGGGTTCTTCTCCAGCAGAAGCAGCTTGTGGAGGCCGAGGGCTATCCTCTGCTTGTGGGATCCGGTTCCCTGACCATGAAGACCCAGGCCATCCAGGGAGAAGGCGGCCCAGGGATTGGAGGCTCCGGGATACTCAGGCAACTCCAACAGGCCATCGTGGCCCATGGGCACAATTCGTTTGCAAGCGGCATATTGAAGATGAAGCGGCAGCGCATCATCGCCCATGGGGCCTTCGGGGTTTGCGGGAGCGGAGAACTGCTCCAGGAGAAACAGGCCATTTCAGGGACGGGCGGCATGGTGATCGTGGTGGAGTGCGTTCTTTACATGGAGAAGCAGGAGATCCGCGGGACTGCGTCCAGCCCAAGCCGGTTCGACGGTGTAGTCCTTTCTCATGCGTCATAGGAGATAACCAATGGCCCAGGCCAGACTCGTTCTTTCCATGAACCTCAAAAACCATGCCCTCTCCCAGTACATGCAGTTTGACTTCAACTCCATGGTCCAATGGGAAGGGATGGCCTTCGGCTTCAACGAGGACGGGATCCACCAGATCGACTCCGGTGGGTCTGACGGGACCGGAAACCCCATCAATTCTCGGGTCGTCTTCGCGGAGTCGGACCTGGGGAGCCCCACGCGCAAGCAGCTTCGGAAGGCCTTCGTCTCAGGGAGGATCGAGGGAGACATGGTCCTCTCCGTCAAGGCAGATGGAGGGATGGTGAGGAATGCCCCGGTCC
>CAZURN010000422.1:0-2707 GCA_964623165.1 uncultured Syntrophobacteraceae bacterium
GGATTTCCTGCACGATGATGGCCCCCCCGAGGATGATGTCTTCTCTTCCCTCCTCAAGGCCTGTCAACCGACGGCGGGAAGCGATGGGCAGGCGAATGAGAACATCCACGGTATCGTCAAGCCATTTCCTGTCTAGCACGAGTCCGTTGATGCGATAAGGCTCGTAGGATTCCATCTGCAGATACATGGCCGCGAGGGTCGAGACGGTTCCCGCAGTCCCAACCATCTGAACGGGAAAAAGAGGGCTTGTTCTCCCCCCTCGGAGTCCATGGAAAGCTGATATGGCTGGTGCCAATAGGTCCTGAACGGCGTCCCTTGCTGCTGCAACGGACTCCCGGTCTGTCGGGTCCCCCGTCAGATGTCTCGCCGTGAGGGTAGCGGCGCCAATGAAAACGGAAGTCTCCCATTGGGGTAACTCCCTCATGGGATCGACCAGGAGGAATTCGGTGCTGCTCCCACCCAGGTCGAAGGAGACGAGGGGATGCGTGGGGGCAGGGAGAACGCTCAGGCTCCCTTTTGCTGAAAGGTATGCTTCAGACAATTCGGATAGAATAGCAACCTGGAATCCCGTCGTTTCACGAATCGCTTTCAGGAAACGTTCACTGTTTTCAGCCCTGCGCACAACTCCGGTGGCTCCACAACTGATGGAAAGGATACCAAGATCTTCAAGAATACACGCGTATTCCTTCAGGACGGCGAGACTCCTGTCCATGGCCGGTTCCTTGAGGGTTTGCCCTTTGCCGAAATCCTCCGCCAAACGTGTGATGCGCCGTTCAACGATCATGGGCTGAACCCGGGTCCCTCCGTCGATTTTGGCCGCAAGCATCCGTACCGTGTGAGAGCCGATGTCGATGGAGGCAAGGCGTGTGTTGTTCGGTCGTGGAGTCACGGACGATTCTTTTCCTCCAGGTTGTTGAGGGTCAAGACCCATGGCCCTCTCGGCATCAAATTCGACATTTGGGAGACCATTGCTGTTTCCCTTGGATGCAGAGTTCCCCAATTTTGAGGGAAAACGGCGCCTTGGTGCATGACTCGCGTCTTGACATCATCTCTCGCCTACGGGTATGTTCCAAAATGGTATCTCGGCAGTGCATGAAATCCATGGTGTCGATGACAAAAATATCCTTATACTGTTGTTGAAATGCAATCCATTTCACAAAATCGTCTGAGAGTGCAAAAGGGGGCCATGAATCTCGTCGAAGTGCTCCCCACCAACATCAAATGAGAGAGGCGTTCACATGATACTGGAAATCAATCCCAAACACCCTGAACCGAGGAAGATCAAGAAGGTCGTCGAGGTCCTCGCCGAAGGAGGAATCATTGCATATCCAACGGATACCTATTACGGCATCGGTTGCGACCTTATGAACAAGGCATCCATCGAGAAGATTTACCAGCTCAAACGTCGATCGCCACACCAACCGTTCAGCTTCATCTGTAGCGACCTGAAGAATATCAGCGAGTATGCTCAGGTCACCAACTATGCCTACAAGAACATGAAGCGCCTTCTGCCCGGGCCTTACACTTTTGTCCTGGAAGGATCCAGGCTCGTCCCCAAAATCATGCTCACCAAGCGGCAAACGGTGGGCATAAGGGTCCCGGATCATGCCATTTGCCTGGCTATCGTGCAGGAGTTCGGCCATCCGGTGATCAGCACGAGCGCCAGTGATCCCGAGAATGATCAGATCCTTTCATCCCCCCAAGAAATCCGCGACAAACTTGGCCACGCAGTGGACCTCATTGTAGACGGAGGACCCGTTCCAGGAAAACCCTCCAGTGTGATCTCCCTCATCGATGACAACCCTGAGGTGCTTCGTGAGGGGAGTGGAGACGTCAGCGTTTTTCGAACAGAGTGATCCGCCCCGGATCTAGCATTATCCGGAGGTTGGATCCTGCCCTGAAGGTGTCGCAGGAACTCTTGACGACGCCAGCCCCTGTTGTTCAGGCGGAAGCCCGAATACAGTACGCCCAAGCAGAGGCTGTCTCAACTAGCTCTGATCTGCGTCGGATTGGATGATCACGACGGACTCGTCATGCCAGCCCTGACATTCTCAAAAGCCCCCTCCGAGGGGGTTTTTGTTTGGAGACCCACATTGAGCGATTCAAACGCTCACCTTTCCTCATACCATATCTTCCGGATTCCCGTTTTCGCAGGAATGAGGGACGAGGAATGAAAGATGAGAATCGCTCAGATCGGCTGAAAACTCTCACGCCCCTTCGGTGTACCTCGAGGGATTCAAGGCTCTTGATCCATCACCCGAGGCACCTGGACTGCAGTGAGCCCGCTGGCCAACTCTATGGTTCAGCAGCCGTGGCCTGTTCGACAGCGTGTGCTGAAGTCCGTGACCGGGGGAATGGTTTCTAATGAAGACAGCTGGAACCGGGGGCTTCGTATCTAAGGAACATGGCCGCACCGTCGAGAACATCGTGGAGCCTCTCACTCGCATCTCCGCCGAGAAACAGGTCCAGCATCGTGAACCTCTTCTTCTTGGCGAAGACCACGTCAGGCTCCCCCTCGATTTTTCCAAGCCGCGCTGCGCGCGTCACCGCATCCTCGAAATTCCCCAATTCATCCACGAGGCCCAGGTCGAAAGCCGTTTGCCCCATGATGATGCGACCGTCGGCAAACTCCCTCACCTTTTCTTCCGAGAGATTGCGACCGTTCGCCACATCCCGGACGAACTGACGATGAGCCTCATCGATGGTG
>CAZURN010000423.1:0-2706 GCA_964623165.1 uncultured Syntrophobacteraceae bacterium
CTCTCACCGTGAACCACACCGGGCAGCTCGCCTCCGTGACGATCTCTTTCAACCTCAAGCCCGGGGTCGCCCTTGGAGAAGCGGTGAAGCAAATCGAGGCGACCGTGAAGGGCTTGCGTCTGCCCGTATCCATCACCTCGAGCTTCCAGGGCACCGCACAGCAGTTTCAGGCATCCATGAGAGGCATGTGGCTTCTATTGGTCCTGGCGATCCTGGTCATTTACATGGTTCTCGGAATCCTCTACGAGAGCTTCGTCCATCCGATCACCATCTTGTCGGGGCTTCCTTCGGCTGGGGTAGGGGCCCTGCTGACCCTCATGGTCTTCAAGACGGATCTGAGCATTTACGCCTTTGTGGGTATCATTATGCTCGTCGGCATCGTCAAGAAGAACGCCATCATGATGATCGACTTTGCCTTGAGCGCCCAGAGAGACAACGGAAAGAGCCCTGCGGAAGCAATTTACCAGGGCTGCATCCTGCGGTTCCGCCCCATCATGATGACCACTCTGGCGGCCCTCATGGGAACATTGCCCATTGCCCTCGGCATGGGAGCCGGAGCGGAGGCCCGACGGCCCCTCGGCCTCGCGGTGGTGGGGGGGCTCCTGTTCTCCCAGCTGCTGACCCTATACATCACACCTGTCGTCTACCTTTTCCTGGAATCGGCGCAGAGGTCGCTGCGAAGGCTTTTGAGGGGCCAGCCCGGACGTCCGGAAGTCCTGCCGCGGGCGAAAGGGGAAAGGGATGAAGTCCTTCCCGATGTCGCCGCAAGACAGATGGCAGGTCCTCAATAGGGTTTGATCCGACCCGGAATTCCGAGTATAAACGGATCGGCCTGACAGACGGGAGTCTGACAGCTGAGAATTCACGCGTTCGAGGATGATTGAATGTCCGAATTAGACCAATTGATGACCCAGATTACCACCAAGTACCCCGTGGAGACCGTGCCGTTAAAGATTGGGGGAAAGATGATGAACATCCTCCAGATGAAGGACTACGAGGATTACATCATCAACCTGGTGGACACGCAGGACTTGGGAGTTGCCGACGTCCCGTTCTGGGCAAAGCTGTGGGAGGCAAGCTTCGTGCTGGCCTATTTTCTGGGCAAACAACCCGTGGTGCCGGGCCAGAGGATTCTGGAAATCGGTGCGGGGATAGGGGTTGTGGGGGTCTACGGCGCAGTCTGCGGTCACAACATGACGATCACGGACATCAACGACGATGCCCTCTTGTTCGCCAGGGCCAATGCGCTCATCAACGGAGCACCGCAGGCGACGGTCATGAAGCTCGACTGGAACGACCCGGATCTGGTGGAGCCGTACCAAGTCATTGTGGGGTCGGAAGTGATCTACGACCGCAAGTGTTACCCACTGCTGGTGAGCTTTTTGGACCGGGCCCTCGCTCCAGGGGGAATCGTGTTTCTGGCCAAGAACGCAGACATGCCGACGCCCGCCTTCTTTGCGGAGCTCACCACGCGGTTTGCCTTCAAAGAGACGACCCAGACCTGTCAGGTGGATGGGGAGGAGCAGAAGATCTGCATCTATGCCATCCGACGGAAGACTGAGATCTAATACGAAGTGGCGCTCAAGACCACTCCGATAGGAGTCACCAACGCAGCATGGCCCCTTGTGGGCATGGCGAAGTGGACGGGCACAAGGCCTTAGACTACGCCAACTTGACGGCAACTTCGTACATCAGCACGGCAGAAAGTCATCCCGGTCTGTGCCCTGTGCCCCATGGAGGCTGATGGCCACTTCTTGTTCTCTCTCGTGTGTTCCCCTGGCAAGAACCCTGTGCATTGCAATGGAGAAGGGCATGAGGCAACCCGTGGAAGACATTGTCCTGAACACGGCGCATGGGCTTGTGGCATGTGTCGTGCACCATTCCCAGACGGAGCCCGCGCCGGTGATCGTCTGTGCCCATGGGCTCCTGAGCTCCAAGGAGAGCTGCAAGTACATCATTATCGGAGAAGAATTCAGCCAAGCGGGCTTCACGGTCCTCCGGTTCGATTTTTCGGGTTGCGGCAAGAGCCCCGCATCTCTCGAGAAGAAACTGCTGCGGGCGAGGCTGCATAACCTCCAGTCAGTCTTGGAATTCGTGTCTCAGCAGCGTTGGTGCAAAGGGTCGGTCGGGCTCCTGGGGTCAAGCCTGGGTGGATATCTTGGCCTTCTGGCCACGTCCGGCGATCAGGCTCTGGTGCGAGCCATCGCCTGCTGGGCCACCCCTTTCGATCTCGGCCGCATCGACAAGGCATTCAGGGAGTCGGAGGAATTCCGGGCCCTTTTTCCCGAAGGGGTTGAGCTGGGAGACCCCCAGAGTCTGGAGGATGCGGTCCTGGGCAAAGGCGTTCTCGTGATCCACGGAGAACAGGACGAGACGGTGCCCTGGAATGACGGCGTCGAAATCTACCGGCGGGCCATGGAACCCAAGCGGCTTTGCCTCATGAAGGATGGGGATCACCGGTTCATTGACCCGGAACACCGCCGCCTTGCGAGAAGCCTGAGTCTGGACTGGTTTCGGGAACACTGCTCCTGATCTGAACGGTACGCTTCCACGAGAGGAAACAGACGTGCTCACGGATATGGTCTCAAACTTTGCGGTGAAGTGCCTCGACATCACAGGTTATTACGGGGCTGCCTTTCTCATGGCCCTTGAGAGCATGATCGCCCCCATTCCCAGCGAGGCGGTCATGCCGTTCGTGGGATTTCT
>CAZURN010000424.1:0-2697 GCA_964623165.1 uncultured Syntrophobacteraceae bacterium
TCCATGACCACAATGCGGTCTGCCATGAAAACGGCTTCCTCAATGTTGTGAGTGACCATCAATATGGCTCTTGTTGGGATTCGCCCCTCCGTCCAGAGCTCCAAAAGGTCCCCGCGGAGGGCTTCGGCGCTCAATACATCCAGTGCCGAGAAGGGTTCGTCCATGCACAGGAGTTCAGGTTCCACGGCCATGGCGCGAGCAAAACCCACCTTTTGCCGCATCCCACCCGAAAGTTCGCGAGGATAGGCGGTTTCATAACCGTCCAATCCCACACGGTCAAGCAGGTCCAGAGCACGGGTGATACAGAGCTTGGGTGGCACGCCTCGGGCTTTGAGAGCGACCGAGACATTCTCCAGCACGGACAACCATGGAAAGAGGGCAAAGGTCTGAAAGACAATGGTTGAATGGGGATTGATCCCCACGAGGGCTTCGCCCTTGTAAAAAACTCGACCCTCCGTGGAATGCTGCAAGCCGGTGATGACCCGCAGGAGTGTGCTCTTTCCGCACCCGGACGGGCCCAGGATCGCCACGAACTCACCTTCGCCCATGGTCAGGTTGATATTCTCGAGCGCGATGAAACGACGCTGGCCAGTTCCGTATACTTGGCCAATGTGTCTCAGTTGCAGAAGGGGTGCGGTTTCAACCACGGTTCACTCCATGTGGTACTTGTCCTCCGCCAATCGGTACATGCGCCTCCAGACGAAGCGATTGATGCTGACGACGGTGAGAATCATGCTCATGGTTGCCGCCAGGAGCAAAGGGTAGTCACCCGAAGCCGTGGCTTGGGAAATGAGGGCTCCGATTCCCGTGGTTCGCAGCGTATCACCCGCAAACTCCACATGCTCGGCAACGATGCTCGCGTTCCAGGCCCCGCCGCTGGCAGCGATGGCCCCCGTGATGACGTAAGGAAAAAGAGCCGGCAGGATGAGCGTCTGCCAGCGCTTCCACCGGCTAAGCTGGAGCAGCGTTGCCGTATACTTCAAATCCTGGGGAATCGAGGATGCTCCCGCAATGATGTTGAACAGCAGGTACCACTGGGTCCCCATGAGCATGAGAAAGACGGCCACGAGGTTGAGACCTCCGGGCAAATGAAGCATGAAGAGCAGGAAAACAGGGAACAGGGCCGTGGCAGGCACGGACGCCGTGACCTGAACAATGGGCTGGAGCAGGCTCGCCAACCGGGCGTTGGTTCCGATGGCGACTCCCAAGGGGATCGTCCATGCCAGGGCTATGACCAGGGATGCCGAGACCCTCAGCAAAGTTGCGATCAGCCCCATGATGATGGCTTTCCACTGACCGACCGGCACGCTCAGGAGCATCAGTCCAGCGCGATGTGTGCCGTAACCCAGGAGCAGGGCTCCGGTAGATCCCAAGAAATAATGCCACCAAGGGTGCTTTCCATCTCCGACGCTTTTGCCTCCCGACTCAGGAAAAAGCTTCAACATTGCGGAATCCAGGAAATCCAGGATTCGACACCATGCAGCTCTGTTGATCCATTGCAGGAAGTGGGATGTGCGCATTGCATCATAGAACCAGGAGGACCGGGATTCTGCCGACTCGACCATTTCAAGTTTGAAACGCTCGGACCATGCCACAAGGGGTCTCCACACCAACTGGTCGAGAGCAACAATGAGAAGAATGAGGGTGGCCACTCCCCACCCAATGGCAGTCATGTCCCCTTGGTTGGCAGCCTCTTGCAGGTATGCACCGAGGCCGGGCAGCCGAAAGTCTCTATCACCCACCGTGAAGATTTCGGCGGCCATCAGGAAGAACCATCCCCCCGCCCAGCTCATGATGCTGTTCCAGATGAGACTGATGGCCCCAAAGGGCAGATCAAGGTTCTTGAATCTCAGCCACCCATTGAATCGGAAAACGAGGCTTGCCTCCTCCAACTCCTTCGGTATGGTGGTGAGGGACTGATACCAGGCGAAGGTCATGTTCCATGCCTGACTCGTGAAGATCAGGACGATGGAAGCGATCTCAGCGGCGAGATCCTGGGGGAGAACAGCGCTCAGGCTCAACAACACGACAGGCAGGAAGGACAGTATGGGCACGCTCTGCAGGACATCGAGAAGAGGCAGGAGGACTGACCTCGCCAGCAGGCTGCGGACTGCCAGATAACCGTACGTGAGTGAAAAGACAAGGGAGAGTGCGTAGGCAGCGGTCATGCGTCCAACGGACATGGCTGCGTACCATGGCAGGATCTGAGGGGAAAGCGAGATCTTAGGCCCTTTGATGACCGAGGAGGCTTCTCTTGCCATCTGGACCCCAGCATAGAGACCAACGGCTATTACAAGGATTACCACCAAATCACCCCAGGAGACGATCCTGTCAGTCCGCTGCCGGATAGAGAAAAGTCCCTCTGGTCTTCTCATGGTTCATCCGAAATGGATTGATCCTCTGGCCCGCCCACAGCTTTGCCAGGCATGCATGCAGAACGCGCACTCGATCATGGTTAGAGACTCTTGGAAATGGTGAAGACGAAAGCGGTTCCCTTTTCGAGCATAGAACTTATGAGAATAGATCCATTATGTTTTTCCACCAACTCCTTAACTATGGCCAGTCCAAGTCCTAATCCCTCGACTCCTCCCGAAGATTCAGTTCTTTTGAAAACCTCGAATATATGTTCTTGGTCATGTTCGTCAATGCCACATCCATTGTCACTGACATAAAAAATATGAAATTTCTCATTTGATT
>CAZURN010000425.1:0-2696 GCA_964623165.1 uncultured Syntrophobacteraceae bacterium
AGTCGGCGCGCTGGATCACCTGGGATCGGTAATCGCCGCACACAAAGTCAACTCTACCCAGAAGGCCAAGGATGCGGGTGGCTTCAGAGGCCACCCGGCACAAACCTGAGTCCACCTCGATCCCAACCGCCCTGGTGAAGAGACCGGCGATGCAGGCAGCGATTCCATCCCCACTGCCAAGATCAATGAAAAGCCGATATTGACCAAGTTCCAGTCTGGAGAAGAAATAGAACAGATGATGGGGCCTTGAAGCGGCCCATGCTCCAAGGCAGGTGAGCCGATAGGGATATTCGCCCATGAGTTCCATATCGCGGTAGCGACTCTTGAAATGGCGGGCGATGGCTCTGAACCGCCTGACCTTTTCGCTGCAATCCATCGCCTCGGCCGTGTCCATGCCCCCGATTCTCTCCAGGAAGGTCCCCTTGGTCACATCGCCCCCGACGATCTGAAACCCGTCCGGGATGGTTGCCCCCTCCCAGAGAACAAGGGTCTGGGGCAGGGGCTTGCGAAAGCTACCCAGATGAAGCACAATGGGAAAGAGGTGGCGATTGAGCAAAGCGAACTGATTGTGTCCAACGTGTCCCGTACTCTTGACGGGCTTCAAAAAGACTGGGATGGGGAAATCCGGCGAGGTCGCAAAAAAGATGAGGGGGAGAGACTTTCAAGTTCTCACTCCAAATGGTGCGTTGCCATGAACGCACCTTCGGTGCACCCGAGCAACTGGCTTTCCCGATTCATCGGGCGAGATGACATGCGCAAGGGGAAAACGGTCCGCCGTTTCGTTGTGATACCAAGCTTCAGGGGAACTGGTGCAAGCCTAGCCCCTTGTGCCCGTCTGCTTCACGGCGCCCACAAGGGGCTAAGCTACATATTGAATCCAATTCCCCATGCGGCCACTCTTGGAAATGTTCTTGAGCACCAAGCCGACTTCGCCAATCCTGCAAGTTCCCGGCGTAATAAGGGTTAACAAGATGAGAAGTTGTCGCAAGAGGACCTTGCTCAAGACCCCGAGAGCTGTGAATGTTCGATCTTCATACACTTGTTCATGACGACTGAAAGCCCGGCTTCCCTGGCCTTTCTGGCGGCATCCTCGTGCTGAAGGCCCAGTTGCATCCACACCACATCGGCTCCGACGGCGACCGCTTCTTCCACGATGCCAGGTATCGCATCGATGCTCCGGAAAACGTCAACCACATCAATGTGCTCTGGGACTGAACGGAGATCCGGATAACAGGTTTCGCCCAGAACCTCTGTGAGTTTGGGGTTGACTGGGATGATCCGGTAGCCATGGTCCTTGAGATACCGGGCCACTTTGTGACTGTCCCGTTCCTCCTTGTCGGAGATCCCGACCACGGCGACCGTCCTGGACTTCCTCAAAATGTCTGCGACTCCCCTTTCCATTCGAACCCCCCTTTGGCGTTGTAGTCCGGCTCTTTGCATGCCCCGCTTTCATCAGCCGATCCTTGACTTCCCAACGATTTCCCCCCCAGGGGGGACCATTGGACGCGACAGTCTTCTGAACTGAACTATGAGCCGGGGACCTTTCAACGATGAATACGGTGAATCCGTCCTCACGCAAAACGCGGTCTGGCAACTGCCTGCAAGAGCCCGCTCCGCAGTTGTTCACACGGTCATTTCCGCTTTTGAGCCCATGACCGTGTGAACCGTGAACATGCAGTTGTAAGTGAC
This sequence comes from uncultured Syntrophobacteraceae bacterium, assembly GCA_964623165.1. Lineage (GTDB taxonomy): Bacteria > Desulfobacterota > Syntrophobacteria > Syntrophobacterales > Syntrophobacteraceae > JAAYUJ01. The sequence continues at coordinate 1,690 of CAZURN010000425.1, forward strand.
TAAGTGACTGCACCAGATGAACGAATTCTTCTCAGGGATCGATCTCAGCCGCGATCAGCTAGATTTCGGGGGTTCCAGCAGGGATCAGGCATATGAAGGTGAGGACATCAGGGCCGGTATTCCTGATCTGGTGCTCCTGGTCTCCTGGGATGAACAGCACATTGCCGGATGCGATCGGGACCCAATCCCCGCTTCTATAGATCTCCCCCATCCCTGAATGGCAGAAGATCTCGTGCTCCCAGTGGTGAGCGTGGAGTGGGGTGTGACCGCCGGGTCTGATTTCGAAGACGCGCATGCAGAAATTGGTCGCACCGTCCTCTTTGCCGATAAGGACTCTCCCTGTGACACCCTTTGCCGGCGGGTTGTCGAATTCCTTGGCAGGGGCGTCCCTGTAGTGAATGATCTTCATGACATGAACTTCTTCTTGAGTTCATCCCAGGGGGCAAACAGGGCAAAGAGGACCGCCGAGATCAGGTAGAATCCCAGAATGGAAATGGGAAACGTCACATAAAGGAAAGCATACAAGGGGAAAAGCACCGCGAGTGAGAGGGCCAACTTGACAGCGACATCGATCAACTGATTTTTCTGATTTTGCTTTTCTTCCATCATCACACTCCATTTGTGGCTGCGTGGTTTTCCCCTATGGAGGCAATCGGTTCAGTCCGGCTGGGAGGTGTAGAACCTGTTTTCAACCCTTCAGGCTGAGTAGGCCGACTCCCGATGGCCGTTCCATGAGGGTGACGAACAGTCTCATCCTTTACATCTGCAGTGAGCGCAACAGTAACCTGTTGAAATATTAAACTAAGAGAGAAAGACATATTTTGCAAGAGGCATGTGAGCGTGAATGCGGCCATACAGGGTTTCCATAGGCTCAAAAAGGGTTGCGTTCACCATCCAAATCATTTAAAAGCTAAACGTTGTTCTGGTTCAGATTGCTTTCTTGTGTTTTTCATTTGCCCCACTTCCTCTTCTTGCATCCTCTCTTCCCTTTGGGTATAGATGCGCGA
>CAZURN010000426.1:0-2694 GCA_964623165.1 uncultured Syntrophobacteraceae bacterium
TCAACATGACCACGGCGGGATCTCTCGGGCTCATGCTCGCTTTCGAGCCAAAGGAAACCGGGATCATGACCAGGCCACCCAGAAATCCCTTGAGCCCGATCCTTTCCAAGGGACTCATATTCCGAATCCTCCTCGTCGGCTTCCTGCTCCTCGCGGCGGCCTTCGGGCTCTTCGAATGGGAAGTGGTTTCGGGATCCAGCCACGCCGAAGCACGCACAGTGGCTGTGAACGCTTTCGCGGCCATGTCCACCTTATATTTGCTCAACTGCAGGTCTCTGAACGCGTTTTCCCTTGCGACAAACCCGTTCAAAACCGTGTGGATTCCTCTGGGGATTCTCTCCATGATCGCCATCCAGGTGGCTTTCACCCACGCACCCTTCATGAACGAGCTGTTTCACAGTGCCCCCATCCGCTGGGAATCCTGGGCGAACATCTGCGCAGTTGCCGTGGCCGCTCACCTGATTGTGGAAATGCAGAAATGGGTTTCTAGAAGGAGAAATGAAGCCGGTGCGGAAATGTCCTGATGCGGAGTTGCTCAAGATCGCACCCAGCGGAGTTACAAGCGTAACGTAGCCGCTTGCGGGCAAAGCAAATGCGACGGACACACGTTCCCAACCTTACACCAGCTTGATTTCAGCTTCATATGAAACCGAGACTCCCAACCGCTCCTGTGGGGTGACGCAGAACTCGGAGAGTGCTGTGCCGGCCCTGCAGAATCAATGCATGAAGAGTGGGCTAATACACCCACGTCGCCGGTGAGTTGAACGAGGCATTGTGCCGTCCGCCCGGATGGCACTCATCTTCGGGAGCCACTTGAGGGATGCGATTGCAGGTCAGGAGATGCGCGGCGTTGATCGCACCGCTCCCCTTGGGGTCGGCATCAACGCGGAAACCGTATCAACGCAGGAGGCATGCCTGGACTGAGGGGAGTTTTCCTGGGCCCCTTTCGACCTCCACCAAGGCTGTACAGATGGCCTCTTCCATAGGAATGAGCCGCGTCGGTATGAGCTCCCGGATACGGTTGTCCCTGCACACCACCTCATTCTTGAGCCCTTCGAGGAGTGGCATGACAATTCCCGCCGGAACCGGGGTCACCAGGTTGATCCAATACGCAGAGAGGAGCGGGGTCAGCACGGGAACCGTCATGACGATGCGGCGCAGACCCCGCACCCTCATGTATATGCCCATGAGTTCCCTGTAAGAGAGAATGTCCGGTCCGCCGATATCGAACCCGTTGCCTGCCGTCTCGGGGACCCGGAGACAGCCGATGAGGTATTCGATGACGTTTTCCACTGCAATGGGCTGGGCCCTTGTCTCGATCCAGCGGGGACAAACCATGACGGGCAGTCTTTCCACCAGGTGGCGCAGCATCTCGAAGGGCGCCCCACCCGCACCGATGATGTTTGCAGCCCTGAGAACCGTCACTCTTGCACTTCCCGAACCCAGAATCCGCCCAACCTCTTGCCGGCTTTCGAGATGCTCGGACAAATCACGACCCATCTCACCAAGCCCCCCCAGATAAATCACCCGTTTCAATCCGGCCTCTTCCCCGGCGGACACAAAGTTCTCGGCTGCGCGCTTGTCCCGTGCCGCAAAGGTCTGTATTTCCGACAGATTTCGCCCCCCCATGGAATGAACCAGGTAAAATGCAGCATCCACCTCATCCAACGCCCGACGCAGGCTCTCCCGGTTCAACAGATCGGCCTGGCAAATCTCCACGAGAGGATGTTCACGGAAGTTACGACGAAATCTCTGTTCGGATCGCACAAGGCATCGCACACGAAAACCCTGGCTTCGCAGCGCATGCAGAAGACGCCCTCCGACGAAGCCGGTGGCACCAGTTAGAAGGACTTTCGGACTTGGCTCACCCATGGGATTGGACCTTCCAGACAGAAAGCGGTTCACTTAAGGACCTGGGAGGACAGGCATCCTTCCGTCATCGGTTGATTCTGCCGAGCAATTTCAGGATGTGCTCGCGTCTCTTCAAGGCCGCCATCCAGTCCGACGGAATGGATTCCATCCCCAAATGAGCACCCAGCACCATGCCCACCAGCAGTCCCCTTGCCGCCGAATCTCCGCCGGCCATCACGTTTTCCACAAGTGCCTCTCTCAGATCATCCTCGTAGCGCGCCAGCAGATGCACCACAGACGGCAGTCCACCCCTTTGATCACAACTCTGGCCAAACTTGAGGATGGCTTGGTCCGTCTGCATCCCGGCGCTTTCAAGCCCCCTGCGAACGGCTTCCGCCATGGGACCTCCGCCAGGAAACATCTCTGAGGAGACAGAGCCCATAGCCTGAGTGGGACTCTGCCCTCCAAGCACCAGAAGGGTCACCCTGGCGAAGAGTTCCGCCGCCTGGACCACAGCCTCGTTGTTATGTGTCATGCGAGTCTGGGCCCGAGCCGCCGCCACGAGAGCATCGGTATCCTCCCAATGCGCATAGACAATCGGCACAATTCTGGAAGCCCCCGCAAGATCCGACGACGGAGACCCGGATTGCCGAGGCCCCTTTCCGGCTGCAAAATTCGCAAGGGTTCCCTTTGTTGCGCGGTCGAAATACCCCTGATAACCCTCGAAAAGGTAGCGCCACCGACCGGCGAAATGGTCCAGGTCGAATCCACCCCGTTCTGCCACTGATTCCAGGAGCACAAGAGTCTGGTCACCATAATGGGTGAATTCCCCCTCTTCCTTGG
>CAZURN010000427.1:0-2687 GCA_964623165.1 uncultured Syntrophobacteraceae bacterium
TCGTCCTTGTCGATGCAGGTGACCTCATGGCCGAACTCTGCAAAACAGGCTCCTGTCACCAGCCCGACGTAACCCGTTCCAATCATGGCAATCTTCATATGTCTTTCGAACCCTCCCGCGCGGTGGTTGTATGGGATCTCACAGACGCCGAGAAACCAAGGAAATGCCCTGCCCCTGGGCGCCTCAAAAATGCAATTCTAAAACCGTAAAAACAAAAGCTCAACGACAAACCTCAACGAGCGAGTCCCATCAATAAACGACACAGGGGTGACCGTTCAAGTTTCTCCTTTTTGTCCGGTACGAAATCAGATAATCCTTACTTGGAACCCAGTGCAGGCTGCAAATTGGCCAAGTCTGGCAACTTCAAGGAGACACACATGACTGGACATTCTATAAACAGTTTTGCCACCGAGGCAAATCTCCTGGTCGGGGACAGGCAGTACCGCTACTATCGTCTTGGGGAGCTGGAAAAGAACGGATGGACTCACACGGGCCAATTGCCCTGGACCTTGAAGATCCTCCTGGAGAATCTCCTGCGCAATGAGAATGGGGTCACAGTCACTGCTCAGGATGTGGAGTGCTTTCTCACCAGTCCGGCCTCGCTCTCCAACGATGCGACAGACATCCCGTTCATGCCTTCCCGCGTGATCCTGCAAGACTTCACGGGCATTCCCGCCTTGGTCGACCTGGCTGCAATGCGTGACACCATGAAGGCTTTCGGTGGAGACTCAAACCGGATCAATCCCCTGATCAGGGCCGACTTGGTCATTGACCATTCCATCCAGGTTGATGCCTATGGAACCCAGGATGCCCTCACGGTCAATCAAGGCCTGGAGGCCGCCCGCAACAGAGAGCGTTACGGCTTCCTCCGATGGGCTCAGAAGTCTTTCGCCAATTTCAAGGTGGTTCCCCCAGGCAAGGGGATCGTTCATCAGGTCAACCTGGAACATCTGGCCCAGGTGATCGAGGTCGCGGCCACGGGAGGCCATGCCATCGTCTATCCTGATACACTCCTGGGAACGGATTCTCACACCACCATGATCAACGGGCTTGGAGTCCTCGGATGGGGAGTGGGCGGTATCGAGGCTGAGGCGGTCATGCTCGGGCAACCCTACACCATGGTCATCCCGGAGGTCATGGGCGTGAAGCTGATCGGACGCCTCGCGCCCGGGGTCACGGCGACTGACTTGGTGCTTTATCTGACGGAAGTGCTTCGCAGGAGAAAGGTAGTAGGGAAGTTTGTCGAATTCCATGGCCCTGGACTGAAATCCCTGAGCCTCCCAGACCGGGCCACCGTCGCCAACATGGCCCCGGAATATGGCGCCACTGTGGCTTATTTTCCCGTGGATGAGGCGACCCTGGACTACTTGAGGCTTACGGGCAGGAGCGAGGAGCAGGTCAAGCTCATCGAGTGGTACACCAAGGAGCAGGGGCTTTTTGGAGCGGAATCCGGCGCGGAGACTCTTTTCAGTGACATGATGATGATCGACCTCAGTGCAGTGCAGCCCAACCTCGCCGGCCCCAGGCGACCCAATGAACGGGTTACCCTGAAGGATGCCCCGGGAGCTTTTTCCGAAGCACTGCGCAAGCCATTGGCGGAATGGGGATACGGATTGAGGGAGAGTGAGTCGGGAAAGTCCGTGAGGTCCTCGTTCCAGGGAAATGAATTCACCCTGGGCCACGGTTCCGTGGTCATTGCCGCCATCACGAGCTGCACGAATACCTCCAACCCCGCAGTCATGATCGGGGCCGGTCTTTTGGCCCAGAAGGCCTTGGAACGTGGGTTGCGCACGAAACCATGGGTCAAGACCAGTCTAGCGCCGGGGTCCAGGGTGGTGACCGAGTATCTCCGAAAGGCCGGCCTACTCGAAGCGCTGGAGGCGCAAGGTTTTCACCTGGTGGGATATGGGTGCACCACCTGCATCGGTAACAGTGGCCCGCTTCCGGAGCCCATTGCAGATGCCATCGCCGATGGAGATCTCGTCACAGCAGCCGTGCTCAGTGGAAACCGCAACTTCGGCGGAAGGATTCACGCCGCGGTGCGTGCCAACTTTCTGGCCTCACCACCCCTCGTGGTGGCCTATGCCCTCGCAGGGAACATCCTGTTGGACCTGGAAAGAGAGCCCATCGGGGTCGACAGGCAGGGTCACCCCGTGTTCCTGCGGGAACTCTGGCCCACCAACGAAGAGATCTCAAGGGTGATGGGTGAAACCGTGCAGAGGGATCTTTTTGTAGATCAATATCAGGACGTCTATTCGGGCGACGAGTTCTGGCAGAGCCTGCCGAGTCTTGAAGGGGGAATTTACCCGTGGGATTCCTCTTCCACCTATGTTCAGCGACCGCCATTCTTCGATGGATTCGATTCCGAAGTGCACCCTCCGGAACCCGTCACGGGTGCTCGGGTGCTCCTGCTCCTGGGTGACGCCGTCACCACGGACCACATTTCGCCTGCGGGCGCCATTCCGCCGGAAAGCCCAGCAGGTCTGTATCTCTCGTCCCTGGGGATCGATCGGAAGGATTTCAACTCTTATGGAGCCCGTCGGGGGAATCACGAAGTCATGATGCGGGGAACCTTTGCAAATATTCGGCTCCGAAACCGGCTTGCGGGGGGGATTGCCGGAGGCTTCACCAGGCACTACCCCAGCGGGGAGATTGTGACCGTCTGGGAGGCCTCCTGCAGGTACAGG
>CAZURN010000428.1:0-2677 GCA_964623165.1 uncultured Syntrophobacteraceae bacterium
TCCCGGCAGAACCAGTCGAGGGTGATGAGGATACCCAAATCGTCCAGCAGCGACGGGCGCAGGTCCCTGGAGATCCTTCTCACTTCCCTGATGGTGTCGCGGACAATGGGGAGCAGGGTTTCAAGGCGGCCCGCAGCAGCGTCTTCCCGTTTCGTTTGAACACATTGGAGAGCGCTTTCAAGGCCGAATTTTATAGCAGTCAACTGCTGTCCCACACTGTCGTGCAGCTCGATCGCAATTCTCTTGCGCTCCGTTTCCTGAGCTGACAGGAGCCGGGATGACATATGCCGAAGCTGTTTTTCGGAATCTCGCAGAGCGTCCTCGGCCGCCTTCCTGTCGGTGATGTCCTCGCAACTCATGAGGACCTTGCCGTTATCCATGACGACAGAGCGGATATGAGCAATTTTCCTGGATCCGTCCCTGCAATGCGCCATCACCGTTCGATCACTGACCTTGCCCACTTCGGGTTCGTTGATAAGGTCCCCGTCCCAAAGCGAGATCATCTTCTCCCGGTAATCGGGATCTGGGAAGGCCAGCCGGCGCCATGTATGGATATCGGGGATTTCCTCAAGCCGATAGCCGAAGATCTCTGTGAACCGCGGGTTCGCATACTCAATTCCCATGTCGCGTTTCATGAGGAGTATGCCGAAGGGAGCGAATTCGGCAAGGAGCCGGAACCGACTCTCACTCTCCTGAGCCAGCCTCTCTTTCTGGACCATTCCCTGGAGGGCCCTGTGAAGTTCAGAGAATGCTTCAGCCAATTGTCGGTTTTTTTCCCGCAGGTCCGAAAGCGTTGCGTTTTCCGAGTCCCTGAGCCGCTGACTCAGCAACCTGGCCATGTCGTGGGCAATTCCAGGCCAGCGGTGCAGCATGGTCTCAAAGGTCCTACGGTCCATTTCGAGGAGCCTTACTGGGGTGCGGCTTCGAACCGTGGCAGTGCGTAGGCCGTCAGGGATCAGAAAACTCATCTCCCCAATGTGCTCCCCGGGGCCCCGCACATTGAGAAGCCGCTCATCGGGAGTTCCGTAGGCCTTGATCACTTCCAGTGCTCCCTCAACCACGACATAGAAACAATCACCCGGCTCTCCCTCGTAGAAGAGCACCTTTTCGGAGGGCTGCCGGCGCTGTTTCAGAGTCATGAGCACCTGAGCCAGGTCATCTTCGGGAACCGAGGCAAACAGGGATGTTCCGAGACGCAACGACATGATCACGCAAAACCTTCAGCGTAGAGGGGAACTCCTTGGATTCAACCTAAACGGATAATTCTTGGAAAGACGGGGTGAAAGGTGAAAAATGATGTATCATAAAGTGGTTCAGCTGCACTCAATCCATCTCCACAAGGCATAGAACCATCCTTGGGAATCCTCTCCCCTGGGGGGAAGAGTGAGGGGATAGCGGCAATACCACTCGTTCTTGATTCCATTGAAGCCGTGAGTCGGCCAACTGCTGCATGTCACTTCTGCCACCACGGTTTCGGGGGTTTAGGCGTCTTGGCAGCATCCTCCCGTTCCACATGAACCCTGGAGGCCTCAGAGAATGCTCTTTCAAGCGAGGAAAGCCCTGCTTCGAGAGCATCTATTCGTTGCTGCATTTCCTGGATGGCAACTTCCGCTCCCGCGATTTTCGTCTGAAGTTCTGCCGGAGTGTCTCCATCATTCGGACGTCTTTCCCTTGACCGTCTCAGCTCAGCGACTTCCATCAGGAGTCGGTCGTAGTGTTCCCTGTCCAGAATGACTGTGTCCCTCAAAGATCGTTCCAAATCCTGCACAGCGGCAGGGGGAATCTCTGATCCCGGAGTTCTCTGACCCCGGGCTGTACGAAGATGGAGATCAGACATCAGCACATAGGTCCTTCCACCCTCCCTGACCTTGGTGAGGAGGCCTTTGGCCAGATAACGCTGGATGGTCTTCGTGGAAACGCCCAGGGACCTCGCTGCCTCCAGGATGCTTGCCTTCCGCGCTGGATGCTTTTCTTCCATGAATGGCTCCTCCCATGGAAAGATATATTGTCAGACGTTCGGCTTTCCATAAAGGGAAAAATCACGACAACACCACTCCCAGACATCCGAAGAAGACTCACGGCATCCCAGATTGAAAAAGCCTGGACAGGTCTTTCCATCTTGGCTAATATTTCAGTTACTTAGTGATCATTTAGCCAGATGTTCATCGTCTTCCCTCCACACCTCCTCCAATTCACGGTGGAGATGTTGATCGTGTCTTCCAACTCCCTTTCGCAATGGGCATGCTCCATCCGGGCCGGTTCCCGAACCCCCGCACCACCCTGGACGCTTGTCGTTCAGGTTTTTCAGGCACGGAGGACAACATGACACAGGAATAGATCAAGCTTGAGCCTTCATCGCTTTGGCATGCTCTTGCACCGGGCGTGACCTTCATCCTGCTTCGACGCTGACAAACTCCAGCACTTGAGACTGGACCCATTGGAGTGTGCCCGTGAATGATTGATCACCACCGAACACGCCTGGCATGGAGGTGGGTGGCAATGGACGACGCCGATTGGAAAATGCTCCTCGGAAGAATCAAGGACGGGAAATGCACCCCATTTTTGGGGGCAGGCGTGAATTTTGGCATACTTCCCCTGGGATCCGAGGTGGCCAAGGCACTTGCAGCAGATTTTCACTACCCCATGGACGACAATTCCGACCTCGCGAAGGTGGCTC
>CAZURN010000429.1:0-2671 GCA_964623165.1 uncultured Syntrophobacteraceae bacterium
TCGGGCACCACAAAATTCATGACCTTGTCGAACCGCCTCCAGGCCGCATAGTCCAGGAGCTGAGGGTAATTGGTCGCCGCAATGAGGAGTACGCCGTCCTCCACCAGGCTGATGTCGTCAATGGCCTTCAAGAGAGTATTCACCGCGCGCTTGATGGCACCATGATCCTCAGAGGTTCTTGTCTTGGCGACAAAATCGAACTCGTCGATGAACATGATGCAGGGATTGAGCTTCTTGGCCAGAACGAAAACCCGGTCAATGTTCTTGGAGGTTTCTCCGAGGTAGTGACTGATGATCATCGAAAGCTTCACTTCCAGAAAGGGAAGCCCGAACCACTTGGAGAGGGCTCGGGCCGCCGAGGTTTTCCCTGTACCCGGAGGACCCACAAAGAGGATCTTCCCTATTTCGTAAAGCCCCACATCCTTTAGATACCTCCTGTGCTCCAAGGCTTTACCTGCCTTGGCGATTTCCCTGCGCTGCTCGTCTGTGAGAACCAGGTCATCCAGACTGCTCCGCACCTGATCGGGAAACTTGATGGAAACGAGCTTCAAGAGGTCCTGCGCTTCGGCCCCTTCAGACCCCAGATCCTCCAATTTGGCATCCAGATCCTCTCCGTGACGGGCCGCAGGCCTGTTGGCCATCTTGGCATCGAGATAGCTTATGTTAGGATCGTATTTTGAATAGTAGAAGGCAAGAACCGGATTTGCCATGATCATCGCATAGGTGTCCTGGCTGGCAAACCATTCGGCCCCGTTTTCAAACGCCGTGAACCTCAATTGTGAGCCGGATTCCTCGAGACCCAGGAAAGGCAGGTCCTTGAGAATCGCCTGGACCCCATCGAACCCGCAGAGCTTCCTCAAGTCATCGAGGGTCACGGAGATGGGGCGACCGGCTTCTTCTCTTGCCGCATCCAGGTAATGCTCCCGTATCTTCGGTGGCAGGTCGTTTTCACCAAGATTCGGGGATTGGTTGTATATCTGGGCGGTAAGCAGGACTTCGACCACATGCTTTCTTGCATCCACACTGTCAGCAGCCATTTTTCTCACTCCAAGGGGGTTTGAGATGGGGATCGGCAAGAACTCTATGATGAAGACGAAATGCTGTCAATGCCAAGTCCCCCCGGCAAATACACGGGGACAAGCCGGAAAGACGCGGGAGAGCGGCGGAGATCGTCAAATCAGTGTGCATGCTTCTTTGCCACACCGACCATTGAGCCCCAAGTCCAAGAGAGCTGGCCCGTGCTGACGGTCTGGCCCCCGGCCGGACTCAACGCGCGAGCGCCTGGCTCAGCAGCAGGATTTCCGGGCGGTATTCGAAGTGCATGCCGTCAAAATGATACCACTTGCCACCCCAAATGAACCCGTTATCCTCGAAAGCCCTGACGACCTCCTCTGGAGGACTCCATCGGAATCCAATGGGAATCTTCTCCCAATTCCACATGCGGGCAGCACTCCAAAGCCAGAACACGTGCTTTCCGCCGTTGTTCCGGGGAATCAGGTCCAGCGCAAGACCATAGGAGTGATAGCTCCGGTTGTTGATTCCCCGCATCATGCGCCACTGTGTGGAGTAGACAGCCTTGAGTCCCAAGATGAATCTCCGCACTTCATCCGAGTGGTGAGCTTGATACCAGATTTCCTCGTCCACTCTTTTCAGCGCATCGAAGCAAAGCTCATGAACGGTGACCGGGCGATTGAGGAAAATGCCCCTGCAGCTTCTGGACCGAACCTGCACCTCACTGCTCCCGGCAAGAGCGTCGAGGAAATCATGAGACCATTCGGCACGCGCAGTGTATAGAGGCAGGGATTCCTGACGACCTTTCTTGTAGTCGTAGAAGATGGGGATGAATTCAGGAGCCCTGGGAATGTTGGCCTCCGAGAGCATCTTCCCGTCCTGAAAAAAAATCTCCTTTCCCCGCACCCTGAACACGAGGTCTTCCTGCCTCGATTCCACCAACTCCACAAGAGATCCGTATGCCCGTGTCAGTGCAAAGACATAGGGATTGCCCGCTCCATCGAGAGGACCGCCGGTCTGTTTCCCCGCCCATGCACTCCATAGACAAGGGACACCGCAAAGAGCAACCACGACGATGCAAAATGCCAACCGGACACCGATTCCGTATCTCGAGTGTGTCATTGAATCCCTCTTCGGAAGCCTCCAAGTCAAAGCTCATGCCGTAGAGCGAATGGGCGACCTCTGCACCAGGAGTATCGTCACCATGGGCACCACGAACCCAAGGATCGTCACAGTCAGGAGAAGAGCCCCCAGTTGACTGTAGTCGGCGGGCACCTTGATCGCCCCAGACGCTTGATCCAGCACCTGGCGGTTCACCACGTAGACCTGGTTCAGGTACTTGGTCCCAAGGCTCGCCAGGGACAGGGCCAGATTGGTAAAGGAGGCCATGACGGCGAAAAAAGTCGCCTTCAGGTGGGCTGGCGCACTTCGGGCAATCCATGCCAGCATGGGGATCATCGACACCTGACCCAGCGGCGATTCAAGGGCCGTATCCACCACGGCGATGAACCGGGCGTCAACCACCCCACCGGTGATGGCCGATGTCCAATGGTGCACTCCGTAGTAAAGCCCGATGATGGGAAGACTGAGAACGGTCCCTGCGACAGTGAGAAAACCCACCACATAGGCAATGGACCGCTCGGCCATGAAACGACGAAAA
>CAZURN010000430.1:0-2671 GCA_964623165.1 uncultured Syntrophobacteraceae bacterium
GTTCTGTTGGAGCTTGCCAAGATGGTCGTCATGGACGGGGAGGGAGCGACCAAATTCATCGAAATATCCGTGACCGGGGCTCCCGATCGGGACAGTGCCAAACACCTTGCCCTGACCATTGCCAACTCTCCTCTCGTGAAGACCGCATTCTTCGGGGAAGATGCCAACTGGGGAAGGATCGTTGCCGCGGCCGGCCGGGCCGGTGTACCCATCATGGTTGACAAGGTGGCCCTGCTCTTCGACGATGTGTGCGTATTCAGGGGCGGTGTGCCAGTTGGGGATGCAGAAGTGGAAGAGAAGGCGACCCGGGTCTTCAAACAGAGGGAAATCCGAGTTCAGCTGGACCTGGGGACGGGATCCGCCCGTTTCACCGCATACACCTGCGATTTCTCCTACGACTATGTGAAGATCAATGCTTCGTACCGTTCGTAAATGGGTGCGGAGTGCAAATACACACAAGGCTTGATCCGAAATCCACTGGGAAAACGTCACTCTGGCGGAAGCACTGGAAGAGGCACATTCTCAGGAGGCCGCCTTTTGCTGGCATGACGAAGCGGTGAACGGAATGCTCTTTGTATCCATCCATGCCATGATTTTCAAAGCCTGATGTGGTCCTGCCTTCCGTGGTTTGCCACAAGATGAGCGGATCCGCGACGTTCAGCGTCTTCATGGAACGGTGGATGAGTGCGGCTCCGTCGCCTGCCATGGCGGTAGAATATCAGGTTTCCTGTCACCTCGATCATCGTGAGGATTCAAAAGCCAATGCTGTCTGTCGCCACTCGATTCCTGCTGCTCTTCGTTCTGGCGGTTGGCTCCTGCCCTCCGCGCCTTTACGCCGAGAGTTGTGCCGAAGTGGCTGCAAGGCTCCATAGGGAACTCACGGTGTCCATCGATGAGGCGGAACTGGCCGAAATCCTTCGGACGCTCAATGCAACCGGCAACAGGTCCCTCCCCCCTCAGTTCGTCACCAAGCGAGAGGCACGACGAAAAGGCTGGCAGCCAGGGACAGACTTGTGGTCCTGGCCTGAGTTGCGCGGCAGAAGCCTTGGCGGGGATGTCTTCCAGAACCGGGAGCGTGAGCTTCCCGATGGCAAAAGGGTGTGGAGGGAGGCGGACCTCGACTACAAGGGAGGTAGGCGGGGGGCGAAGCGTCTCCTATTTTCCGATGATGGCCTGCGACGCGTGACGGTCGACCACTACTCCACATTTTGGGAGGTGCCTCCATGCCGCTGATGCCCAAGAAGTGCACCATTGACGGGAGGCGTGTCTTCTCCCTCGATCTTTTCTATGACGAGATAGCCCGCCAGTTCGATTTCCCTGACTATTTCGGACGGAATCTGGATGCGCTCTACGATGTCCTTTCCACAGATCTCGAAGGCCCATTGGAAGTTGTCTGGCAGGACTCAGTGGTCTCGTCCGCAGCCATGGGCAATGAATTCCAAAGGCTTCGGGATGTGCTTGAGAGTGTGGCTTCGGAGCGAGACGATTTTACCGTCGACTTTTCTTGACGCCTGATCGAGTCTCAGTATATCCGGCACCGCTGATGCACCTCCGGTTCCTGGTGTGCAGGACTTCTTCGAGTGCATTCCGGTCTCCCCACGCGGCATCATTATTATTCCCCATGTGCGGGGTAAGTGCACCCGCAAGGGGTGTCCCGGTTCCCGAACATGATCCGTGAACCACTCCGATGCCGCCCTCGCCCGGAATCCATGGCCCCTAACCCTGATGCCCGCCACTCAACCTTCCTCCCGTGCTGCCAGTATAAAAATGACCAATGGATCACCATGTCCCCATTGGGATTATCTATTGGAAATATGAACCCAGACACCCTAAGGATGGAAACTCGTCTTTTTCGGCTGTTACGCTGAATTCGAGGCAGTCAACAGGGTGTTCATGGTTTTTGACCGTCGATACCGGCAAGACATCTTCGAGAGGAACTTCCGCGAGGGATTGGAACTCAGGGATGCCGGCTTCAAAATCATTGGCGTCTACTGCGCTTTCACCCCCAAGGAGATCCTTGCTGCGGCCCGAGCCATTCCAGTGGCCCTCTGTTCAGGTTCCCAGGAGCCTATCGCGGAAGCCGAGCGCCATCTTCCCCGGAATCTGTGTCCCCTGATCAAGGCCACCTATGGGCATGCGCTGAGGGAGAGCTGCCCGTACATGGCCGAAGTGGACTTCATCTTTGCCGATGCAACATGTGACGGCAAGAAGAAGATGTTTGAACTACTCCGGGAGATCAAGCCCCTCCATCTGCTGCAGCTTCCCCAAACTTCTGAGACCGCCGAGAGCCAAAGCTATTGGCTCAGCGAACTCCACTTGGTGAGACGGCTGACAGAACAGATCACTGGTGTTCCTGTCACCGAGGGGGCTTTGCAGGAACAAATCCGGATTTATAACCGCTGCCGCGAAACCGTCAGTGAGGTGTTTGGGATCAACAGAGGGCCGACCCCGCTCCTCTATGGCAGGGAGATCAGTGCAATCATCGAGGAGTTCTCGGGATTCGAGTGCCATCTGGAACAGTGTATCAAGAATGTGCAGGCGGCATTGAGGCTGGTACGCGAGAGACTGGAAGACCGAGGGTTCTTGGCTGAAATGAGCGGCAAGCCCAGGATTCTGCTCACCGGCTGTCCAACCACCAATGACAAGGTGCTTGATGTGATCGAGGACAGCG
>CAZURN010000431.1:0-2661 GCA_964623165.1 uncultured Syntrophobacteraceae bacterium
ACGGACATGCTGGGGGTCCGGGGCGAGGAACTGGACGCACTCATGGGCGATGAGACAAGGTGGGACGCGTGGCTCGCCAAATTCGGGGAATACCGCGACGCATGGGTGAAACGCGGTTTCTTCCGGATGATCCGCCTCCTCCTGTCAAGGGAACAGGTTCTCCCCCGACTCATGTCCCGGGAAGGGGGCGAGCGCCGCTGCACCAACGTGCTCCATCTTTCGGAAGTGCTTCACCGTGCCGCAGTGGAAGGGGACCTGAGCGCCCTCGGGCTCGTCAGGTGGCTGTCCAATCAACGGAATCCCTACACCCCGAGGTTGGATGAACATCAGTTGCGGCTCGAGAGCGACGAGAACGCCGTCAAAATTGTCACCATCCACAAGAGCAAGGGCCTTGAGTATCCCATTGTTTTCTGCCCTTTTCCCTGGGGTGAATCCGATGCGGGGAAAGCCCCCCTTGTCTTCCACGACAGGAGTGACAGAAATCGGCTCACCATCGATGTGGGATCCCCGGAACGGCAAGTCCACGCCCTCCTGGCGGGAAGGGAGCAACTGGCCGAAAATCTGCGGCTCCTCTATGTGGCCATGACCAGGGCCAGACACCAGTGCACCCTTGTGTGGGGGCCCATCAAGAACGCGGAGACGTCAGCCCCGGCCTACCTTCTCCACCCATCGGCCACGGCGGACTGGGATGGAACCCTTCCTTCCATGAAAGCCCGCTTTGATGACATCGATGAGGATGCCATGTGGAGGGACCTGGACGAGCTCAGGCAGCGGTCTTCCGGGTGCGTGGCACTGGAGGAAATGCCCGTCGGGAAGGGCGACCCTCTGCCCGCAGAGGTTTGCATTGCTTCCGATCTTGTCCGCCGTTCCTTTGACGGTCGCATCGATCGCAGTTGGGGGATTTCGAGCTTTTCATCAATAGTGACCAATCAACCCTACAGGGCCGACCTGGCAGACCGTGACGAGACAGCCCTTCAGCATGTTGAAGCGGGGACGTTCCCCAGCGGCCAGGAACTGGGCGAGGATACCCGCAGCATGTTCACCTTTCCAAGGGGTGCCGCTGCGGGCATTTTCCTCCATGATGTCATGGAGCACCTGGATTTCATTGCTTGGAACGCGGAGGAAACCAGGACACTGGTCTCTGAGAAGCTCAAGGAGCACGGTTTGGACACGGCGTGGACACAGACCGTCTGCTCCATGATTCAAAGAGTCCTCACCACTCCATTGGGTTCGTCTTTCGGGGACTTCACTCTCGAAATGGTTGAGCGGCAGAACAGGTTGACCGAACTCGAATTCGTCTTCCCCCTTCAACGGCAAAGCAGAGCCCGCCTGGCTGAACTTTTGTCGGATCATATGGGGGACATCACCACGCCGAGAGGGTTTGGAAGTGGAGACGAGGCATTCCTCGAAACGATCGAGGGCTACATGAAGGGATTCATGGACCTGGTTTTCCGCTTTGAGGACCGTTTTTACATCCTGGACTGGAAATCCAACCACCTGGGGAACCGGGTGGAGGATTACGGTCGGGAATCCCTGCAGCGAGCCATCGAGGAAAACTCGTACAAACTTCAGTACACGCTTTACACGGTCGCGCTCCTGCAATTTCTGGAAACCCGACTCCCAGGGTACTCGTATGAATCCCACTTCGGGGAAGTGTTCTACATCTTTTTGAGGGGGACCGATCCCACGAAGGGACCCGGCTTCGGCATCTTCAGAGACCGGCCTCCTCTTGAATCCATTGCAGGCCTGTACACTCAACTCACCGGCAGGCAGGACATCTGACCCGTGGAACACACGTCTTTATCGCTCATAGAGAACTCGGTTTGGCTCACAGCCCTGGACAAGCATTTCGCCCGGCTCATGGGGAGGCTCAATGGGGAAGGCTCCCCTGAGATCCTCTGGGCCGCAGCCCTGGTCAGTCGGTATACGGGTATGGGACACATCTGCCTTGATCTCAAAGCCCCCAGCAAAGGCGTCGTCTGGGAAGGGCACCAGGTGCACTCCATCCCTCCCCCCGCGGAATGGATTGCAGCGCTCCGCAAAAGCGCCGTGGTGGGGCATCCTGGAGAGGCAAAACCCCTCATTCTTGACGAGGCAGGCAGGATCTATCTTTACCGTTACTGGGAATACCAGGAGAGACTTGCTCAAGCCCTCCGGTCCCGCATGACCACTCCTCCAGCACCCTGTACTGCAAAAGAGCTGAAATCCCGGCTGAATGAGCTCTTTCCGCCGCAGGACGGCAAAGTGGACTGGCAGAAGGTGGCCGCCTTCTGCGCGGTGCGAAAACCCTTCTGTGTGATTTCGGGAGGGCCTGGGACTGGCAAGACCACCACGGTGGCCAGGATCCTCGCCCTGCTCCTGGGAGAGGCGGGCCACGGCGGTCTGCGCATAGCCCTCACTGCACCCACGGGCAAGGCGGCCGCGAGGCTCCAGGAAGCCATCAAGACCGCAAAGGGAAACATGGTCTGCCCCGACGCCGTCAAGGCATCCATTCCCGAGACTGCATCCACCATTCACCGGCTCCTGGGAGGCACCCCGGGAAAGGCCACCTTCAAGCACGATGAGGGAAATCCCCTTGCCCTCGACGCGGTGGTGATCGACGAGGCGTCCATGGTGGATCTTCCCCTCATGTCCAAGCTGGTTCAGGCGCTCCCGGCTCAG
>CAZURN010000432.1:0-2655 GCA_964623165.1 uncultured Syntrophobacteraceae bacterium
CGGAAGAAGAAGCTGCCGATTTCATCAAGCAGAACGTGACCAAGCCCGTTGTCGGCTTCATCGCGGGACTCACGGCTCCTCCGGGACGCCGCATGGGGCATGCGGGAGCCATCATCAGCGGCTCCAGTGGGACCGCCCAAGGCAAGATCAAGGCCATGAAGGCCGCCGGTATCGCGGTGGTTGAAAACCTTGGTGACATGGGCAAGATCGCGAAGGAAGCGTTCAAGCTGTAACGGAATGTTCTGAGATCAGGTGAGCATATGGGGCGTGAGGGGGTGAACCGCACGCCCCATATGTTTATGTCGAGCTTGGCTCGTTCTGAAGGGCTGCCAAATCGTCTGCATCGTGTCCCGAAGCAACTGCCTTGAGAACTCGGTGCATGATTTTGCCGCTTCTGGGCTTGAGAATTGAACTCACAAAACAGATCGCATCCGGCTAAGCCACAGGGCCGATGGGCTTTCACAGGAGGTCGGAGATTTCCTTCTTCAAATCATCCGAAGGAGAAAAGCTCTCCTTCAGAGCAATGAAAAGCGCGATAGTCTCACCGTTTGATTCTTATCCGATTTGCCGGTGACAGTTGCTTCTGCCAGAGCAGCATGTGTCATCCGCAATCTTCGATTTCCTTGGTTCCCAATCGTTACCCCGCCACCTGACGGGTTTTCTCCTGCCCGTAACCTTGAGCATGGCTTGTTGGAACACCTCCCGAGATCTCTTCCACTTCTTTAGAAACTCCCAGGGGTACTGTGCCTCGCTCATAGCGATCACTTTGATCGCGATGTTGAATGGGATGTGCGGGTTGGCTCTCACGAACTGACGGATGAGGGCATAAACGGTTTTCGCATCGGTTCTGATGCAATTTTCAGGGTGCGCGTAGAGTTCCGCCTCCTCGAGGATCAATGAGGCCAGGTGATGGCGACCCATCCGCTCCGCTCGCTCTGCCGCCTTCCTGTATCGCGCAAGCCATCTCTTGGAGTGGTAGTCATCCGTCACCGCGTGGCTGATTTCGTGAATGAGAAGGCAGTGGAGCGCATCATCATCCCTGGACGCACGGCGCAGGAGCAGGGTCTTGCGCCTCCGGTCGCACTTGCCTTTGGCCGGAAGATCACGGACCTCCCGTGCAGACCACGCGCCTTCAGAGTCCCAGCGCGGGAAAAACACCGCGCGGACGGTCGCGAATGCCCTTAGGAGTGTGGACATGAGCTCACATCCTGTTTCCCCCGCCCTCCGCAATGGCACGAGACCTTAATTGAAGGGTTCTGTTCCCTCCCTTCACCCCTCCCGCCATGGGAGGGGAATCCGAAACGAGCTCCCCTCCTTGATTGGAGAGTCTGGGTGAGGGTGGTCCAATCGCTCAGAGAGATCTTTTGACCTCATCTGTCGGAGAATCGCTCGAGTTGGGATGCAGGCGGCTCCCAGCGTGTCCATCACACAATGAGGGCGGTCGGGTCCATCTGGCTTTTCAGGATGTCGCATCGTGCCACTATCCCTACCAGCTTGCCTTTTTGTGTGATGGGAAGGCGGATGATGTTCTCCCTCTTCATGGTTGCGACGACCTCGCTGACCGGTGTGTCCGCATCAGCTGTGATGGGTGTTATGCTCATGATCTCCTCTGCGCTCACCTTGGACAGGTTTTTCCCGGCCATCAACGCATCGAGCAAGTCGAGTTCCGTGACCATCCCGACGACTTTCCCAGCGTCATCCACCACAGGCATTCCAGTGTAATGGCTGTAGAGAAGCACCGAAGCGATGTTTTCCGCCGACGTCCTTGTCTTTGCCGAGACCACCGGCTGTACCATAACCGTTGAAATCTTAGCATCTTTCATGTTTTGCCCTCCTTCCTATCACCACGACGAGTACCTTCTGACTGCCGCCTCGTACACTTGTCTGCACCGTTTCCAGTTCCTCTCCATTTCCGTTGGTTCAAAACCCCACCTGAGAGCCACGGATTCGAGCACTTCTTCGCAGGAGAGGTTCGGGTTTGCGAAGACGCAGTCCTCGATGGAGTAGTAGATCAACTCCACCATCATCTTCAACCGCGTGCCGGATCTTGCGTACCGTTCCACCTCATGAACCAGAAGTTCGGCGAGATCTTCGCGGCCGATGGCAAGCGCCCTGTCTGAAGCCTGCTTCATTCGATGCAGCCACTTCTTGTCGTGCCTCTTGCGGGTTATCGCATGACAGACCTCGTGGATCAGAAGGCAGTGCAATTCTGCGTCATTTTCCGGGATGGCTGACAGGAGGATTGTCTTGCTTCCCTTTGCAATCCTGTGATTTGGGCGGCCATCCAGGCTGCTGGAGACTCTCCACTGGGCGTCGCGGTTCCAGTGGGGAAAGAATGTCTTGCAGACCAGTGCGAATGCCTCATCCAGTCGGTCGATGCTTCCCACACCTGCCGGATGATTGCTCTTGGTGCTCAGCCGCATTGCCTCATATGAGGCTTGGCCCTTTGCCCCGAAGTTCTTGGTCGCAGTAGTCCGTTTCATGGCGCTTCACTTCTTTCTGTCTTGAAGGTGTTCGTCGGGACTCAGCCAATAGATGCAGTTGGCGCAACACTGTTCAATGGCCTCGGACCTTTTTTCTTCTCGAGGCTCGAAGTGCGAGCACCCGAAGTCCCACCTTCGCAACGGGTCATGGCTGATTTCACCAGTCTCGCAA
>CAZURN010000433.1:0-2650 GCA_964623165.1 uncultured Syntrophobacteraceae bacterium
ACTGCTCTGACACCTCTACCATGTGAATCACTTTCCGAATGGCCCCAAGAATGCTCGGGGTGCCGTACAGCGTCACCGTCCTGTTGAGGCGTCTCAGCCCCAGAGCCTGCAAAACCTTGCGGTGTTTTTCAGGATGTCCAATGGGACTGCGGACCAATTTCACTTGAATGGGCTTTGCCATGTTCAGATCCTTCATTCATCTCACGTCCGAAGGAATGCCACCCCGTGATCCAAGAAGTCTGATCACGCGGTGATCTCCTGCACGTCACGGCCACGGAGCCTCGCTATCTGCTGTGGACTGCGCAGTCTCCTGAGGCCAGCGATGGTGGCTTTCACCACATTGTGCGGATTCCTGGAACCGATGCACTTGGTCAGGATGTCGTGCACTCCCACAGCTTCCATGATGGCGCGAACAGCTCCCCCGGCAATGACGCCGGTACCAGGCGATGCCGGCTTCAAGGTCACAGACGAGGCTCCGAATCGTCCTAGAATTTCGTGGGGAATCGTGCCGCCGGCCATCGGGACATCGAACATGTCCCGCTTTGCGGATTCAAGGCCTTTGCGTATCGCTTCGGGGACTTCGTTGGCTTTCCCGAGGCTGAAACCCACACGTCCATTGCCGTCACCCACCACCACGATAGCACTGAAGGAAAAACGGCGTCCACCCTTGACAACCTTGGCAACCCTGCTGATGTGGACCACCTTGTCAATAAGCTGCAACTGGCTCGATTCCATAAACAACGACTCCATGTTCCGCGATGCAAGGCCCTTCTGTCAAAAATCCAGGCCCGCCTGTCTTGCGGCATCGGCAAGGGCTTGAACGCGCCCGTGGTAGATGTAGCCATTACGGTCAAAAACCACCTTGGAAATGCCTTTCTCCCGCGCCCTGGCTGCAACGAGTTCGCCAACCAGCTTGGCTGCCCCGACTTTTCCCTTGGGCGCCTCCCTCTCCTTGAATTCAGCAGTGAGGGTCGAGGAAGAAACCAATGTGATTCCCTCCACGTCATCGACGATCTGTGCGTATATGTGCTTGTCGCTGCGGAAAACGGTCAGCCGTGGCCTCTCTACGGTTCCACTCACATTCTTGCGAATGCGCTTCTTGCGTCTAATCCGCGCCACCTCCCGGGGATTTGTCCTGATTGCCATCGCGTTTCCTTTCCTCCCGTTCCTACTTCTTGGAGCCCGCCTTACCGACCTTGCGTATCACCCGCTCGTTCACATACCGGACTCCTTTGCCCTTGTAAGGCTCCACAGCACGGATAGCCCTAATCTTGGCGGCGGTCTGCCCAAGGAGCTCCCTGTCTATCCCTTCGAGACGGATGATGGTCTGGCGCTCGACCGTTGCCTGAATGCCCTCCGGGAGCACAAAATTCATGGGGTGAGAATACCCGAGGGAGAGATTCAGCACGTTGTTCTGAACTTCCGCACGGTATCCGGTGCCCTGTATCTCAAGCCCCAGCGTGAACCCCTGGCTCACACCATGGACCATGTTGTAGAGCAGGGCCCGTGTCAGGCCATGCAAGGACCGGGATTGGCGGGTGTCATCTCGGCGCTTCACCAGGACGACCTTCTCCCCCACTTCGATATCGACCTGCCCGGAAAGCTGGCGCGAGAGGGTCCCTTTGGGTCCCTTCACGGTGACCAGCGTGTCTTCGAGCATTACGTCAACACCCTGAGGTATGTTGATAGGCAATTTTCCTACGCGAGACATGTTTCGATCCTCTGTACCTCTCCAAACCCCTTGCGCAAAAGGGCCGCAGTTAGTCACCATATGGAGCAGAGCAACTCTCCCCCTATCCCTTCCTTCCGTGCATCACGGTCCGTCAAGACTCCCTTGGAAGTGGACAGGATACTCATGCCCAGGCCGTTCATCACCTTCGGGATCTCCTCGTGACCCACATACACCCGGCAACCGGGTCTGCTCACCCGCTTGATGCCCACCAGGGCGCCTTCCCTGCTCTCCCCGTACTTCAGCTGAACCCTCAGGATCCCCTGCTTGTTGTCCTTGATCAGTTTGTAATTTCTTATGTAGCCTTCTTCCTTGAGGATCCGGGCAAGACTCACCTTCATGCGGGAGGATGGAATATCCACCTTCTCGAACCGGGCCTTTTGACCGTTCTTGATGCGATTGAGAAAATCCGCTACGGGATCTGAAACTGCCATAAGAGTGTGCTCCTTCTCTTTCCCCCAATTACCAGCTCGACTTCACGACGCCGGGAAGCTCGCCCTGGAGTGCCATCGACCGGAAGCAAATGCGGCAAATTCCAAACTTCCTGATGTAGGCCCGAGGACGACCGCACAGAGGGCATCGATTGTAGGCCCTGGAGCTGAACTTCTGAGGGCGCTGCGCTTTTGCGATCAAAGACTTCTTTGCCAACCTTGTCTCCTTTTTCAGCAGATCACACCGGGCGGGAAACCCCGTCCACCAGAGGGACCAAACCCTCGGCGGGCCTGCACCACGGACCTGGTCCGTCCGTGTCTCACGAGTCCTACTGCCTGAAGGGCATACCCATAAGGGCAAGCAGCGCCCGCGCCTCTTCATCGGTCTTGGCGGTGGTCACTATGGTGATGTTCATGCCCTTGATCTTGTCGATTTTGTCGTAATCGATTTCCGGAAATATAATGTGCTCCTTTATGCCGAGCGTATAGT
>CAZURN010000434.1:0-2633 GCA_964623165.1 uncultured Syntrophobacteraceae bacterium
ATGTACAAGAAACTGCACAACGAATTCTCAGGTGTCTTCACGGGAAAGAAGCTCAATTGGGGCGGCAGCCTCATCCGCCCCGAGGCGACCGGGTACGGCGTTGTCTATTTTCTCGAGGAAATGCTGGCTGCCCGTGGGGAGTCCCTCGCGGGAAAGACCGTGGTGATCTCCGGTTATGGGAACGTCGGAGCCTATGTGGTTGAAAAGGTGAATGAGTTGGGCGGGAAAGTGGTCACACTGGCTGATGAGTACGGGTATGTGTTTGATCCGGATGGCATCAAGGGTGAAAAGCTCAAGTTCATGAGCACCCTCTGGACGGTCTACCGCAAGTCAGCCAAGGAGTATGCCGACAAATTCGGGTGCGAGTGGGTGCCAGACAGGCGCCCCTGGGAAGTCAAATGCGACGTCGCCATTCCCACGGCCATGGAGAACGAACTGAACGGGGAAAACGCCAGGGAGCTCGTGCAGAACGGTTGCAAAGTGGTCGTTGAGGCCGCCAATATGCCGTGCACTCCCGATGCGGTGCACGTGTTTCAGGAAACCGGCATTCCCTTCGCCCCGGGAAAGGCGGCCAATGCAGGCGGGGTGGCCACGTCAGGTCTGGAAATGACTCAGAACAGCATGCGCCTCAGTTGGACGAGCGAGGAAGTGGATGCCCGCCTGAGAGTGATCATGAAGACCATACACAAGAGGTGTCTCGAGGCCGCAGCCCAGTACGGCAGCCCCGGGAACTACGTGAAAGGAGCGAACATCGCGGGCTTTGTGAAGGTGGTCGAAGCCATGATGGACCAGGGACTGGTTTAGCTCGCCGAAATGTCTGGCGGAAATCCCCTGGCCCTATTGAAGGAGAAGTGAGTTGCAGCTTTGAACAGGCAAGATGTTAACCATGAACATCAAATTCGAAAATGAAAGGAGATCGATCGTGAGCAAACTGAAGATGACCCCCAGTGAGGCGTTGGTTGAGACCATGGCGGCGGAAGGCGTGAAGAATGTCTTCGGGATCGTGGGATCCGCATACATGGATGCCTTGGATATCTTCCCCGACGCGGGCATCCGTTTCATTCCCGTGGCCCACGAACAGGCGGCCTGTCACGCGGCGGACGGCTTGGCCCGCGTGTCAGGAAAACCCCAGTGCTGCATCGCTCAAAACGGACCCGGCGCAGCCAACTTTGTTTCGGCCATGGTTGCGGCCTTCTGGGCTCACTCCCCGGTGGTGGCCATCACACCCGAAACCGGAAGCAAGGGAATTGGGACCGGCGGATTTCAGGAACTGGACCAGATGCCCATGTTCCAGAAGCAGACCGTTTACCAGGTGCGGGTCAACCGTCCTGACCGCATGGCGGAACTGGCCAGGCGTGCCTTCTACATGGCCAAGAACCTCAATGGCCCGACCCAATTGAACATCCCACGGGACTACTTCTACGGGGAACTCGAGGACGAGATCTACCCCACCATGACCGTGTCCCGGGGCATCGGTTCCAGGCAGTCCCTGGAGGAAGCCGCGAAGCTTCTGGCCAATGCCAAATACCCGGTCATCCTCTCGGGCGGTGGTGTGTCGCAGGCCGACGCACTGGCGGAGGTCAAGGCCCTTGCCGAGTACCTGACCGCGCCTGTGGTCAACAGCTACCTCCACAATGATACCTTTCCCCACAATCACCCCCTCGCCACCGGGCCCATCGGCTACTGCGGGTCCAAGGCGGCCATGCGCACCATTGCCAAGGCGGACGTGGTCATTGCCCTGGGTTCCCGCATGGGACCGTTTGGGACACTCCCCCAGTACGACATGGCCTACTGGCCTGAAAAAGCCAAACTGATCCA
This sequence comes from uncultured Syntrophobacteraceae bacterium, assembly GCA_964623165.1. Lineage (GTDB taxonomy): Bacteria > Desulfobacterota > Syntrophobacteria > Syntrophobacterales > Syntrophobacteraceae > JAAYUJ01. The sequence continues at coordinate 1,819 of CAZURN010000434.1, forward strand.
GGTGGACGTGGACGTGACCGTTCTGGGTTTGAGCAAGAAAGTGGACGTGGCGTCCTGTGCAGACGTGAAAGAGTACACTGCGGAGCTCCTCCAAGCCATCAAGGCCTTGAAGCCCAGCCTTGCACCCAACAAGAAGCGCCTTGCGGATGTGGAAAAAGAGAAGAAGACCTGGGGCGACGAACTGGAAACTTGGTCCACTTCCACCAACAAGCTCATGCATCCCCGACGTTTTCTCAGGGAACTCTCTCTGTCCATTCCTCAGGGGAGCATCATCGCCACTGACATCGGTAACAACTCGTCCATGTGCAATGCGTACTTCAAGTTCAGCGGTGTCCGCCAGCACATCTCCGCGCTTTCCTGGGGCAATTGCGGCTTTGCTTACGGCGCGGCCATGGGAGCCAAGATCGGCAAGCCCGACACTCCGGTGTTCGCCTTCCAGGGTGACGGTGCCTACGGCATCAGCGGCATCGCCGAAGTCATGACGGCGGTGCGCGAAAAGATCCCCGTCATCGCCATCGTGGCCAACAACCTGGAATGGGGTGCGGAAAAGAAGAACCAGATCGACTACTACAACAACCGGTTCATCGGCTCCAACCTCAGGGAAAACCCCGACTACGCCAAGCTGGCGGAGGTTATGGGAGCCAAGGGTTACAAGGTGGAGGACTACAAGGATGTCCAGGATGTGGTGAAAGATGCTGTGGCATCCGGGAAACCCTGTGTCATCAACGCCATGATCGAGGGCGGTGAGAAGGTGCTCGCGGAGCCGTTCCGCCGCGACGCCCTCAAGAAGGCATTCCGCCTGCTGCCCAAGTACA
>CAZURN010000435.1:0-2624 GCA_964623165.1 uncultured Syntrophobacteraceae bacterium
TATTGGCAAGCTTTTGGATGTCCTTCTCGTCGTGGGGCAGGAACTCATGAAGCGGGGGATCAAGCGTGCGGATGGTGACGGGCTTGTCCCGCATAACCCTGAAGAGCCCCTTGAAATCCTCTTTTTGCATCGGGAGGAGCTTCGCCAGAGCCTTCTCCCGTCCGGCCACATCGTCTGCCAGGATCATTTCGCGCACTGCATCGATACGGTTCCCATCGAAGAACATGTGCTCGGTCCGGCACAACCCTATCCCCTCAGCGCCGAAGGCGATGGCTTCCTCGGCCTGGTTGGGCTGGTCCGCGTTAGTCCAGATCTCCAGCCGCCGAAATTCGTCGGCCCAGCCTAGAAGGGCCACATAGTCCTGGTATACCTGTGATCTCTGGGGAGCCAGGCTCTTGTCAATGAGCACCCGCAGGATCTCCGAGGGACGGGTGGGGATCTGTCCGGCAAAGACCTCCCCGGTCGTGCCGTCCAGAGAAATGTACTGACCTTCACGGATGATCCGGTCTCCGACCATCATACGGCGCGCCCTGTAATCAATCTCCAAGTCGCCACAGCCCACCACGCACACTTTCCCCATTTGCCTGGCGACCAGCGCCGCGTGAGACGTCATCCCACCACGCGCTGTAAGGATGCCCCGAGAGGCATGCATGCCGCGAATGTCGTCAGGGGAGGTTTCCACGCGAACCAGGATCACAACCTCTGCTTTCCTCGCCCACTCCTCGGCATCCACCGCATTGAACACAACACGGCCCGTGGCTGCTCCAGGGCCTGCATTGAGTCCCGTGGTCAACAGCCCCCCGTCTCGCACAGCTTCCTGTTTTGCTTTGGGGTCAAAGGTGGGGCGGAGCAGCTGATTCAGCTGGTCCGGTTCCACACGCATGAGGGCTTCCTCCTTGGAAATGATCCCCTCCCGCATCATGTCCACTGCGATCTTGAAAGAGGCAAAGCCCGTGCGCTTTCCGGTGCGCGTCTGCAGCATCCACAGCTTGCCTCGCTCAATCGTGAATTCGATGTCCTGCATGTCTCGATAGTGGCGATCCAACTTGGTGCGGACCGCCTCGAGTTCAGCGTAGATCTCCGGCATGCTCTCCTCGAGCGAGAGGCCAGGAGAATCACCTCTTTGTGCCTTGTTGATGGGCTGAGGGGTGCGGGTTCCTGCAACGACATCCTCGCCCTGGGCATTGATGAGGTACTCCCCAAAAAAGGCATTTTCCCCTGTCGCGGGATTGCGGGTAAAAGCGACCCCGGTCCCGCAATCGTCGCCCATGTTCCCATACACCATGGCCTGTATGTTTACTGCGGTCCCCATGTCTTCGGGGATGTTATTGAGTTCCCGGTAGGCTATGGCTCTCGGGTTGTTCCAAGATCCGAACACCGCCGTGATGGCACCCCAGAGCTGGTCGAACGGGTCCTGCCGGAATTCGAGCTTCTTTCTCTCGCGAATGAGCGCCTTGTAACGTTCCACCAACTCATTCAGGTCTGAGGCGCTCAGCTGGTTGTCGAACTCAACGCCCTTTTTCTTTTTCATTTCCTCGAGAATGACATCGAAAGGATCATGTTCGTCCTTGGTTTCCGGTTTCAGTCCCAATACCACATCTCCATACATGGAGATGAACCGGCGGTAACAGTCATATGCAAACCGTTCATCGCCCGTCTGCTTGACGAGTCCCTGCACCGTGTGATCATTCAGACCCAGGTTCAACACAGTATCCATCATGCCGGGCATGCTGACGGCTGCTCCCGACCTCACGGAGACCAACAGCGGGTTTTCGGGATCTCCGAACTTCCTCCCCAGCAAATCCTCCAGTCTTCGAAGCGCCTCTTCCACTTCTTCCTTCAGCCCGGGCGGGTAAATCCCGTCGTTTTCATAGTAATACGTGCACACATCCGTTGATATGGTGAATCCAGGCGGGACGGGAATGCCCATGTTGGCCATCTCAGCAAGCCCAGCACCCTTTCCTCCGAGCAGTTGCTTCATTTGTGCACTGCCGTCGGCTCCACCACCCCCAAAGAAATAAACATATTTCCGTTCCATAGATGCATTCCCCCTCTTATTGAATTGGGCTCGCAGCAGTTCCACGCAGGATGATCAGGAAGAGCAACCAGGTACAGCACTATTTAGAGTAAGGCCCGAATGGCGACCGCCACGCGGCAGAATGACGGCAGCCACGCTTTCTCTTGATCCCACTTGTTGCGGGAAGGGCACAGTCGTGTGGACACGCCGTTGAGCGGAATTACACAAAGCGGTGACTCTATTCCTTTAAACCACAACTCTTGAACGCCTGCAAGAGAGTAAATTATGCAACTCTTTGAGAAAAGCCCTTACGAAGGATGCCTGTAGGGACAATCGGGAGTCGACATCTTGGCCACTCAAACACCGCCGGGGCTTAACTGACCCCGCTCGGAATCACAGCAGCCATGCCGCGGATGGGGAGGAAAACAGTGGATTTTAGACAATGGAAAATCAAAGGTTGCGTGCCGACTTCGCCGAATGCCGCCATGCATGAGGTTCAACGGATTCCCGCCTCAAGCGACTCTCACGGCATGAAGCGAAGCCGGCCGAAATGCTCTCGATCAGATCTCGAGCCACGAATCAGAGTACAGGCTATGCCCCAAAATGA
>CAZURN010000436.1:0-2620 GCA_964623165.1 uncultured Syntrophobacteraceae bacterium
ACATCGGATCGAGGTCAAGTACAGAGACTTCGGGAACCTGGAACATGGTCCCTACTTGCTCAGCTTTGATACGATTGCTGAAACCGCAAATTGGGTGAAGCATGTCCTGGAGGTGGATGCCCCCACATCCTGGGTGGGTTTCAGTCAGAATTACATTTACTTCAGCAGCCTCCTGAGCTTCAAGTACGGGCTGAAGGAGATACGCTATTCGATCGATGAGCCGAGCGTGTCGAAGAAACTCCCCTTTGTGCCTTCGCCAGGCGACAGCAGGGTTGGAATATCAGACAAGGATCTGGTTTTCTTCCAACTTCCAAAGAACGCGCAAGCAGTCTACGTCCAACTTGTGTACCTCGATGGGACAGAATCCGAGGTTAGGCGTTTCCCGGTAAAGGAATAGCCATGATTGCCGTGATTGCGATTGGCAGGTGGCTGAGCAGAGGTCAATCAAGATCCGTCTCTTCTCAAATGGAGATGGGACAAGGTTTTATCTGCCTCAATCCTACAACGTCGTTGGATGGTGTCTCGCCTCCTGATCGATTCGGAGGAGGATCCCATGGGAGCACCCGACATCACCGCCGACTTTCTCTCCAAGCTCAGGACCAATGGCCGAATTGCTCACGACACGTTGAGGCGGTTGGACTCTACCGCCAGGTGCATGGCGTTCGGAATGTTGGCGCGAGGCAGTGGTTTGTGGGATTTCAAAGCCAACGCCTGCAGAGGATTCCGGTACTCGGGCGTGACAGTCTGTGGCGGGCAGTATCGACACGACATCCCGGGTAATTATCGCTAGGGATTGGCTGGAACTGCTGCCGAGTTTTCCACCCAGCACGAGGAGCGCCATGCACTGCTGGAATAGGCGAGAGAATAGGGTTCACTGGGGTGTAGTCGGTACCGGCAATGATGTCACCCCTCACGTTCATGACATGATCCACCACCGGTTCTCCGCAGGTGCCCGGCGCTACATCGCTTCGCAGAGTCACCAAACCGGCCATCTTCACGTGCCCTCTACCCAGCAGAAAGCGGCACTGAGGAAGTCTCATGCAGTGAAGTGTGAGGATAGATATAGAGTCAGCCAAGCCGGACAAGCCACAAAGGCTGCGGAACCTAGGAATTCTGCCTCCCCACCACGTCCAGAGCAGGGAGGCGGCTCTGCATTGAGGATCTTTATGGACGAAAATAGACCGAGGCGGAACAACTCAAGGGATATTCGGGGCCTGACTCCGTCGCGATCTGCTCACTTCGGAGCCAGTGCTTTGGCCTCAGACTGGGCGAGGGCCAGTTTGGCATCGACCAGTCTCCTGTAGTAGGAAAGTGCCTTGTCACCGTTGCCGGCAGCGACGGCCTTGAGCATATCACCTTCCAGTTCCGCCACGTCGAGGAGCTTGTAATAGTCAAGCGTCTCCTTAAGGTGGGCCAGCACGATTTTTGCCGTCAACACCGGATGGTTGTTGGTCACATTGGCATCTTTGAACCGCGTTCCATGCTCCAGTTCCACCTCGAGGCCAACCCGAAAATCCTCGAGATCTATGGGCATGCCCTCGACGTTGACCTCCCCGAGAAGGATCTTGGCTTCTTTCTCCTGAACCGCAGCCTTCTTCAGCTTGGTCCAGTCGCGGATTCCCAATTGCTTGCAGACTCGCCTCACCTCATCAACGGTCACATAATCCGGCAGATCCATGGCTCCCCCCTTTGTCACAAATGTTCAGTCGGCAAAGCACATCCATCGTGGGAATTTCACGCACCAAGGTGTGCATGCCTTCGGCTTTCTCAAGTTGCGGAATCGGGTTCGAGGCTTCAATAGCAGACTTTGCGCCAGCCAGCAGGGGTATACACCCAGACGCACGTCGGATTGGTCTTTGTGATAAGAACGGGGAGGCTGTGAGCCTTTTTCACACCGTTGATGGGAGCCCTTTCGTCCACCAACTCAACGGGTGCCGCCGGGTTGCCGTCACCATTGAAGACTTCAATGACATCCTGCTCGGGTCCGAGCACAATCACGGTAGCACACTTTTCCCCATCAATCGTAATCCTCCCTTCGAAATGCACCTTGCTTTTGTCTGGAATCATCTGGCACCTCCTTCTCCAAATCTTGCCCTATGCCTGTTCAAATCAGAAATCCCCCATCGCTCCCCAAGAGAGTGGAGCGAAATCCTCTTCCCACCCCGGGCGATTGATCCCGGGCTGGGGTATTCCTCGCTGGCGCGAGATTCAGAATGACACAGTGATGCGGGTGAGCACAGCCCGTTCTGGAAAGATGGTCGGATTGGATGGATCGGTATCCTGAAAGCGGAACCTTTCGTCCAGGAGATTTTTCGCCTCCACGGTGATGATGCCCCACCGGTTTGGCAGGCGGTATCCGACGGCCGCATCGAGGACCCAGAAGTTATCCTTGCCGGGAACGGTGGCTGCTGTCAATCCTTGTCCGAAGGGGTTCGAAAAATCTCCTTCCTGGTGGACATAGGTGGCCTTAAGCCGGGCCATGATTCCGACGGGATGGAAGAAATTCAGGGAAATGGGCACTCTGTGAGTCGTGGCTTCGGTGAAGGACTCGATACCGACGAACCGGTCGTCTCTTTCCAGCCGTTCGTACTGATACTCGATCGTGGCTGTGAGCCACTTA
>CAZURN010000437.1:0-2615 GCA_964623165.1 uncultured Syntrophobacteraceae bacterium
CCTATAAGAAGAAATCACTGCAGGAGCAGAGAATTCGGGATTCCGTGGACGAGGTATATCGAGGAAAGCGTTGACAGTGGCGGTTGGGCAAGAGGCATGTTCGGTGTATCCAAGTTCCTGAGAAGGTTCTTCCCCACCAAGTCCGAGCAACTCTCAGCTTCGGAAGTCGAGGAGCTCCGTTCCGCATTCAAAGCCCGCTATCATTACTTCAAGCTCCTTCTGAGCGCCAATAACAAAGCCCTTGAGATCATGACCGAAATGGAGGAGGCCCTGAAAGGGGACCGCCCCTTCGGCCTCTCTTTCATCAGCGCCAAGTGCACGGCGGTGTCGGTGAATGTTTTTCGCATCATCCAGAATATGGATCAGTTGGCGCCGGGCAAGTACAAGGAGTTGTTCGAGAGGTTCCGGGAGATCCAGGACAACATCAACCTGCAGCTTTCCCAGAGGAAGGCCCCCAAAGGGGACAGGCTGGTGATCCCCCTCTCCGCCGTGGACAAGAACATGGCGGATGAGGTGGGGAGCAAGATGGCCAACGTGGGTGAGATCCAGAACCACCTTCACCTGCGGGTCCCCAAAGGCTTTGCCGTCACTTCGCATGCCTACAGGCGTTTCTTTGAGCATAACGATCTCCAGACCGAGATCAACCGACGTCTCCAGGCCTCGGAAAAGGAGGAGATGGACCAGCTTTACACCCTCAGCGCCGACATCCAGCAGTTGATCATACGATCCCCCCTTCCCGCAGACCTGGAACAGGCGATCATGGAGGCCTACGCAGCCCTGGAAGCGGAAGCCGGGCCTGATGTGAAGGTTTCCCTGCGGAGCAGTGCACTCGGCGAGGACTCGGCCTCCACTTCCTTTGCAGGCCAGTACCGTTCCGAGCTGAACGTGAGCTCGGACAACATCCTGCAGGCCTACAAGGAGATTGTTGCCAGCAAGTACAGCATCCAGGCAGCCATGTACCGCCTCACCAGGGGCATTCTCGATGAGGAAGTCGCCATGTGCGTGGGCTGCATGGCCATGGTGAACGCGGTTTCCGGCGGGGTCACCTACTCTCGAAACCCTTTGAATATTCGGGATGATTCCATCACCATCAATTCCGTGTGGGGTCTCCCAAAATCCGTGGTGGACGGGAGTGTTGCAACGGATCGCTTTGTGGTCTCGCGCAAGGATGGGAATGTCGGCAGTATCGTGACAAGGGATGTCAGGAGCAAGGGGCACAAGTTCGTGTGTTATCCCGATGAGGGAGTGTGCCGCCTTGACATCACGGGTGAAAAGAGCGAACTGCCATCCCTTTCCGATCCGCAGATCATGGAACTGGCGGAGATCGCCCTTAAGCTGGAGACTTATTACGGAACTCCTCAGGACATCGAATGGGCCATTGATGAGATGGGACAAATCGTGCTCCTTCAGTGCCGTCCCTTGAAGCAGATGCGCAAGGGGGAGAGTGGGAGCAGGTTGCACGAGGACGATGTCCACAGTGATGCGCTTCTCCTTCGGGGTGAGGCGACAGCCAGTCCCGGAGTCGCTTCCGGTCCGGTCTTCCTGGTGAGGAGGAACAGCGATGCGCTCCAGTTCCCTGAGGGCGGCGTACTCGTGGCAGCGCAGGCCCTTCCCCGCTGGGCGGCCCTCCTGAGCAGGGCTGCTGCGGTGATCACTGAACAAGGCAGCGTGGCGGGGCACCTCGCCAACGTGGCACGGGAATTCGGGGTCCCTGCGGTGTTTGGGGTCACGGGAGCGATGGACACTCTTGAGAGCGGCTTACTGATCACGGTGGATGCCGATGCGCAGAAGGTCTACAGGGGACGCCTGGAACCGTTGCTTGAGAGAGCGGAACCGGCCAGGAGCAATCTCATGGAGGGAAGCCCCATCTTCGCCATGCTCCAGGAGGTCTCCAAGCTCATCATTCCCCTGCACCTGCTGGACCCTGACTCGACCGAATTCAAAGCCAGGAACTGCCGCACCCTTCACGACCTTACCCGATTCTGTCACGAGAAGTCGGTGAAGGAGATGTTCAACTTTGGAAAAGAGCACCACTTCTCGGAGCGTGCCAGCAAACAGCTGGTTTGCGACGTTCCCATGCAGTGGTGGATCATCAACCTGGATGACGGGTTTGTTGAGGACGTGCCGGGCAGATTCGTTCACCTGTCCAACATCAGTTCGGTCCCCATGCTTGCGCTTTGGGAGGGAATCACCGCCATTCCATGGGCGGGGCCTCCTCCCGTCGACACCAAAGGGTTCATGTCCGTCCTTCTTGAGGCTTCCGCCAATCCCGCCTTGGACCCGTCCATGCCATCGGTCTATGCCAACAAGAACTACTTCATGATATCCAAGAATTTCTGTAGCCTGAGCTCCCGTTTCGGGTTCCATTTTTCCACCATAGAGACCCTCGTCGGAGAGCGGCCCAACGAGAACTACATCAGCTTTCAATTCAAGGGGGGCGCGGCGGACTACAGCAGGCGGGTTAGGAGAGCTCGACTCGTGGCCAATGTTTTGGAGGAGTTCGATTTCAGGGTGGAAGTGAAGGAGGATGCCACTTTCGCCCGAGTGGAGGGCTACGAAGAAGAGGTCATGAAAGAGAAGCTCAAGCTCCTGGGCTATCTCCTCATGCACACGCG
>CAZURN010000438.1:0-2605 GCA_964623165.1 uncultured Syntrophobacteraceae bacterium
CCCGATGTGATCTACGCCCCGAACTACTACACCGAGGATGCGCTCCTGGCCAAGCAGGCCCGTGACTTGGGCATTAAGGTTCCCATCCTGACGGGTGACGGGGCCCAGGAAGAGGCCCTCATCAAGGTGGGTGGTGCAGCCGTGGAGAACATGTATTTCACTGGCCATTTCCACAAGCAGGCGGCAACCACTGAACGGGCCAAGGAATTCATGAAACGCTACGAGGAGAAATACAAGAAGGAAACGGACGCCTTCGGAGCACTGGGGGCCGACGCGTATTTCCTCCTGGTGGACGGCATCAAGAGGGCTGGGTCCACCGACGGGACCAAGATTCGGGAAGCACTGGCTCAGACCAAGGATTTCCAGGCGGTTTCCGGGACCATCACCATGGGGGAAAACGGCAACCCCGTCAAGAGCATGGTCATCAACAAGGTCGAAGGAGGCAAGTTCGTCTACGTGACCACAGTGAATCCATAAGAGCGGTTCATGGGCTGTTCACACATTTGCGGCGCAGGTGAGAGACTTTTGAATAGAATCTGCTCACTATAGATGCGGGAACCGAAAGGGCAGGGGGGCTCGATGCCACCCTGCCTTTTTTGGGATCTGCGGCTTCCTCTCTCTAATCCCACCCATTCTCTCTCCCGTGCTCACCGAACTCTCACTGGTTGCCCCACCTAGGGCGTCGGGTTAATATCGCATGTCCGTGCACGGGTAGGCGCCCAAAGCGACACTTGGGGGCAGGTGCAATCCATGCTTGTCCCTGAGTGCATGGAGTAACGCAAATCTCTTAATTGCCACCGACGTAGTAGCACAGTCCCTTGTGGGCATGGCGAATTGGACGGGCTCAAGGCCCTGGACTACGCCAACCTGACTGCAACGTCGTGTCGAAATGGTTGCGGGACCATTCACCGCCATTTCATGGAAAGCCGGCATCCGGGTTTCCGTACGGATTTCGGACCTCCGCGTTCGCCGGGGTGACGGTGTGAGTGGGTCTCGAGGTGACTTCCTTATCCATCGACCACACCCTGCAGATCACAAGGGGTTCCCAAAGTGACACCCACCATTTTCCTGCAGCAGCTTGTGAACGGCGTCTCCCTCGGGAGCCTTTATGGACTCGTGGCCATCGGGTATACCATGGTCTACGGCATTTTGAGACTGATCAATTTCGCGCACGGTGACCTGCTCATGTTCGCGGCTTACACGGCCATCTATGGAGTGGCCCTGTTCGCACTGCCATGGTACCTCTCATTCCCCTTGGCCATCCTCATCACCGGGGTGATGGGCATACTCCTGGACCGGGCCGCTTACAAACCCCTGCGGGACGCCCCCCGCATTTCGCTCCTCATTTCCGCCATCGGTGCCTCCTTTCTGCTGGAAAACATGGCCCTGGTTCTGCTCGGCGGTGTGCCGAAAGCTTTTCCTCGGCCCCCCTTGTTCGATCAGGTCATTGATATCTGGGGGCTTCGAATCCAGGTCCTCACCCTCTACACCCCCGTGATTACCCTGGTACTCCTGTTCGGACTGCTCTTCATCGTACATAGAACAAAGACCGGCAAAGCCATGCGTGCCGCTTCCAAGGATTTTGAGACCACCCGGCTCATGGGGGTCAACTTGGACAGGATCATTGCCGTGACCTTCCTCCTGGGATCTTCCCTCGCCGCTGCCGGCGGGATCATGTGGGCCATGAAGTTCCCCCAGGTGAATCCATTCATGGGGGTTTTCCCGGGGCTCAAGGCCTTCATCGCCGCTGTTCTAGGGGGGATCGGCAATATCGTGGGCGCAGTGTTAGGGGGCTTCCTGCTCGGCCTTGGGGAGATTCTCATTGTGGCGCTTCTTCCGGGGCTTGCCCAATATAGAGATGCGTTCGCTTTCGTGATCCTGATCCTCGTCCTCCTTTTCCGACCCACTGGCATCATGGGCGAACCCATAACCGACAAAGCGTGACGGCTACAATTGAAAGATAGCAACCGATGGACAGGGCAAACCAAAGGATTTTTCTCAACATCAGTGCCATTCTGATTCTGTTCTGGATCATCCATCTCTTCAATGCATACGGATCGGACTACCACATCAGGATCCTCAACAACATGGCCGTCTTCATCACACTGGCCGTGAGCTACAATCTCATCAACGGGGTGTGCGGAATTCTCCACCTGGGTCCCAACGCCTTCATCGCCATTGGAGCCTACACGTCCGCACTGCTGACCATGAGTCCCATGGAGAAGGAGTTGAACTACATCATCGAGCCCCTCGTGTGGCCGCTCAGTGTCCTGAGTGCGCCGTTTCTTGTGTCGCTCATCGCCGGGGGGATTCTCGCGACCATTTTTGCTTTTCTCATCAGCTTCCCGGTATTCAGGGTCCGAGGGGACTACCTCGCCATCGTGACCCTGGGATTCGGGGAAGTGGTTCGGGTCCTCTGCAACGCATTCCAGGGGGTGACCAACGGACCGCTCGGACTCAAGGGACTGGCTCCCCACACGAATCTCTACTGGTCTTGGGGTATCGCGGTGGTGACCATTCTGGTCATTTCGAAACTGGTGAGCAGCAGCTACGGACGGGCCATGAAGGCCATTCGAGAGGACGAAACGGCTGCCAAGGCCATGGG
>CAZURN010000439.1:0-2588 GCA_964623165.1 uncultured Syntrophobacteraceae bacterium
TGCCAGTTCAGGGGGGGCGGCTCCGGCATAGGAAGGCCTCCTTCCTTTCCGGCAATCGCCGTAGAGAGTGAACTGGGAGACGACCAGGATTCCTCCGTTGATTTGAAGGACAGAACAGTTCATCTTGCCGACTTCATCGGGGAATATGCGCAGGTTGACAACCTTCTCCGCCATGTATCCCACATCCTCCAGGGTGTCTTCCGGCCCCACCCCGAGGAACACCAGGATTCCCCGATCGATGCCGCCCACCTTTCCCTTTTCACCAATATGAACGCTGGCCGTCGACACTCTCTGCACCACTGCACGCATGGGACCGCTCCTCGGTGAACCTCCACTGAACACTTCAGGATCTTCAAAGGATGCTCAACTTATATCAACTCAACGCGGTTTGACCAGAGCCCTGCGAGGGGATATAAGAAGATCCGTGCTCGAAGGAAACCCCATGCAGTTCATGATCCTTCCACGTCAACCAAGAATCGGACATGGCAAAGGCCCCTTTCATCCTCCTTGTGAATCCGTGGATCACTGACTTTGCGGCATATGATCTGTGGGCCAAGCCCTTGGGCCTTCTGTACCTGGCATCCCTTCTCCGTGAGGGAGGCTGCGGAGTCGCATTGGTTGACTGCCTGGATCGCAGCGATCCCCTCACCCTGCAGGAAGAGAGTGTGCTGGCGCCTATCCACCGCCGTTTTGGGACTGGCAAGTTCGCGAGAATGGTGATCTCCAAGCCCGTAATCTTCAGTGAAGTGCCCAGGCACTACTACCGCTACGGCATCCACCCCAAAAGCCTGTTGGCCCAATTGCAGTCTCTTCCCACTCCAGCACTGATCTTGGTCACCTCCATCATGACCTATTGGTATCCAGGAGTTCGGGAAACCATCCAAGCAGTGCGAACGGTTTTCCGGGAGACCCCTGTATGGCTGGGTGGGATTTACGCCCGCCTGTGCCCGGACCACGCCCGGATGAATACCGGAGCAACCCGAGTGGTCACCATTCCCGTGGACATGTTGCCGAAAATGATCGAATCGGCCACTGGATTCCCGCTGACCAACAAGGCTTCCTGGAGTCGATTTGACCGATGGCCGCCTCCAGCTCTGGACCTCCTCAAACACCCTCGGTTTGCGCCGATTCTCACGAGCATCGGATGCCCGTACGCCTGTCCTTACTGCGCCGCCACCAGGCTCCAACCCAAATGGGCTCGGCGGGATGCTGAGGGCATCACCCGCGACATTCGTACACTTCACTTCGAACATGGAATAATGGACTTCGCCTTGTACGACGACGCACTCCTCGTGAAGGCCGAGGGCACTCTGAAGTTGGCCCTGGAAAACCTATGCCGTGAGGGAGTTACAGTTCGGTTTCACACTCCCAATGCCATCCATGCAAGGGAGCTCACAGCCGAATGGGCACGACTCCTTCACGCAAGCGGATTCGAGACGATTCGCCTCGGACTGGAAACCACCCATCCGGATCATCAAAGGGACTGGGGAGGAAAGGTTGACAACGGTCTGTTCCATTCAGCCGTCTCCCGACTGCTGTCAGCTGGATTCACTGCAGACCAGATCGGAGTCTACCTTCTTGCGGGACTTCCTGGACAGACCCCGGAAGAGGTGGCCCAAGCCATCGATACAGTCCGCGAGGCAGGAGCCATGCCTTACCTTTCCGAGTACTCCCCCGTTCCCGGAACCGCCATGTGGAAGGAAGCGGTGGGGAGCTGCCGTTATGATCTGGAGGGTGAACCCCTCTTCCACAACAATTCCTTCTTTGCGTGCAGACGACCCGGATTCACTGTCGAGGATCTCATGCGGCTCAAAGACATGACGCGACGCGCGCGACGTTCCCTGAAGGACCGGAATGCCCGGGGTGCTGGATCTGGGAGGGGCGGGAAGGTATGACAGCAGCGGATTTCCGAAAAAGCCTTATTGTGCCCTAGCCAGTTCGCTTGGAAGGTCAACCCACACGATCTTGCTCCCTGGCGAGGTCTCGTTGCCGTGAAGGCCTCGACAAGAACCACACAGCCTCGGACCAGGATCAGGACATGGGAATGAACTTGGTAACCTGCCGGTGGACCGAACCGTATATATCCAGGTCCGTACCGTAAAGCTCGACCACCGCCTTGTGGTTGATGAGCTTTTCGATGATGAACGCCGTCAGATAGAGGCTCACGAAATGGGGTCGCGGCACGAGATCCCGAATGTTGGCGGTTTGGAACTGGATTTCAAATTCCTCTGCCGTCAGGAGCGATTCCAGACATGACTGGATCTGCCCATCGAGTGCGTCTTTGCTGGTTGTCTCAATCAGCCGCTCCTCAATCAGTTTCGTGGAAATCCGATCCGCAAGTTCCTCGAGATTCTCTCGCAGAAGGTTCATTGCATTGGCCCGCTGGGATTCCCTTGCGTGGTCGAGCCTTGAGATGACAGCGGATTCCCTGCTGTCCGGTCGGAAGTCTCTTGCCATATCTTTACCCTCTCTCCGTGGGGGTCAGTTCATCCGTCGTTCCCGCGCAGCGCGTCGTGTCCGGTTTCCGTTGACTGCGATATCAGTGAAGCCATATAACCCGCCCCAAAACCATTATCAATGTTCACCAC
>CAZURN010000440.1:0-2581 GCA_964623165.1 uncultured Syntrophobacteraceae bacterium
GTCGTGATGATCTGGTCGTCCTTGTACCGGAGTTCCTTGAGGCCGAAAAGCACGAACTTGATCATGATGGGAGGGCCGCAGGTCACCGACACCCGGTTGAACGGGCTCGGGGCCTCCTCGGCCAGCACCGTCGGCACGAACCCCACCCTCCCCGACCAGTCGGGGTGTTCCCGATCCACCGTCAGGACCAGGTTCACTCCCCCCGCCCGCCACGCGTCGAATTCATACCGGTAGCACAGGTCGTGGGGTGAACGCGCTCCGTAGATCACCGTGATGTCGTTGTAGTCCTCCCTGTTGTCCAGCATCGTGAGGAGCAGGGTCCGAAGCGGGGCCATGCCGATGCCCCCTCCGATCAGCACAATGTCCCGCCCCTTCATCTGCTCCAGGGGAAAGCTGTTTCCGAGGGGTGCCCGCAATCCCACCACATCACCCGGGTGAAGCAGGTGGAGCCTCTGGGTCACCTCGCCCGTCTTCATGACGCTGAACTGCAGGTAATCCTTGCGCGTGGGCGGGGAGTTGATGACGAAGGTGGACTCCCCGAACCCGAAAACGGAAAGCTGGCCCACCTGTCCCGGCTCGAAGGAGAACCGTTCCATCTTGGCTGCGTCATTCAGAACCACGCGAAAGGTTCTGATGGTGGCGGTCTCCTCGATGATTTCCCGGATGGTGGCCAGTTCGGGACGGTAGGGGTTAGGTCGTGCAGGCATCGGGACCATCCTTTGGCGCAAGGCGGGCGACCGCATCACGAATATCCAGGGACACCGGGCAGTTGCGGATGCAGCGCCCGCAGCCGCAACAGGAAATGGTACCGTTATAGCGTTCCGGAAAATAGCTGAACTTATGCCCCACCCGGTTGCGATAGCGGTCCACCTTGCTCGGGCGGGGATTGTGGCCGCTCGCTTCCAGGGTGTAATGGGCAAACATGCACGAATCCCAGGACCGGAACCGCTCCCCTTCGAGCCCCTTGGTTTCGTCGTTGATGGTGAAGCAGTAGCAGGTGGGGCAAAGAACCGTGCAGATCCCGCAGTTGATGCACTTGGAGGCGACATCCTCCCAGTACCGCCCGTCGGAGAAACGATCCCGGAATGCCTGCTGGTGCCGGGTGAGGTCCGGTGTCGAGGCGTGCCGGGCGGTGAAGCGTTTCTCCACCTCCAGGGCCTCTTCGATGTGTTCCTTGCCGGCCGCGATACCCAGGTCCTGCATGAGGCTCCGGCCTTGGTCCGTGAGGGCTTCCATGAGGAAACCGCCTTCCAGGGGAATCATCCAGAGGTCGCTTCCCTGGCGGTCGGTCGGCCCGCTGCCCACCGCCGTGCAAAAACAGGCGCCGTCCATGGTGCCGCAGGAGATGGTGGCGAAAACCGTGTTGGCCCGGCGCGCCTCGTAATAGGGATCCACATGGCGGCCGTTTAGGTACACGTGATCGAAGGTCGTGAACCCTCGCACGTCGCAGGGGCGGGCCCCGAAAACCAGGGTGGGGGTAACCTCCTGTGTGTCGTCCAAGGAAACCTCCAGCTTCCCCGGGTCTTCCTCGCTCTTGCGGACGGTAAACGACAGCAGCCGTTCTACCTGGGGGAACACGGCCCGCTTGGGCGGGGTGAGGGCCTGCCGCCCCAGGAGGGGCAACCTCCCCGGCCGATAGGGCACGAAGTGGATGCCGGATTTGCCCTCTCCGGCCAAGTCGGGAATCCAGAGGGCGAATCGGCTCGACAATCCCTCCAGCAGTGCAGGCAAGTTTTCCTTGGCCACAAATACACTGTCACTCATGGGTCTTTTGCTTTCCCAATCAAAGCCCCGTTTCGGCGGGGTTGAACGTGAGGAGCGGAGGCTTGGCCAGGGGATCCAACCCTGCTTCGTATTGCAGGAGCTCTTTCACCACGTGATTCAATTTCTCTTTCAGGAGGGTGACGGGGATCTCCATGGGGCACACCCGCTCACATTCACCGCACTCGGTGCACCGGCCCGCCAGGTGAAATGCGTGGATCATGTGAAAGAAGAACTTCTCGGGAGGCCCGCAATGCTGGGTGAGCCACTTGGGACTGCGGGTTTCGGCGATGCAACGGTCCTGACAGATGCACAGGGGGCAAGCATTGCGGCACGCATAGCAACGGATGCACCGACCGATCTCTTCTCTCCAGAACGCCAGGCGATCCTCCAGGGACCCTTCTTCCAGTTTCGCCACGTCCAAGTAGGCGCCGTCTCCGGTAACCCTCGGGATCAACTCCACTCCCAGCATGGCGTCATGGATCAATGGGTTGGGATATCGGCAGCGCAGGCACCTGCGTTCCAGGGCGTCCTCCAGGGCGAAGACCCGTGTATCCCCGTCGGTCTCCACCGCGACCCCGGACCCCTCGATGCGCACCGCTACCACCTGATCCATGGATGGCCATAGGCGCCTCACCCGTCGCCAGTCCACGGTGCCCTCGCAGGGGATGCCCACGATGAAGAGGCGCTCCCGGTCCAGGAACCCTTCCTGGATTAGCGCCACCAGGGAACGGCTGTCGCATCCCTTGACGCACACTCCAATGCGCTTGTTCTCTCCCGCAGGGATGATCCGCCGGTCCTTCACGAGAAAATTGGTGAG
>CAZURN010000441.1:0-2571 GCA_964623165.1 uncultured Syntrophobacteraceae bacterium
CCATGTCCATCTCCTGTTTTGCAACCTAAAGGTACTCATTCGCCGGATGAGCCATGTTTTGCATCCTTCATTATTGCTGCTTCCTTTTGCAGGCCACCACCGCTGTTGAACCGCCGAGTTTACGAGGTTGGCTCTAATGCCAAGTTGGGCACTAGTTTGCCTTTGCCTCTAGTCAAAGTGCGCCTTGATCGCTTCCTGTCATCCCTTCATACAGTCTCTCCATGTTCCTTGCGAAATTCACCGTATCGCAGAGCGGAGAGCGAGCCAGTCGATCTCGCATGGTACGACGGAGTTCCGTCAGCCGGGAAGGTGTGTCAGGATGCTTGGCCAGCCCAATGGCGATAGAGATGTAATCGTCAAGATCCCGCCCGACGAATTCGCTCAGGCCGGCTGCCCGGTTGATGGAGGCGCTTTGACGCGTTGCCCAGCGATCTCCGTGAAACGTAATGACTGGCACTCCCTGCCAGACAGCCTCTGATGTGGTCGTACCCCCGCTGTATGGAAATGTGTCCAAAGCTAAGTCTATAGATCCGTAAGCTGCCAGGTAATCAAAATGATTGGCAGATCCTTCCATAGCAATCCGATGCCGCGAGACGCCGTGAGACTCAAAACGTTGTGCGAGGAATTCGCGGTTTGCTACAGAGTCGAGCATAGAGTTTTTCAAGAACAACCGTGTGTCTTGAGCGGAGACCAAAATACGCGACCAAGCTTCCACGACAGACGCAGTGATCTTGTACTGGGAGGCTAGCGACCCGAATGTCATTTTGCCGGT
Organism: uncultured Syntrophobacteraceae bacterium; assembly: GCA_964623165.1. Classification (GTDB taxonomy): domain Bacteria; phylum Desulfobacterota; class Syntrophobacteria; order Syntrophobacterales; family Syntrophobacteraceae; genus JAAYUJ01. The sequence goes on from CAZURN010000441.1 coordinate 773, forward strand.
GGAAAGCACCGGCGGATCAATCACGTCCGGTACAGGGTACAATACCTCGTAGGTGAGGTAGCAACCTGGAACACGCAGAATCTTCTCCGTGTAAAACGCTTCCTCCTCAGCAGGGATGACCTCATTGTCACCGATTAAGTAATCATAGCAGGTCATTCCAGAAGTGGCATACAGGTTGAACCATCCAACTATGACCGGAGCTGGCTTGAGGGCGAGGACCGCCAGTCGATCAAACCTGCTGTACCCATTAAGGTCCACAAGAATATCCAGCTCACTCATTTCGATGCACACGGCGGCCGCCTGATTGGAAAGCCCTGTGATGTCGTAGAAACGATCCATGGGATGCTTGCGGTAGCAATTGAGGCAGGCAGTTTCTGGGCCATCCGAGAAGAGGAAGACCTCGAAGTGATCTCGATTGTGATGATTAAGGAGTCCCCACACTGGTTTCATCCAGTTGTGCGATTGAAAGAACGAGGACAAATAACCGACTCTTAACCGGCGGCCCTGAACCGGTTCTCTTCGGAACCTTTTATGAGGGTCGACAGGGGGAAGGTGGGTTTCAGCCCAAGACCTTCGAGCTTCCAGAACGGTCCTGTTGGTAGCGCTTGGACTGCCTGGGATGAGCGTCGCGATCGCAGTGCGCGGCAAAAATCCTTTGCCCAAAGCCAGCGCGCTTTGGAACCTTTCGATCGCCTCTTCAGTCAATCCGAGCTTGTGGAGGACCTTACCCAGGTTGTGATGCGTTTCACCATGCTGCGGCGCAAGAGATAGAGCCTTTCGAAAACAGCCTAACGCTATAGCGTCCTCCCCTTTCTTCTCCCAAGCGCAGCCCTGGCCATACCAAGCCGAGTGAGATTGCTCGTTCAGCCGGACGACCTCCTGGCAGGTGGTGATCGCTTCGTCGAACTGCCCGATATCATACAACTTTGCGGCTTTCTCCAAGAGATCAGAAACCGCCGCAGATGTGGGTGAATCAACTTTGGCTAGAGTAGGTGTCATAGTCTCCAAGAAGGTGACTGATACTATGCTGGATCTTGTCGAGTGAGCCTAGATGCTTAGACAATAATTTCATCACCGTTACAGCCCAACGATAGAACTAAGCCGCACCGCTACTGGCCTGTGGGAAACGCCCGGTGCGTGCCCGGAGTCGGTTTAAGTGGCTGGTTCGGCGCGATTGGCAAACACAGAATCACACCCAACTTACAATCTTGTCCTTATCCTGCCACCCATACCACCAAAAGCCCCCACCGATAAAGCCAGTTAACGCCCCTTCGAGTTTCGGGAAAAGGTACTGATAATAGTGCGCCCACCTCGCACGCTTCTCTGATTCAGGTTGATCGCAGTTTTGAAAACCGCACTCGGAAATCAGCACTTTCGCCTGTGGATACCAGACCTGAGCCGAGCGGAAGACAGCAACCCACTCCTCCACAGAGAGATGGGGGCCGTAGTAACTTATCCCGAGCCATTCGATCCCGGTGCGAACGTCTTCAGGGAGGTGTTCCTTGCTCCACTGCCAGGGGTCAGGTTCCCCATTCTCGATGTAGACCGTGAGCAAACGAGGCTTTTGGGGAAACTTCAACAATCGAAATGCGTCCTTTTCCTTCTGCCGCACTTGTCCGGGGTTTCCTGTCCAACTTCCGTTGATTTCGTTGCCGATCTCCCAACAGCTTACATAGGTTTTCAGTGCCTGCCCGTAGGCCATGCATCGCTCCCGATGCTCTTTGACGCTGAGATTGTCGAGCTGATATGAATCCACGATCTCTCCAACGATGCTGGCTTTCCCGGCGAGTTCTTCTAGT
>CAZURN010000442.1:0-2571 GCA_964623165.1 uncultured Syntrophobacteraceae bacterium
GCATCGAAGTCTGCCGAAACCGAAATGGGCGTCCTCTGCTCACTTTCGCCAAGAGAGGCATTGACACTTTTGTTGCCGCCCTGGCGGAAAACGAAGTTGAAAGGCCGGTCTGTGAGGAGTGTCTGGCATGTGTCGCAGTATGCCCGGTGAGTGCCATTTTGATCAGGCCTTCGCCAAGGGAAGAGACTGAGCCTGGACCCGAAGAAGCGACTCCCGATTGAGCGCCGAGAGCCAGTGAAAGTTTCCATGGCCACTGTCGAGAAACTGGGGATCCCTTGCTCCAGAGGGCTCTGAGCTACAAATCATTCCACACGCCGCCCGAGAAGCCTCCAGACAGCCCCAACCAGGAAAAGCGCCACCCCGAGGCTTATCGCCACATCCGCCACGTTGAAGATTCCTGTCCGGAGCCCACCCAGTTGGAAGATGACAAAATCGACAACCGTGCCACCGAACAGCACCCTGTCCAGGAGATTACTGATGCCGCCGCCACAGATGAGTGTGAGCCCCAGAAACAGGACAGGCCCAATGGCGGCGACAGCCACGAGATAGACCACGAGCAGCCCCAGAAAACCTCCAACGGCAATCGTGACGAGGGCCCCTCGCCATTTCTCCGGCAGTCACGATTCGAAGCTGAGGACCGCCCCCTTGTTCTCGGCATAATGAAACCTCACCAAATCCCCCGCCAAGGAGACAGTACCCCGTTTGGGCAGGACCGATTTCACTATGGCCTTACTCAACTGATCGCACCCAACGGTGAAAAGAACCAACAGCAAAACCAGAACAAATCTCTGTGTTCTCATCAATGATTTCCCCGGCGGATGGTCTGGAGTGTGCAACGAGAATTGAAATGCCTATCGCTGCTGCGCAAGTTTCTCATGCCGGCCGAATCAGGGATTCCGCATTCCCAAGAAGGTTGTCTCCGCTTAACGCAGTTCAAGGGAATTCGGAAACCATTAGGATGCAACCCTTCGCACCTCACGTCTCTCCCACCTGTCCAGCCCGTCGGGTCGCTTCGATCCCCGGTTGAGGCCCAAAAGCGCTTGAATTGCCAGAGCTGAAGTCAGGCACCCGCCACGGTCTCCCTGATGATCCGGGCGCACACGGAGGCACCGTCAGTGCACAGGGCTGTTCTCTTTCGGGGGAGGCTTTCCATCTGATGGACCGCGGATGCCCAGAGGCCATGAACCAGTTCTTCTGAAGGCAGGAAAACTGTGGTGAGCTGTTTCTCCATTTCCTCCACGAGGATAGGGTACTCCGGGAACTCACCCCGGTCCGTGTAGATCATGGGCGTTCCGTGGGCCAGACAGTCCGCGACAATGCCGTATCCAGGCTTCGTGATCACCGCATCCACAGCGGCTACCGCGTCCGCGTAAGATAGATTCATCTCGTCCAGGCTTCTGCCATTGGCGAGCTTCCATTGTATGGGCCTCTTGGTAACAAATGTGGCATGGCTGATCTGTTCAATCCGCCGAAGGGATGCCTGCTCCAGATCCAGGGTGGCGAAGGAGACAAGGTAAACCTTTGCCTGCGGACCGACTCCCAGGACACACCTGGATTCCTCTCGATCCCTCTTGGCGTGCCTGGCGATGATTGGCACATCCGTAATGTTGGGAAACACCGAGCAGTCCCCATGCATGGGAAGCCGCAGAAAAAGGTCGCACAGCCTATACGCCTCTCGAATCCAAGAGATGAGAGGTTTCCAACGTTCGTCCTTCCTGGCGAAGGCCTCGTAAATCCAATCCCAGGTGAAGTTGCCGATGCCGACGGAGGGAATCCCGAGGCGCGCGGCAGCCACGAACGGGATGAAAGCCACATCGGACACAACGGCATCAATCCGTTCCTCCCGAAGAAACCGGCACTCGTTCTCTGCGATGGTCTTTTCATTATCACGGAGGGCAGACACTGCTTCAACGGTGGTGGCAAGGTCGAACCGAAGGCTGTCCTGCTGCACAAGTCCCACATCCAGACGTTTCCTCGTCATGGGAACAGACACACCGACATTCTCTCGAATAAGAAAATCCGGCAGATCGGAGACTATATGGACTCGGAGTCCAGGATCCGACGTCACCAGATGGCGGATGACTTCCAGGGACCGCACTGCATGGCCAAACCCGTGAGGCGTGATGTAGTAGGCGAGACGCTTGGTTGGTCTTCCCATATCTTTCCCTTTCCAGTCCGCCATGATTAGCCTATAAGCTGAGGATGGTCAAGGCGCGGTTTCTGCTGTAAGATCTCGCGAAAAACTTTCATCGAACGCAACACAACCCCTCCAAGGATCCTCCAAGTTCCGGGAGAAGTGAATGGCTGAACCCAAGGTGACCTTTAAGCCGGAGAACACCGCGACGAGGGCCCAGGCTGGTGAGAGGCTTCTCGATGTGGCTTCCCACGTGGGGATTGACATCAACAATCTTTGTGGAGGCCAAGGGGTTTGCGGCAGTTGTCGTGTCAAGATCAGCCGGGGTAGAGTCCAGACTACGGGAAAACACATAGGATTCCTCGACAGGAAAGACCTGGAGGCGGGTTATGTTCTGGCATGCCAGACTCATATCCTTGAAGAGGATGTGGAGGTGT
>CAZURN010000443.1:0-2559 GCA_964623165.1 uncultured Syntrophobacteraceae bacterium
TCTGCGAAGGTCGCACCTATCCAGAAATGCCCGGGATCACGATGCGCATCTGCGGCATCTGTCCCATCAGCCACATGCTGGCTTCAGCCAAGGCCTGTGATGCCATTACGGGAGTGAAGATCCCCAAGGCGGCGAACAAGCTCCGTCGACTGATCAACCACGCTCAGTACACTCAGAGCCATGCCCTGAGCTTCTTCCACCTGAGTGCCCCGGACCTGCTCCTGGGCATGGAAAGCGACCCGGCGAGCCGCAACGTCATCGGCCTCATCCACGCCAATCCGGAGCTGGCCAGGAAGGGCGTGCGCCTGCGTCAGTTTGGCCAGGAGATCATCCGAATGCTCGGGACCAAGAGCGTGCATCCCCCGTGGGCCGTGCCGGGAGGCGTCAGGGATGGGCTCACCCAGGAGAACCTGGCCTGGATCAAGGAACGGTTGCCCGAGGCCTTCGACACGACAGAGCTCGCCGTGAAGCTCCTTCTCGACAGTTACGACAAGTTCGAGAAGGAAGTGGAGACGTATGGGAACTTCCCGAGTCTTTTCATTGGGCTTGTCACGCCGGAAGGAGGTCTGGAGCACTACGATGGGCTCCTGCGGGTGATGGATTCCGACGGCAAACTGCTGGAATCCGGCCTCGCCAATGAAAAATGGCAGGACATCATTGCCGAGGCGGTGGAGCCCTGGAGCTACCTCAAGTTCCCCTATTACAAACCCTTCGGTTACGGGAATGGGAATGGCGATATTCCAGGCCTTTACAGGGTTGGCCCCGTGGCACGCCTCAACATCTGCGACTTCGCAGGGACACCCAGAGCCGACCGGGAACTGCGAAACTTCCGCCGTCTGGGCAAAAAAGGGAAACCCGTCTGCAGCATGTTCCATGCTCACTATGCCCGACTCATCGAGATCCTCTTCTCTCTCGAAAGGATCGCAGAGATCATCGATGACCCGGACATCATGGATCCCCATCTCCGAAGCCAGGCCGGCGTCAACAACGAAGTGGGTGTTGGAATCATGGAGGCACCCCGCGGAACCCTGTTCCATGAATACCATGTGGACGACACAGGAATTCTCAAGAAGGTGAACCTCCTCGTGGCCACGGGCAACAACAACCTGGCCATGAACAAGACCATCACCCAGATCGCCAAGGCTTACATGGACGGGGCGAACATCACGGAAGGCCTCTGTAACAGGGTTGAACACGGGATTCGGCTTTTCGATCCGTGTCTCAGTTGCTCCACCCATGCCGTGGGTCAGATGCCCATACACATCCAGGTCTTGGATGTCGAAGGGAATGTGGTCCAGGAGAAATTCAGGGGTTAGTGCTCATTTGACTTGCCTGGCTATCGCCCTTCTCGCAGTCTGCCTCCCCCTTGAGGGGGAGGCAGATATGGGAGGGGGCGCTGGTATTCACTCAATCACCCTCCCCCAATTCTACCCAACGGGGGAGGGGAGTTCGCATGTCTTGTGGTCAATAGTGTTGAAAGCCAAGACAGGGAACTGCACGCTTGCTCTGCTCCATCGTCGGCCCATTCATGGAGTTGCTTGCACGATCGTACCCAGCAGAGTCACGGGCCTAGCAGAGCTCCTCTTGGGCGTGGCAGATGCGACAGGCCCAAGGCCCTGTGCTACGCCAACTCGACTGCAACTTCATATCAGAATCCTGCGATCCCTTCCCCGAAAGATCCAATGGAAAGCCTTCCCATGATCCTCGTCGTTGCATATGGGAACAGCCTTCGTCGTGATGATGGCGCGGGGCTGGTTCTGGGCAGGATGCTGGAAGAGGCTTTCCGCAACCGAGGACGCCGAGTGAAGCGGATTTCCCTCCATCAGCTGGATCCGGAGGTTTCGCTTTCAATTTCCGAGGAGGGGGTCACCTCGGTGGTCTTCGTGGACACCAGAGTGGGTATTGGAAGCGATGACGCCTCTCTCTTGCAGGCCGTTCGAGTGACCGGAAGTTCAGCCGAACCCCAAACAGTCCACCACATGGGCCCTTCGACCGTGATGGCTTATGCAAGGCTACTCTATGGGAAGGATCCCATTGCGTGGGTGTTGACGGTCCCCGGCATGGATTTCGACCACGGCGAGGGATTCAGCGCCTTCACACAAGCGGCCCTGGACGGCCTCCATGAGTTCCTCGATTCCCTCCCCCCTGACTGGCCGGAAACAGAGAGCCTATCTTGATCCAATCACTGAAGTCTGTTGTCTTCACTCTCCCGTTGCCTGGGTACCGCGATTGCATCGAGGTATCGGCGTCTCTCGAGCAATGCATTCAAGGCGGCGGCGCCGTCCTCCGGGGTCAGGTAGGTGCAAATCCCCCTGGACTGCAAATCCTGAAGACAGGGTCTGATCTCGGGTTCCGAAGCCAGGAGGACGAAGACCAAGGGTTTTCGGATTTCCTTGTTGAAGGCTTCGAGTTCGGCAATAGGGATGCGCACCACGGGGTTGTAGCTCCAGACCACGAGGTATGCATCAAAGGGCTCTTCCAGAAGTTGTTTCAGCACCCGTGAGTAGGTGTGAGGCATAAAACCCGGTCCTGTGAGATCGACGGGATTCTGAAGAATCA
>CAZURN010000444.1:0-2555 GCA_964623165.1 uncultured Syntrophobacteraceae bacterium
TTTCCAATGGGCGTGCAAGTCTTTCGGGATTCGTGAAGGATGCGGTCTTCCACGGGGTTGGAATCTGTCTGAGATGAAATTGGCAGGGTGATATGACCTCGAACTTCTCACAGGAGTACTCGACAAAATGAGACGCGAAATTTTCCGATACCTCTGGCCTTACCGTGTTACTTTTGCCATAGCGCTGGTTCAGGTTATCGTGATCAGCGCCTGTGAAATACTGAAACCCTGGCCTCTCAAGGTTGTCATCGACCATGTGCTGGGCGGAAAGCCCCCAACATGGCCATTCGCCGCATCGTACGACAAGGAAATCCTCCTCATCCTCTCTTGCATTGGTCTTGTGCTGATCTACCTCCTCCTGGGCGGTTTGAGTATCGTCAACAACTACACCACCATCAGGATCGGCCAGCGCATGGTGAACGATTTCAGGAGCGACCTTTACGGCCACCTTCAGCGCCTCTCTCTCGCATTCCACAGCAGGAGCCAGGTCGGTGACCTCCTCTACCGGGTCACCTCGGACACCTACTCCATTCAGGCCATCACCATGAACGGGGTCTTTCCCGTCGTGACCGCCACCGCCTTTCTCGTCATGATGTTCGTCGTCATGGTCAGACTGGACTGGCTGCTGACTTTGCTCGCGCTCGCCATCTGTCCTGCATTGGTTCTTACCATTTCCCTCATGAGCAGGAAGATCGTCGCAGCAGCGACATATTTCAGGGAACGGGAGAGTGAAGTCTTCTCGGTGGTGCAGAGAGCCATGTCCGCCATCCGGATCATCCAGGCTTTCACCAAGGAGGAGGAGGAACACCGGAAATTCATGCGGGCCAGTGTCGAGAGTCTCGGTGCGAGCCTTCGACTGTTCACCCTTGAAAATGTGTATTCAGGAGTCGTGAACGGGGTGATGGCCCTCGGCACCGCCCTGGTCATCTACATCGGGGCCAGACATGCCCTTTCCGGCAGCCTCAGCGTGGGAGAACTCGTGGTATTCACAGCTTATCTCGCCTCCCTCTATGCTCCCATCAACACGCTCAGCCAAACATGGGGGGTCATCCAGACGGCCAAGGTAGGAGTCCAGCGTGTGCTCGAGATTCTCAATATTGAAAGGGACATGAAGGACGGCAGCCGTCTTTTTCCCGACAAGGGCGCGAAGGGGGAGATCATCCTCGAGCATGTATCCTTCCAATATGTACCGGACCAACCCGTACTGAAGGAGATCTCCGTGCATATTCAACCGGGTCAGAAAGTGGCCATTGTGGGTCCGACGGGCGTTGGGAAGTCGACTCTGGTGAGCCTCATTCCCCGATTCTATGATCCCGTTGAGGGCCGGGTCCTCATCGACGGGACGGACGTCCGGGAATATCAGCTCAAGTCGCTGCGAAGTCAAATCTCCATGGTGCTTCAACCGCCCCTCGTCTTCCCCATCAGTGTCAGGGAAAACATCGCATATGGCCGTCCTAGGGCGAGCGACGAGGAGATCATGCTGGCCGCCCGTCTGGCCCGGATTCACGATTCCATAGTCAAGCTCCCCAAGGGCTACGATACCTTGGTTGGCGAGCAGGGCGCGACGCTTTCGGAAGGGGAAAGGCAGCGGATCACCATAGCCCGTGCAATTTTGCGCGATTCGCCCATACTCATCCTCGACGAACCCACCTCATCGGTGGATGCTGAGACGGAAGCCGCCATCATGGATGGATTGAATCAGCTCATGGTGGGGCGCACCACCTTCATCATCGCTCACCGCCTCTCCACCGTGAGAGAAGCAGACAAGATCCTTGTGCTTCGATCCGGTGAAATCGTCGAGCAGGGGAGTTTTGACGAACTGGTCCGGGCGGGCGGTTTCTTTGCCTCACTCTATCGCACGCAGTTTGGGCTTGTTGAATGAACAATGCTCGTTTTCATTGAACCGGGATTCAAAATTTGGGGTAGAGTGGAAATATACTTCCTTGGTTGTTCATCCCAATCCACACAGAAAGGAAACCCATGGAGACTGAGACCAGAAAGAAGCCGGAGACGGCTGGAACCGGGACTGGTGCCACGGAAGGCACCGAGGCAATGGGGTATTGGGACTTCAAGAAACAAGTTTGCGACTATAAAGGGTGGCAACTCAGAAGAATCGACCCCCAGACCTATGAAGTCATAGACCACAAACACGAAAAAGTTGGGATCTTCAAGAGCGGAGAAGGGTATTTCCCCATCACCGTGGGTGTCGGCGAGGCTGAGGCGCCACCTGAGAACAGTTAGGGGGTGTTCTTCGGGGCAGCGAGCGCACTTCATTCATCAACACTTTCCACTGCTGCCACCGGTTCTCTTTGTCACCCACGGCGAACAGCCGTCGCCTGCTGCGTCTGCAGTGCCCGTGTGTTCCGAAGGATCGTGTACGAACCACGGGTTAGGCGTCCATACCTGTGGGAATCACTCATGTGCCGCGAGTCACGAAGAAGGGAGCGTGTCCATGACCAGCAAAGACCTTGTGCCCATGCCTCTGAAGTATCTTGACAAAGCCGTGACCAAACTGCGCGATCTGGGACTGATGCCCGAAAAGCCGGACGAAACGC
>CAZURN010000445.1:0-2537 GCA_964623165.1 uncultured Syntrophobacteraceae bacterium
ACTCCGATGACCGCCCTGCTGATCTTTTCTCCAAATAGGTTGGTCACTTCGCTGACGGCTGCCTTCACATGGATGATCAACACTTCCTCGCCCCGCTGAATCTTCAGAACGAGTGGTTTTTCTCCTGCCAATTCGATGTTCTTGGACAAGTCCTCCCAGGTGTTGATGGGTTGCTCGTTGATGGTAAGGACCTTGTCTCCGGGCAGGATTCCTGCCTGTTCAGCGGGAGACCCCGGGTTGACGGTTCCGATGTCGGCCGTCATCTGGGGAATGCCTGAGAGAGCGTAGACCAGGGTGAAGATGAGGATGGCCAGAGCGAAGTTCGACATGGGCCCGGCAAGGACAATGCCGGCCCGCTTGAGCACTGGCTGAGTCGAAAAGCTTCTTGCGAGCTGGTCCTCGGTGACCTCCTCGTCGGTGTCCTCACCCAGCATTTTCACATACCCCCCCAAGGGCACGAGGGAGATGCAATAATCCGTATCGCCACGCTTCAAGCCGAAAAGGCGCGGGCCAAACCCGAATGAGAAGCGCAAGACCGTGACACCGGCCCACTTGGCCACGAGAAAATGGCCAAGTTCATGAACGAAGATCAAAACACCCAAAACGAGAATCGTGGAGGAAATTGTCGTGAGCAAGATGTTTCCTTTTCTTGAAAGACCAGACTGATGATCGGGCAAGAGTAGAGGCCTGCAAATCCCTCCCTCACCATTATCGTTTCATGCCATGTGATCCATTAGGTGTTTCGCGCGGTTGGTCCTCTCAACGAAACCGGATGGCCAATTGGCAACCGCAGAGCCGATACACTCCGTCGAGAACAAAGTTCGGTCGGAGCATGGTTGGGATATCAACCCGGCAAACCGCCTGCCTCCAGCCCTGCTTCGGCGCGCGCCCAGGCGTCTGCCTCGAGGATGGCTTCCAGGGTCAAGCTCTCCGCCGGTTTGTGCCTCTGCATGACCGACTGGATGACACGGGGAATGTCCAGAAACCCGAGAGACCCGTCCAGAAAAGCCTGAACGGCTATTTCATTGGCCGCGTTCAGGACTGCAGGAAGTGTCGAACCCTGTCTGCATGCATCGTAAGCCAACCTGAGGCAAGGAAATTTTTCGTCGTCAGGTGGATAGAAGGAGAGCTTTTCCAGGCGAAAGAGATCCAGCGGAGGACTCTGGACCGGAAGGCGCTCTGGGAAGGCCAGGGCATAAGCGATAGGAATCTTCATGTCTGGGATTCCCATTTGCGCGATGACCGACCCATCTATGTATTCCACCATGGAGTGAACGATGCTTTCGGGATGAATGTGCACCGCAATCTGGTCCACCGGGACTCCAAAGAGCCAGTGGGCTTCTATGACTTCCAAGCCTTTGTTCATCAGGGTGGCAGAGTCGATAGTAATCTTCTGACCCATGGTCCAGTTTGGGTGGCGCAAGGCGGCCCTCGGAGTGACAGAGGCGAGGTCTTCCTTTTCCCAGTTGAAGAATGGCCCCCCGGAAGCAGTGAGGAGGATTCGCTTCAGCGCGTTCCGGTGATTGCCCCTGAGGGCCTGGAAAATTGCACTGTGCTCACTGTCCACGGGGAGAATCTGCGTGTTCCGCTCTGAAGCGAGCCTCATGACGATTTCCCCGGCGACCACGAGGGTTTCCTTGTTGGCGAGTGCGATGCCCTTCCCAGCCTCTAAGGCCGCCATGGTCGGAAGCAGGCCTGCTGCCCCGACCATGGCTGAAACGACAACCTCTGCCTCTGCATGGGTTGCCACTCGCTCATAGCCCTGGGCACCGAACACAACCTCTGTTTCCCTTTCGCCTCTTCCCATGGCCCCGGTGAGCCTCGTGGCCGATGCTTCATCCATGACGGCCACCAATCTGGGCCGGAACCTGCGGATTTGCTCGAGGAGCAGGTCAGTGTTCCGCCCAGCAGCCAGAGCCACTGCTCGAAAACGCCCAGGAAACTGCTGCAGAACGTCAAGGGTGCTTACCCCGATGGAGCCGGTGCTTCCTAAGACTGCAATACTCTTCAAGGTATGGTCTTCTCCCAGAAACCCGTCAGCCTTCTACCCAGTCCACCTCACATAGAGCCACATGCAAGGGAACACAAAAAGCAGACTGTCCATGCGATCCAGAATTCCTCCATGCCCCGGGAGGAGCCGGCTCGAATCCTTTTTTCCACTGACGCGCTTGATCATGGATTCAATAAGATCCCCAACTTGCCCCATAATTCCAAACGCAGCGCTTAGCACAACGATCCACGCCACGGATGATCCTTTGATGAAGAGAACCCCGAAGATCACACCGAAGCAGACACTTGCCAACAAACCTCCAATGGCTCCTTCAACGGTCTTCTTGGGACTCACTCTCTCATAGAGCTTGCGACGGCCAAGTGCCCGTCCGCAGTAAAAGGCTCCCGCATCACCCGCGATGATCACGACCAAGACAAAAAAGATCCAGGTTCTTCCCTGTCCGTTTTCGCCAATGAGCAACACGTAAGACAGGAGATAGGGAATGTAAAGCCAGCCAAGCTGAAAAAGGGCAAGCCTTGGTATTCCC